>NZ_CP141587.1:1500000-1605000 GCF_035593985.1 Sphingomonas sp. LY29
GCCGGTGCGGAGCCCGAAGCGGCGGACGAGGTTCGGCGCGACATAGATGTCGTCGGGGCCGGCGAGATAATTGGCTTCCGGGCTGCGCAGGAAGCCGAAACCATCGTTGAGGACCTCGATCGTCCCCATGCCCATGATCTCGGCGCCATTCTCGGCGCGGACCTTCAGAATGCCGAACATCAAGTCCTGCTTGCGCAGGGTCGATGCGCCTTCGACGCCCATTTCCTCGGCCATCGCGACGAGGTCGGCGGGGCTTTTCTGCTTGAGGTCCTTGAGATGCATGGATTTTTTTCCGAGTATTCGAATGATCAGGAGATGACGCGCGGCAGGACGCCGGACATGGGACGGAACTGGTGGCTCACCGGATCGACATGGGACTGGACCGGTGCAGCCGTCTTGCCCCTGCGCTTAAGTCGCGCGGGGTGGTCAAGTCAATCGCAAGGCGCCGAATTAGAAGGGGCGGACGATGACCAGGACGACGATGATCGCGGTCAGGATGCCCGGGACCTCGTTCATCAGCCGGAGGCGTTTGTCCTCGAGGTCGCGATGCCCCGCGGCAAGCTTTCGGCCGTAGGCGCCGATCCAGCCCTGGTAGCCGGTCAGGAGCAGCACGAAAGCCAGCTTGGCCGAGAACCAGACCTGCCCAAACGCATTGAGGTGCACCGCTAGCATCAGCCCCAGCGTCCACACGATCAGCATCGCCGGCGTCAGGATGATCGTCCGGGCGCGGTCCTCGCGCTCGATCCAGGCGCGGTCCTCGGCCGATCCGGGCGCCGCCTGGCTGTGATGGATGTAATAGCGCGGAACGATGAACAGGCCCGCGATCCAGAAGATTGCAAAGGTCAGGTGCGCGGCCTTCACCCAAAGGTAGGCGCTTCCCAGAAATCCCTGATATTCGCTCAGCATCGCCTCAGCCCTTTACCAGCCGAACGAGCTGTTCGACGTGCGCGATCGGCGTCGTCTGCTGGATCCCGTGGCCGAGGTTGAAGATGTGGGGCCGCATGGCGAAGGCGTCAAGGATGCGCTGTACGGCATCCTCCAGCGCGTCCCCGCCCGCGATCAGCGCGAGCGGGTCGAGGTTGCCCTGAACGGGCATCCCCGGCGGCAGTTCGCGGTGGGCCCAAGCCGGATCGACCGTCTCGTCGATGCCGATCGCGTCGACCCCGGTTTCACGCGCATAGGCCGCAAGCTTGCCGCCCGCGCCCTTGGGGAAGCCGATGATCGGCGTGTCGGGGTGGCGCTGTTTCAGCTGGTCGACAATCCACGCGGTGCGCGCGATGACGAGTTGCTCGAACTGCGTCGGCGACAGGCTTCCCGCCCAACTGTCGAACAACTGGACCGCATCGACCCCCGCCTCGATCTGACCCGACAGATAATCGACCGTGATCGATGCAACGATGTCGAGCAGCGCGCCCATCTTCGCCGGATCGGCGTAGGCGAGCATGCGGGCCTCGGCCTGCTCGCGGCTGCCCTGACCCGCAATCATGTAGGTGGCGACGGTCCACGGGCTGCCGGCAAAGCCAAGCAGCGTGACGTTGCCGGGAAGCGCGGCCTTCACCCGCCGCACCGTCTCGTAGATCGGGTCGAACTGCTCGAAGTGAGGCTTCAGGTCGCGGATGCGCGCCTTGTCCATCGTCGGCGAAAGCCGCGGGCCCTCGCCGGCAACGAAGGTCAGGTCCATGCCCATCGCGTGCGGAACGATCAGGATGTCGGAAAACAGGATCGCGCCGTCGAACGGGAAGCGCGCGAGCGGCTGCAAGGTGATCTCGGCCGCGGCGGCGGGATCGTAGACCATGTCGAGGAAGCCGCCCTTCTCAGCCCGAAGCGCGCGATATTCGGGCAAGTAGCGGCCAGCCTGGCGCATCAGCCACATCGGAGGCGGATCCTGCCGCTCGCCGCGGAGAACGCTGAGCAGGGGCTTAAACGGGGCACCCGGCGACGGGTCGGACGGGACGCGGGCCAGCCTCTTTCTCCTAATATAGAGTCTTATAGTCTTAGACTGATGATGATGATGGGGCGTTGGCAGCGGGGTTTAAGCGCGGCTTCCGACTTTGCCAACAGCGGCGATTCAATCGCGACGTCGGGGAATCCGGCGAGTCGCACCAACTCATTCCCATGATTCACAGGCTGGGGAGAAGATTCATCCCCTGTGGACAAGAGTCGCAAAACTGCGCGCGCAGCGGGGAGCGATCGGGCCAGTTGGGTCATCCCCGGCCTTGCGCTAGGGATGCGCACCGGTTTTTCCACAGGCTTCTCCCATGACTCTCATTCTCGCCAGCAGCAGCGCCATCCGGCGATCGATGCTCGACCAGTCCGGGGTCGAATATCGCCCGGAAAGTCCCGATTTCGACGAGGATGCGGCCAAGCAGTCGCACGACGGCGACGGCGCAAGCCTGGCGCTGCAGCTCGCCAAGGGAAAGGCGTTGTCGGGGCGCGGCGATGACTGGAGCATCGGGTCGGACAGCGTGCTCGAGGTCGATGGCGTCCGCTATTCGAAACCGCGTGATCGCGACGAAGCCGCGGATCACCTTCGCCGCTTCTCAGGACGAAAGATGCGCCTGTCGAGCGCGGTGGCGTTGGCGAAGGACGGCCGCATCGACTGGAGCCATGTCGATACTGCCACCCTCGTCGTGCGCGCGTTGAGCGACGAGTTCATCGCCTCCTATCTCGATGCCGAGTGGCCCGACGTCGGCTATTGTGTCGGGGTCTTCCGGATGGAGGGTCGCGGCGTGACGCTGTTCGACCGCATCGATGGCGACTTCTACACCATCCTCGGCATGCCCCTGCTCCCCCTGCTCGGCGCGCTTCGGGCGCGCGGACTGGTGGCCGCATGACCCGCCCCTATGCCGAAGTGATTGGCGACCCGATCGAGCATAGCCGCTCGCCGTTGATCCATAATTTCTGGCTCGAGGTGCTCGGGATCGACGCCGACTATCGGCGATATCGGGTCGATCGGGCGACGCTGCCCGCCTATCTTGCCGAGCGACGCGCCGACCCCGCTTGGCGCGGGACCAACGTCACCATGCCGCTCAAGCTCGACGCGCTGCATCTCGCGGACGAAGCGACCGATCAGGCGCTCGCGGCCGGCGCGGCCAACCTGTTGATCCGGCGAAACGGCGGGCTGACCGCGGTGAACACCGATGTCCGGGCCATCGGCATGCTGCTTGGGCGGCTGGCGAAGCGTGGGGCCGCATTCGGCTCGGTCACGATCCTCGGCAATGGCGGCGCGGCGCGGGCGGCGCTGGTCGCACTGAAGTTGCTCGGGGTGTCGGCGGTGCGGATCCAGGCGCGTGACATGGTCGCGGCGCGCAAGCTCAGCGTCGAGTTCGGGCTCGATGTCGAGCCGGCGCCACTGACGGCGCCGATCGAAAGCGATGGACTGATCAACGCGACCCCGCTCGGCATGCCCGGTCGCGACTGCCTTAATTGCGAGCTTGGCGGACTTCCCGACAAGGGATGGGTGTTCGACATGGTCACCGACCCCGACGATACGCCGCTGCTGCAGGCGGCGCGGGCGCGGGGATTGAGGACCGTCGCGGGGCTCGACATGCTGGTCGAGCAGGCCGACCGCAGCTTCCGGTTGCTGTTCGGGGTGGACGCGCCGCGTGACCGCGACGTCGATCTCTGGCAAAAGCTGGGGCGATGATCACGCTTGCGCTCACCGGGTCGATCGGCATGGGCAAATCGACCGTCGCCGCGATGTTTCGCGATGCCGGCATCCCTGTCTTCGACGCCGATGCGACGGTGCGCATGCTCCAAGGCGAAGGCGGCCGGCTCGTCCCCGCCATCGAACGCCGCTTCCCGGGCACGACGCGCGACGGCAAGGTCGATCGCGACGCGCTGTCGGCGGCGGTGCTCGGCGATCCCGCGGAATTGTCGGCGCTGGAGGCGATCGTCCATCCCGCAGTCCATCATGAACGCACGCGCTTCATCGTCAACAACGGCGATGCCAAGGCGCTGCTGTTCGACATTCCGCTATTGTTCGAGACCGGCGGCGAGGCTGCGTTCGACAAGGTGATCGTCGTATCGGCGCCGCCCGAGGTCCAGCGCGAACGCGTGCTCGGCCGGCCCGGCATGACCGCGGAGAAGTTTGAGCAAATCCTGTCGCGCCAACTGCCCGATGCCGACAAGCGCGCGCGCGCCGACTTCGTGATCGACACGTCGGGTCCGCTCGACGCGACGAAAGCCCAGGTCGACACGATCCTTGCTTGCCTCGGCCTGCGTGCGGGTGTTTAAGAAGGCCATGCGCGAAATCGTCTTCGACACCGAAACCACGGGCCTGAGCCCCGCGGGGGGCGACCGCATGGTCGAAATCGGCTGCATCGAAATGATCGGCCGGGTCGAGACGGGGCGGCATTACCACGCCTATTTCAATCCCGAACGATCGATGCCGGGTGAGGCGGAAGCGGTTCACGGGCTTGGCGACACCTTTCTGTCGGACAAGCCGCTGTTCGCTGACAAGGTCGAGGAATTGCTCGAATTCATTGGCGATTCCCCGCTGGTCGCGCACAATGCCAGCTTCGACTTCGGCTTCCTTAATCACGAGCTTGGCCGGTGCGGGCGCCCGTCGGTGTGCATGACCCGCATGGTCGACACGCTGACGATCGCCCGCTCGCGCCATCCGGGCGCCAAGCATAGCCTCGATGCGCTCTGCACCCGCTTCGGGGTCGATCGCAGCCAGCGCGTGAAGCACGGCGCGTTGCTCGACGCGCAATTGCTGGCGCAGGTCTATATCGAACTAACCGGTGGGCGGCAGATCGGCCTTGGCTTGGTCACCGACCGCCCGAGCGCGGAGACCGTCTCCAGCGCGCAGATCCTGTCCGAACGCCCGGTGCGACCGGCTCGTCCTCATTTTGCATCGCCTGAGGAACTGGCGCGTCACCGTGCGTTTCTTGTGAAGGTGGCCAATCCGCTGTGGGCTCGTTTCGACGATCCCGCGGAAACCCGGGCCGCCTGATTCGTCGCGTCAGCGTCACACAAGTTTTTCCAAGGAGACATCACATGGACATCAGGGTCGCGGGTCATCAGGTCGACACCGGCGAGGCGCTGCAGGGTCATGTCTCGGATCGAATGTCCGCGATGGCGGATCGATATTTCTCGCGGGCCGTGGCGGCCAACGTCACCTTCGGCAAGGCGCCGCACGAGCATTTCACCTGCGACATCGTCGCACCGGTGGCGCAGGGCGTGGTCCTGAAATCGTCAAACCGCGCCAGCGATGCACACGTCGCCTTCGATGGCGCCGCCGACAAGATCGAGCGGCAGCTGAAGCGCTACATGAGCCGCCTTCGCGAACGGCGCGGCAATGGCGCCGAAGCCGGTCTCGAGGAGAATGCGGCCTACACCGTTTTCGCTGCGCCCGAGGACAATGAATCGCCGCTGCCGCCGTCGCCCGCGATCGTGGCGGAAACCCGCGTCGACATTCCCGAAGCGAGCGTGTCCGACGCGGTGATGATGCTCGATCTGCGCAACACCAACGCGCTAATGTTCAAAAACCCGAAAACCGGCAATTTCAACATGGTCTATCGCCGTGACGACGGAACCATCGGCTGGGTCGAACCGTCGGGCAAGTGACAGCGACGGGCGACTGGTCTAGCTAGCCGGCGCCCGATCCGTCGGCGCTTATCGCTTGTATCGGGTATTGATCATGCAACTCTCCCAGTTCCTCGATTTCGATGCGATCCGCACCGACCTGTCGGCCGGCAACAAGCGCCAGCTGCTCAACCAGCTCGCGCAGATCGCTGGTCAGCGATTGTCGGTTGATACCACCATGATCGCCGACGCGATCGCCGAGCGCGAGCGCTTGGGGTCGACCGGGTTCGGCGGCGGGGTCGCGATCCCGCACGGCAAGCTTGCCGGGCTCGACCGGGTCTACGCGCTGGTGACGCGATTGGCGGCTCCGCTCGATTACAAGGCGATTGATGGTGCGCCGGTGGATCTCGTCTTCCTCCTCCTCTCCCCGCCCGACGCGGGTGCTGAGCATCTGAAGGCGCTCGCCGCGGTCAGCCGACTCGTCCGCCATGCCGCGACGGTCGAGAAAATCCGCGGGGCGCGCTCGCGCGATGCCTTGTCGGCAGTGCTGCTCGGTGCAGAGGAACGCGATGCCGCCTGACGAGGCGCTCAGCGGCGAGGAAGCGCATCTCCGTTCGCTGGAATCGCTCTATCGGTCGGCGCCGATCAACCAATATTTCGATACTGACCTCGTCCTCGGGCGGGCGGGGCAGAGCGAGATTCGCTTCGCCATTTCCCCCGACCTGTTCCACGCTGCGGGCGCGGCGCACGGGACGCTCTATTTCAAGATGCTCGATGATGCGGCTTTCTATGCCGCCAACAGTTTGGTCAGCGATCGCTTTCTGCTGACGACCGCCTTCAACCTCCACTTCACCAAACCGATGAAGGAGGGCGCGGCTCGCGCGGAGGGACGCTGGATCTCGGGTCGGCGCCGGGTATTCGTCGCGGAGGCGCGGATCGTTGATTCAACCGGCGAGGAATGCGCGCGCGGGACCGGAACCTTCATGCGCTCGGGAATCGCGCTGGCCGGGCTGCCCGGTTACCGCGCCGCCCGGTGAACGACCGGCTTCCCGCCCGCGTCGAGGCCAGCTCGCTGCTCCGCCGAGCCGAGGCGGAAGGCGGGTTCGGCATGGTGATTCGCAAGGGCGACCCCGACCGCGGGGCGATCATCCTGACGCTCGCAAGTCGCGGCCAACACTCCGCTTTCGTCGAACGCACCCTTCAACCGAACGGCGATTACCGCTGGCAGATCGTCGGCCCCAATGCCGAATCCTCGGCGGAAGACCGGGCGAAATGGATCGATCGCCGGGTTAAATTCGACACCGATCTGTGGCTCATCGAACTGGATATCGCGGAGGCGGAACGATTCATCGCTGAAACGATCGCCATCGGTTGACCCGGCGGAACCATCGGCGAATAGCGGGTCAACAACAGAGCGGGGGGCATCCGCACACCGGCGTTTGAAGGCCGACATGAGATGCCACGCAGTCGGGGGATCACCCTCGGCGAGCGGTGCGTAAGTTCACGCATCAATCGCCGGACGGCCGGTTCACCGCACAGATAAGTGAATACATGTTCGTGACCTTTCGTTCCGTCCTGACGGTGATTGCCGCCCTGACCGCCTCCTCGGTCGCACCGGCAAAAGTTGCTCCCCAGATGGAGCCGCTCACTACTGTCGAGACGACCAAGGTTCCACTGACCTACGCCAGCCTTCCGATCCCGGCCCGTCCGACTGAAACGCTGCTGACGCCGCCCGCCTCGACCGAAGGTGAGAGCGAGCCCGCCACCGACACCGCCGAAGAAGAAGCCCTCGCTGCCAAGGCATCGCTGGCCGAGACCGTTGCCAGCCTGCGCTCCACCGAGGCGGGAAGCCGCGAGCTAGAATGTCTCGCCGGCGCCATTTACTTCGAATCGAAAAGCGAGAGCCTCAAGGGCCAGCTTGCGGTTGGCCACGTGATCGCCAACCGCACGACCTCGGGCAAATACCCGAAGAGCTTCTGCGGCGTGGTGTATCAGCGCGGCCAGTTCAGCTTCGTGCGTGGCGGCTCGATGCCGTCGATCGCTCGTGGCGGGCTGCAGTGGAAGAATGCCGTCGCGGTGGCGAAGATCGTCGCCAACAAGCTTCACGATTCGCCCGTCGGCAAGGCACTGTCCTTCCATGCGCGCCGCGTCTCGCCAGGCTGGCGTATGACCCGCGTCGCGACGCTCGGGAATCACGTTTTCTATCGCTGAGTTGCCCGCGCAACTGCGATGAACACAGGGGACCGGCCTTTGCGCCGGTCTCTTTTTGTTCTAACGACGGGGCATGTCCAGCGCCCCGATTCCCGCTCCTGATTCATCCTGCTTCGACGATCTTCCGCCGGTCGCGCTCGACGTCGCGCGCGGGGTGACGCGACTGTTCTGCCGGCACGACCTGTTCGCGATGTGCGAAGTGCCGTTGCCCAACGGCCGCCGCGCCGATCTGATGGCGATTGGCGCCAAGGGCGAACTGACGATCGTGGAGATCAAGGTCAGCCGTGCAGACCTGCTGGGCGACCAGAAATGGGGCGACTATCTCGATTATTGCGATCGTTTCTTCTGGGCAGTGCCGCAGGCGCTGGCCTCGCTGCTCGACGATGCGCGCTTCTTGCCGGGACAAGCGGGACTACTCGTGGCTGATCGCTATGATGCCGCCGTGGTCCGCGAAGCGTCCACGCGCCCCTTGGCCCCAGCCCGCCGCAAGGCTGAGACGCTTCGCTTCGCCCGTCGTGCCGCCCGTCGATTGTCGGCGTCGATCGACCCCAGCCTTGGCGACGATCGCTAAAGGTTGGGACCGGCGGCCTTGCGCCGCGTCGACTTGACCGTTTCGATCAGCTTTAGGATCCGCGGATTGCGGCTGTCGCGCTTGGCGTAGTCGCGCGCCGAATAACCGGCGGCGAAATCGGACTTGTCGGCGTCGGCACCCGCTTCGAGCAGCATTTCGACGATATCCGGCTGCCGCGCCTGAACCGCCACGATTAAGGCGGTCTCTCCGCGCTTGTTGGCCGTGTCGACCCGCGCGTTGCGCGCCAGCATCCATCCGACCGCGTCGGACATGCCAATCCGCGCCGCGAGGATCATCGGCGTATCACCATTACGATCGCCAATGTTCGGGTCGGCGCCCTTGCCCAGCAAGTGGCCGACCCAATCGGTCTCCCGCTGGCGCGTTGCGATGTGCAGCGCGGTGTCGCCCGCGAACCCGCGAAAGTTGACGATCCGACCGCCGCTACTGTCGATCATCGGCAAGGCCTTGCTGGCATCGCCCTCCTTGACGGCGGTAAGGAATGCTTCGCCTTCCGACCCGTTCATCGCTTGACCAAGCGCCGGTCCCGCCGTCGCGATCATGATCGCGGTTACTGCCGCCGTGCCCCAGTCACGCATCTCGATACCCTTTGCCTTGATCTTGCCGCCCTGCCGCACCAAGGCTGAGCGCCTCATGAATAGCGCAAAACCCTTTTGGGAAAAGCCCTTGGCCTCGCTCGACCGTGGGGAGTGGGAAGCGCTGTGCGACGGCTGCGGCCGCTGCTGCCTCCACAAGCTCGAAGACGAGGACACTGGACAGCTCTACGCGACCAACGTGGCGTGCAAGCTGCTCGACCGGCGACAGGGGCAGTGCACCGATTATTCGAACCGCAAGAAGCTGGTCAGCGATTGTGTGCAACTGACCCCCGGCAAGGTCGACGGCCTCGAATGGTTGCCCTCGACCTGTGCCTATCGCCTTCGCGCCGACGGCGAGCCGCTTCCCGAATGGCATTACCTCGTCTCCGGCAGCCGCGAGACGGTACACCAGGCGGGACAGTCGACCCGCGGCTGGACCGTCAGCGAGCTCGACGCGGGCGAGCTGGAATATCACCTTGTCGATCGCCCGCTCTGAGGCGCTGACGGTCGACGGGCTGGCGTGGCCGGTCGAAATCCGGCCCCATCCGCGCGCACGAATGCTCCGCCTTCGCCTCGACGAAGCGCGCGAGTGCCTGACGCTGACCTGCCCGAAACGCACCAGCCGGCGCGCCGCGTTGGACTGGGCGCGTCGCCAGTCGGACTGGGTCGACGCGCAGATCGCGAGACTGGCGCCGAGCGAGCCGTTCGTCCCCGGCGTCTCGATTCTGGTCGAAGGGCGCGAGGTGCAGCTTCACTGGGACGCGCAGGCGCCACGAACCGCCCGCCTTGTCGAAAACCGGATGATCTGCGGCGGCGAGCCCGCCTCGTTCGCCGCGCGGATCGAGCGGCACCTGCGGAGCCTGGCGCGCGAACGATTGAGCGAGGAAACCGCCGCCGCGGCAAAACGCGCGGGCGTGACGATCTCATCGGTCAGCGTCGGTGACGCCGGCACGCGCTGGGGAAGTTGCTCGGCCAGCGGCTCGATCCGCTACAATTGGCGGCTGGTGATGGCGCCGCCTGCCATTCTGCGATGGGTGGTCGCGCACGAGGTCGCGCATCGGCTTCACATGAATCACGGAGCGGCGTTTCGCGAGGCCGAAGCGGCATTGTTCGACGGCGATGTAGCGACGGTGCGCGCCGAATTACGTGCCCTGAGCCCCCGGCTCAAACGGCTCGGGCGGGGGCGCTGAGGGCGGCGGCGGGCTCGGCTGTGCCGGTCGCGGCCGATCGAGAACTTCATCGAGCCATTGCTGGTCGACCTGTCCCTGCTCGGGGGTCGGAGGCGCCGAGCCCGGGGCGAGCGGATCGGCCGGCGCAGGACCGATCGGATTGCCGTCGGCGTCGACCATCATCGGCGCCTCGTCTTCCAGATTGAGGCCCCATGCCTCTTCGTCGGGTTCGAGCTGCCAATCGGGCAGCGGCGCCTCGGTCTCGAAGGATTCGACCGGGCGCTTGGCCACCGCAACCTTCATGAAATCGGAGAAGGCGCGGGCCGGGGCGGTTCCGCCCTGGAGGCCGGCAACGGTGCGCGCGTCGTCGCGCCCCATCCACACCCCGGTCGTCAGCCCGCTTGAAAAGCCGATGAACCAGCCGTCCTTGTTCGACGTGGTCGTCCCGGTCTTGCCTGCGACCGGTCGCCCGATGGCGGCGGCACGGCCCGTCCCGGACAGCACTGCCGATTGCAGAAGGTCGGTCATTCCCGCCGCAACCCACGGCGCGACGAGCACGCGCTCCTCGGTCGCCTGGTGCTGGTAGAGCAATTGCCCGTCGGCGGTGACGACGCGGCGGATCGCGTAGGGCATCACGCTGACGCCGCGGTTCTGTACCGCCGCAAAGGCGCGGGTCATGTCGATCAGGCGAACGTCGCTGGTCCCCAACACCATCGACGGATAGGTCGAGATGGTGCCTGAAATGCCAAACCGGCGCGCCATGTCGGCGATCGTCCCGAACCCCAAGGCATCGCCGATCTTCGCGCTGACGGTGTTGATCGACCGCGAAAATGCCTCGCGCAGCGTGATCGGGCCAAGATTAGTGCGGGTGGAATTGCGCGGGGTCCAGCCGTTGATCGTCACCGGTTCGTCGACGACCGTGTCGGTCGGCTTCATCCCCGATTCGAGCGCGGCGAGATAGACGAACAGCTTCCACGCCGATCCCGGCTGACGCTCCGCCTGGGTCGCGCGGTTGTAGATCGAATCGACATAATCGCGCCCGCCGATCATCGCGCGCACCGCCCCATCGCGATCGACCGCAACCAGCGCTCCCTGCGCGCCGCGCGGCGTGTTGGCGTTCACCGCGCGATTGGCGGCGGTCTGCATTCCGGGGTCGAGCGTGGTGAACACGTCGATCGGCTCGCTGGTCTCGTCGATGAGCGTGTCGAGCTGCGGGAGCGCCCAATCGGTAAAATACCGGACGCTGTTCTGTTTGGTGGCGGGCTGAACCCGGATTTCGGCAGGGTCGACTGACGCGGCTGCCGACGCGGGCAGGAAGCCGTTGCGCACCATCGAATCGAGCACCACCCCCGCACGGCCGCGGGCAGCTTCCACATCGGCGGTGGGCGAATAGTTGGACGGCGCCTTGACCAGGCCGGCAATGATCGCCGCCTCGCCGAGCGTAAGATTCTCGCCGCCATGTCCGTAGAAGGTGCGGCTGGCAGCATCGATGCCGTAGGCGCCGCCGCCGAAATAGACGCGATTGAGGTAGAGTTCGAGGATCTGGTCCTTCGAGAATTTGCGCTCGAGCGCGAGCGCGAGCACCGCCTCGCGGATTTTGCGGCCGAAGGTGCGGCTGTTGGTCAGGAAGATGTTGCGCGCCAGCTGCTGCGTGATCGTCGATCCGCCCTGACGCCATTGGCCGGTGTCGAACCGCACCTTGACCGACCGCGCCATGCCGATCGGGTCGACGCCAAGGTGGCTCCGGAAGCGGCGATCCTCGACCGCGATCATCGCCGACCGCATCGTCGCGGGGATCTCGTCGTAGGGGAGCCAGCGGCCGAACGTCGGCCCCAGTGACACGAGTAGCGACCCGTCGGCGGCGCGAACGCGAACCATCTGGCCAAGGTCGGAGCGGCGCGTGAGTTGGCGATAGTCGGGGAGCGACATCATCGCGATCACGACCGCGATGATCAGCGCGACCAGTCCGGCGACGGCAAAACCCAGACCCCATTTGAATGCGGTCAGCGCCATCGCCTTGAAGCTGCTCGGGGTCGCGCGGGCCATTGGCCCAATTCCCTATTGAACCGCACGCGCCCCGACAAGCGTTACCGTCACGCGTCGCGCGCGGTCGAAACTTCTTCGTCTTCTTCGGCGTGATCGCTCTTCTGGTCGTCGAAGTCGAGCGACGCGCTGTTGATGCAATAGCGGAGCCCGGTTTCGCCCGGTCCGTCGGGAAATACATGGCCCAGATGGCCTTCGCATTTCGCGCAGCGGACTTCGGTGCGGCTCATGCCATGGCTGTGGTCGGTCTTTTCCTCCACCGCATCGCCTTCGATCGGCGCGGTGAAGCTCGGCCAGCCCGAGCCGCTGTCATATTTGGTGTCGCTGCCGAACAGCGGCTCGCCGCACGCGGCACATCGGTAGGTGCCCTCACCCTTGTTGTTGAGCAATTCGCCGGTGAACGGCGCTTCGGTGCCCGCTTCGCGCAGGATTCGATATTGTTCGGGGCTCAGGGACGCGCGCCAGTCGGCGTCGGTTCGGCGTTGATCGGTCATCGTCGGCAGTTCCGTTCGGTGAAGTGCGTGAAAGCATCGTTAACCCTGTTTCAACGCTCCTTGCGTAGCTTGGTGCCTTGATGGGCCTCCAACTTGCCCCTTTCGTCCTCGCGACCTTATTCGCGACGGGACTTGCAACGCCGGCGGCTTCGCAATCGGTGCTGGCCCCCTGCCGCCTCTGTTCGGTCGATCCCGCCAAGCAAAGCAGCGGAAACGAAACTGCGGTTCGTCTCGACGTGGAAACGACGCTAGACTTCGACCGCCTGATCCTCAGCGGCAGCGGCGCGGGCATGGCGGAACTCGGTCCGGACGGCGCGCGCAGCGTCGGGGGATCGATCCAGGCGATCGGCGCGCGGGCGATGGTCGGCCAGGTCGTCATTCGCGGGGAGCCGGGCCGCCATGTCCGGATCGGACTGCCCGACCAGATCGTGCTGCACGGCCTGTCCGGCGGGACGATCCAACTCGAATCGATTCGCACCGACCTGATCGCGGCGCCGCGCCTCGGTGCGAACGGCACGCTGACCTTCCGATTCGGCGGAATCCTGAAGATCGACGGCGACAGCGACGGCGAATTTCGCGGCGACGTGCCGATCGACGTCGAATATTTCTAAGGCGCTGCCAGGAAAACTCTCCATTCCGGACCAATGCTTAATGCGCCGGAAACCATAGGCCTGAGCAAAGCGGAAAGCGGTCAAGGTTAATGACGTCCTCACCGTTGGACGGCCGGCTCGGCTGGCCCTCCGGCATCGAAACAAGTGGGGATAAATTTCATGAACAAGTTCACTCTGGCGGCGCTCGCCGCGACCGCAGCGCTCGTCGCCACCCCGGCGCTGGCTGCTCCGACTTCGGCCAATCCGAAGGCGACCGCGACCGCGAAGATCGTCAAGCCGCTGACGCTGACCGCCGCGCGCAACCTCAACTTCGGCACGATCCTGGTCGGCACGCTCGCCGCGCCGCAGACCGTTTCGATCAGCCAGGCAGGCGTCCTGTCGGGCTGCACCGGCGCGCTCACCTGCTCGGGCACCGTCTCATCGGCCGACTATAACGTCACCGGCACCAAGTCGATGACCGTCAACATCGCCGCCGTCGCATCGGACCTGACGAACACGACTTCGGGCAACAACGAGAAGCTCGTCTTCACGCCGAACGCGCCGACGACGCACACGCTCGCCAACTCGGGCGCGCCGGGCAGCAACTTCCAGGTCGGCGGCGCGATCACGCTGACCTCGACCACGGTCGACGGCCTCTATGTCGGCAACATCGAAGTCACCGTCGACTATTAAGTCGGGACGACCAGAAAAATCGGCGGCTCGTCAGTCGCCGAACCAGGAAAGGGCTGCCGGGCAACCGGCGGCCCTTTTTGCGTGGCCGGATCCCGCACTTCGAACGCCATGGTTAGGCGGATGATAACCATTTCGGATGCATCAGTGCCTTCAGCCATTTTGGAGGAATATGCATGCGTCTCTCGATCCTTCCCCTGCTCGCCCGTGCAACGCTGCTCGCGCCCGCGTTGCTGCTTGCGGCTCCGGCGGCGAACGCCGGCGTTGGGGACCTGCTGGTCGCGCCGACCCGGATCGTGCTCGACGGGCGCCGCGGGACCGAGGTCATCCTCAACAATATCGGCGATGAGGTCGCAACCTACCGCATTTCGGTCGAGCTTCGCCGCATGACCCCCGACGGGCGCCTGACCGACGTGACCGCGCCTTCGGATGGCGAGAAAGCGGCGCAGGAGATGATCCTGTTCGCCCCGCGCCGCGTCACTTTGCCGCCGAATCAGCCGCAGGCGATCCGGCTGTCGGCGCGCGCCCCGCAGGGACTGGCCGATGGCGAATATCGCGCGCACCTGTTGTTTCGCGCCGTGCCGCCGCCCCGCGCTGCCGCTGCGCCGGGCGCAAAAGTCGAAGGCGTCGCCTTCCAGCTGACCCCGATCTACGGGGTCACCATCCCGGTCATCGTCCGCCTCGGCAATCTCGAGGCCAAGGCCGGCATCGCCAATGTCCGCAAGGTGGTCGAAGATGGCCAGCCCGCGGTCGCGGTCGATCTCAGCCGGTCGGGCAAGCGCTCGACTTTCGGCGAAGTGCGCGTGCTGAAAGCCGGCGTCTCGGACCCGATCGCGGTCGTCCGCGGCGTCGCGGTCTACACCGAACTCGATTCGCGGTCAGTGTCGGTGCCGATCGATCCCAAATATGCTGCGCAGGCCAACGGCGCGGTGACCGTCCAATATATCGAGCCGACCGATACCGGTCCGGTGACCATCGCCGAAACCAGCGCGGTCCTGCGCTAGGGAGGGCCGGGGGGCGGAGCCAGCAGCATGAACCGGCCGCAAGGCCTGGTGCGCGGCGCTCTTGCGTCGATGGCGCTCGCCGCGGCGGGCGCTGTCGCTGCGTGGGCGGCCACGCCGGTGACGCCAGGCTGGACCGCCGACCCCGAGACCCAATATCTGCTCGACGTCAACATTCGCCAATTGCGCCTTGGCGACGGAGTGCGCGCCTATCAGACGCCCGAAGGCACTTGCGTCGTCCTTGGCGACTTCCTGACGACGCTCGACGTGCCGATGAAGATCGACCTCGCCGCCAAGCACGCAAGCGGCTGGGCGTTCCGCGAAGATCACAAGATCGATATCAACGTCGCTGCCGGAACGGTTCGCTTCGGAAGTGTGCAGGAAAAGCTTTCTCCCTACAGCGTCCGCGAAACACCCGAAGGTTGGTGCGTCGACAGCGCGGCGTTGGGCCGTTGGTTCAAGCTTGGGATCACGGCGGTGCCGTCGGGCTCGATCCTGCTGCTCGAATCGGAGGCCAAGCTTCCGATCGAGCTGCTGCGCGAGCGGGAGGCCCGCGCCGCCCGGATCAGGCCCGCATCGATGCCGCTCGAAGGCGCGCCGCGGGTCAAGCTCCCCTATCGAATGTGGCGAGCGCCCGCGCTCGACTTCATCGTCAGCGCCGGCGTCACATACAATGCCGGCACCGGGACCAAGGTCGATCGCGGCGCGTCAGTGCTCGCGGCGGGCGAAATCGCCAATCTCAGCTACGACGCGGCACTGGCGACCGACAATCGCGGAAAACCGCGCTCGCTCCGCCTTCGCGCTTATCGCTCCGAACCCGATGGCGGCCTGCTTGGACCACTCAACGCCACCCATTTCGCGGTCGGTGACGTGCAAGGCCTCACCAGCCGACTCGTTCCAGGCCTGACCGGGCGTGGCGCAGAGGTCACCAACCGCCCGCTGTACAACCCGGTCGCCTTCGACCGCACCCGCTTCGAGGGCGAACTCCCGCCCGGTTGGGACGCCGAACTTTACCGCAACGGTGAATTGCTCGCCTTTAGTCGCTCGACCGGCGCCAATCGCTATCAGTTCGACGACGTGTCGCTCGTCTATGGCGACAATCGGTTCGAAATCATCCTCTACGGTCCGCAGGGACAGCAGCGCAGCCGGCTCGAATCGATCAACGTCGGTGACAATCAGGTGCCGGCGGGAAAGACCTGGTATTGGGCGGGGGCCAGCCAGCCCGGCAAGAGTCTGCTCGGCAAAATGCTGGGCGAGGACGGCACCACGACGCCGCTGGCCCGCAATGGACCCGCCGACTTCCGCCAGCCCGATCTCCAGGCCGCGGTGCAGGTCGAGCATGGCCTCGACAAGCGCACCTCGGTCGGCGTGCTCGCGACGATGTTGCTCGACGGGGAAGAGCGGCTGACCTTCGTCGAAGGCTCGATCCGACGATCGATCGGACCGGCACTGGTCGAAACCGCCGTCGCGAGGGACAGCCGCGGCGGCACTGCCGTGCGTGCGCAGGCGCTTGGGCGGATCGGATCGGTTAGCGTCAGCGCCGATGCGCTGATGGCGAACGACTTCACGCTCAACGGCCGCCGCCAGCAGCATTATCGCGACGCGCGGCTGTCGCTCGACGCGCCGATCAAGCTCGGCCAGCGGCGGATCGCCGCGCATGCCGACGTTCGGATGATCGAGGAAGGAAAGGGCAATCGCTCGCTCGAAGCAGCGGGGCGGCTGTCGACCAACTTCAATGGCTTTAACTTGTCCGGCCAGGCACGCTGGCAGCGCGACATCGGCTCGTCCGACGCGAGGCCCGACCAGGTCGACCTGTCGCTGATCGGGACCGGCCGGATCGGCGAAGTTCGTGTTCGCGGTGAAGCCGTGTTCGACGCGGCGCCGCAGCGACGTTTCAAGGCGACCGAGCTGTCAGGCTATTGGTCCGCTTCGGAAAATGCCGATTGGGAAGGCGCGGTGGGGTATGACGCGTCGGTCAAACGCGGCCGCGCGCGCGTCTCGCATATCCGCCGCTTCAACGCGGTGGCAGCAGCAGCGTCGATCGAGGCGGGAACCGACGGCAGCGTCGCCGCGGGGATCAACCTCAACTTCTCGCTCGACGCGAGTGCTGGCGGCTTCCGCCCGACCAGCCAGCGACTGGCGAGCACCGGCGCGGTCGAGGCGCGGATCTATCGCGACCTTAACGACAATGGCGTCCGCGATTCGGCCGAACCGTGGGAAAAGGGCGCGAGCATCACCACCGGACAGCGCGTCTCGGACGCAGTCAGCGACGATGAAGGCCGCGTGCGGGTCGCGGGGCTCGCGCCATTTCCAGCCGCTTGCCGTGGGGATCGACACCTCGACGCTGTCCGATCCCTCGCTCGCGCCGCGCAAGGCGCTCCAGCGGATCGTCCCGCGTCCGGGCGTCGCCGCGACGATCGAGATCGGGCTCGTGGGGGCGGGCGACATCGAAGGGATGCTGGTGCGCGACGACGGGCGCGGGTTCGAAGGACTCGATGTCGAGTTGGTCGACGCGGCGGGCAAGGTCGTCGCGGCATCGCGCAGCGACTATGACGGCTTCATCCTATTCGAACGCGTCGCGTACGGTCGTTATTCGCTGCGACTGACGTCCACCAGCGTCGCCGCCTCGGGGTCAGCCCCAGAAATCGGCAATCCGATCGAGATCGGCGCGGATCGGACGGTCATCCGGCTGGGCGCCATCCGCATCGTCAAAGCCGACCGCGTCGCGCTCGCCGAGACGCCCGGGCCGCCGCGTTAACCAAAAGTCGTCTGGCACGACTTGGGCTGCGGACGCGGCTGGGCGGCCCGAAGGCAAGACTTTGATTTTACTGAAAAATGGTGCGGTCGAGAAGACTCGAACTTCCACGGGCTTTCGCCCACAACGACCTCAACGTTGCGCGTCTACCAGTTCCGCCACGACCGCACTCATGAAAAGGCAGCGGTCCATCCGGGTGCCGCTGCCTCTGGTAGGGCGCGGCCTCTAGCAAAGCATCGGGAGGCTGGCAACGGCAAAGGCGGCGTTTGCGTTTCGGTCCAAAATGGAACAATCCCTAACGGCGCGGTAACCAACCTGCGCGCTAGTCGTTATGGTGACCGAGATGATTGCGTCTTTGGCTATCCTGGCAGGCCTCGCGGCTCTCCCCGCCACCCCGGCGGTGTCGGAGCGCGTGGACACCACGACCTTGACCGCGAGCAGCGGTGCCAGCGTACGCGCGCAGGCCAGCATCAGGATCGTGTCGGGCGCGCGCTTCGGTCCCGGCCATCGCGGCAAGTCGGAAGGCGCCGGACAACGCCGCGCGCAGATCAACGAGCAGGGCATCGCCTACCCAGCCCAACTGCTTGAATTTCAATAGTTTTTAGACGCCAGTCGCGGGCGCGTTGCCCAAGCTGATCGTCAGTTCGTCGCCGCCTTCGGGGACGTCGGTCTTCGCGCTGTTGAAGTTCGCGCTCGCCCGCGGCGCCAGTTGCTGCGTCGGCGGGGCGATCGTCCAGCGATGGATGACCGCCTTCGACTCCTTGTTGCGTAGCTCGGCCTGGATCGGCGGGACATTCTGCGACTGATCGGTCGGATTGATGACCCGTCCGCTGATGACGACGAGCTCGTTACCGCTTTCGAGCTGCTGACGATCCTTCGTGGTGATCATGAGGAGCAAGGGGCTCGTTCCCGCCTGCGCGATGCCCGCACGAGCCTTCCATTCGGTCGGAGCCAAATACCAGAAGGCGACCGCGGCGAGCGCGATCAGGAAAACCAGCAAGATCGCCCACGGCCAACGGCGCCGCGGGCGCTCCTCGTCCTCGTACGGATCGAGATAGCCGATATATTCTTCCTCGGCCGCGGGCGCGGGCGGCGGAGCAGGCTCCCGCTCATACGCCGGCGGCGCAAAGGGCAGAGCGTCGCGGGCGGGCGGCGCGGGATCGGCTTCGACGGGATCGGTCGCCGGTTCGGGCGGGACTGGGTCCGACCAGCGATCGTAGGGCTCCGGCGTCTCGGCGATCATGCCGTGCGCTTCGGCCTCCGCGGGCACCTCGGCCGTCGTGTCCGTATCGGGCTCGCCGACGGCCCCGGGAACGGGCGGGCCACCGCCGATATCCTCGGCGACGGGGACATCGACTGGCGGGGCCGGATCGATCGCGGCGACAGGCTCGGGATCCTGGTGCCAGCTGTTCTTGCACGCGGCGCAGCGGACCTGGCGGCCGCCCGGCGGGACGGCGCCGTCCTTGACGACATATTTGGTGCCGCATGCGGGGCAGGTCAGGATCATTGGTCGCGGGCCCTCCTCAACGGGTAATCCTCGATAAACAGCAATGCTCCCTCCTTGGCAAGGCAGGCGCGGACGTGCCACATCGCACGTGGGGGACAGGGAGCGTACGCGTTGGCCGACAGCATCGTCGAATTTGACTCGGTCGGCCTGCGCTACGGCACGGGCGCCGAGGTGTTGCGCGACCTCGACTTTCGGCTGTCGGCGGGCGGATTCTACTTCCTGACCGGCCCGTCGGGCGCGGGCAAGACCTCGCTTCTCAAGCTCCTCTACCTCGACCAGCGGCCGACACGCGGGCGATTGAGCCTGTTCGGCGAGGAGCTGGGCGAGGCGTCGCGCGACGTGCTGCCCCTCTATCGCCGCCGCATCGGCGTGGTGTTCCAGGACTTCCGGCTGATCCGGCACCTGTCCGCCTTCGACAATATCGCGCTTCCGCTTCGCATCGCCGGCGCCGACGAGACCTCGGTCGAGGGGCCGGTCCGCGAAATGCTGGCCTGGGTCGGACTGGCCGATCGCGCCAGCGCGCGCCCGCCGACCCTGTCGGGCGGGGAACAGCAGCGGGTGGCGATCGCGCGAGCGGTCATTGCCCAGCCCGAACTGATCATCGCCGACGAACCGACCGGCAATGTCGACGCCGGCATGGCCGAGCGTATCCTTCACTTGCTGACCGCGATGAACCGCCTCGGGACGACGGTCATCGTCGCGACCCACGACCTCGGCCTGATCGCCGCAACGCCGGGCGCGCAGCTGATCCGGCTGGAAAACGGGCGGTTGATCGATCCGACCGGCTCGCTTCGCCACCCGCCGCAAGCCTCGGCGCACCGTGAGGCGCGCGCGTGAAGAGCTTGACCGCCTCTCCGCCCGAGCGCCGTCTGCTTCCCGGAGGCGGCGTGCGCGGCCCCGTTCCCTTGCTCATCGCCATCATGATGTTCGTCATGATCATCGTGTCGGCCACCGCGCTCGCGCTCGGCAACATGGCGGCGTTGGTGCGAACCGGGGTCGAGAATCGCTACTCGATCCAGATCGCGGACGGCGCGGCGAAGCAGCATATTGCGGTGGCGGCCGCGCGCCGTGCGCCGGGGGTGGTCGACGTATCGCCCGTTCCGCAGGAGGAGCTTCGCCGGACGCTCGAGCGATGGCTTGGCCCCGCCGCAGCCGACGCCGACCTGCCCTTGCCCGCCATGATCGACGTCGACCTGGCGCCGGGCGCGAATGTCGATGCGGTCAGGTCGATCGTCGAGCGAGCCGTGCCAAGCGCAAGGCTGACGGCCCAAGGCGACAGCCTCGCCCCGCTGCTCGCGGCGCTTCGCGGGTCGATCGCGCTTGCGGTCGGCCTGGTGGTGCTGATCGCGCTCGCAACCGGGGCGGCGGTCGTGCTTGCCGCGCGGGGCGCGCTCAACACGCACCGCGCGACGATCGAGGTAATGCATGGGATCGGCGCCACCGACCAGCAGATCGCGCGGCTGTTCCAGCGACAGATAGCGGTGGATTCGCTGATGGGCGGGGTCGCGGGCGCCACGCTCGCGGGGGTCGTCCTGCTCCTGGCACTGGGCGGCGGCGCGCTCGACACCTTGCTTGGCGGAACGCGCCCGCTCGGCTGGAGCGATGCGCTTCTGCTCGCGGTCTTTCCGCTGATCGGGGCGGCGCTTGCAACTTTGGTTGCGCGAAGAGCCGTGCTCGGGGCATTGCGGGCGCGACTATGATTACTCGCCTGCTGTCCTTCCTGGCCATCGGCTACGCGCTCGCCTTTGCCTTGTTCGCGGTCACGCTCGGCAAGCCCGCGCCCGCCGCCACACCAGCCGTCGACGCGATCGTCGTTATCACGGGGGGCAAGGGGCGCATCGAATATGGCGTCGACCTGCTCAGCGACGGCAAAGGCAAGCGCCTGCTCATCGCCGGCGCCGATCCCTCGGTGCGCAAGGCCGACCTGGTCGCCCGTGTCGGCGGCAAGAAGCGCGAGCTGTTCCGCTGCTGCGTCGATCTTGGATCGGAATCGGTCGACACGCGATCGAACGCGGAGGAGGCCAAGCGCTGGCTCGACCGGCGCGGCTACAAGCGTTTCCGCCTCGTCACCAGCGACTGGCACATGCGCCGCGCCATGTACGAGTTCAACCGCGCCTTCGACGACCGCTATACCATCGTCCCCGACGGCGTGCGAACCGAGCCGGGATTCATGACCCTGTTCGCCGAATATAATAAGCTGGTGTTGCGCCGGCTCAGCGTCTGGCTCGACATCTGATGGATGCGATACGCTCTGCGCTGTTCGCGCTGCTCTTCTATCCCGGCACGCTGGTCTACGTGCTCACCGTGATCGCGGTCGCGCCGTTCGGCGACCGGCCGGTGCAGGCGGTGGTCCATGCATGGTCGGCGTTCCACCATCTGCTCGTGAAGCATGTACTCCGGATCCGGATCGAGTGGGACGGCCGCATTCCCGACGGCGCCTACCTGATCGCGGTCAAGCATCAGTCGATGATGGAAGCGGTCGATACGCTCCACTTCGCGGATACGCCGGTGGTGGTGATGAAGCGAGAGCTGACGGTAATCCCGCTCTTCGGCTGGGTCACGCGGCGCTACGGCGTCATCGGCGTTGACCGGGAGGCTGGCGCGGCGGCGCTGCGGGTGATGATGGCCGAGGCCAAGGCGGCGGTCGCCGGCGGGCGCCCGGTGATCATCTTCCCCGAAGGAACGCGCATCGCCTACGGCGAATCGCCACCGCTGCGCCCGGGCTTCGCCGGCCTTTACCGTGCGCTCGGCCTGCCGGTCGTCCCGGTCGCGCACGACGTCGGCAGGCTGTGGCACAAGGGCTTCCTCAAGCGGTCGGGCACCGTCCACTTCAAGGTCGGCGAAGTCATTCCCGCCGGCCTGAAGCGCCCCGAGATCGAAGCGCGCGTCCACGCCGCGATCAACGCGCTTACCCTCGAAGCGTAGCGCCCAGCTTCGCCGCGGCCGCGACGACGCGCTCACCGATCGCGGCGATTTCCGCTTCGGTGAAGCTCTTCTCGCCCGGTTGCAGCGCGACCTCGACCGCAAGGCTCAGGCCGGCGTCGCCTTCATAACGATCGAACAGGCGCACGCCCGTGATCGACGCCTTGTCGGCGCCGCGGATCGCGCGGAGCAGCGCATCGGCGGCAAGTTCGGGCGGGACGATGAACGCGAAGTCGCGCGTCACCGGCTGAAGCGCGGGTGGAGTGAAGGCGGCGCGAGCGCGGCCTGATCCGCGCGCGGGCGGGATCGCGTCGAGGTAGAGTTCTGCCGCGACCGTGCCGTCGGGCGCATCGAGCGCCTTGGCCACGCGCGGATGCAGTTCGCCGAACGCGGCCAATATCGCTTTGCCGAGGCGCAGCGTCGCCGATCGGCCGGGGTGCCAGGTGTCGCCCGCGTTCATGTCAAGTTGCAGGTTCGCCACCGGTGCGCCGGCCGCTTCCAGTAGCGCCATGACCTCGGCCTTGGCGTCGTAGGCGTCGAAACGGCCGGGCTTGCCGGCCTGCCAGTCGCGCGGCCCGCGGTCGCCCGCCAGCAGCAGCCCGACGGTCGGCTTCTCTCCGTCGGCGAGGTAGCGCCGGCCAAGCTCGAACAAGCGGACAGATGTCGCGCCGCGATCGACGTTGCGGCGTGCGGCAGCGGCAAGGCCGGGAAGCAGCGAGGGACGCATGTGCTTCATTTCCTCGCTAATCGGATTGGCGAGCACGTGCGCGGCGCCACCGAACAACGCGGCGTCGGCCTCGCCGATGAAGCTCCAGTTCACCGCCTCGTCGAGCCCGCGCGCGGCGGCGGCGCGGCGAACCCGGCGCTCGATCATCTGCGATCGGGTCGCGGTCGGGCGGGCGACGCCTTCGGCACGCGGAAGCGGGGTCGAGGGAATGGCGTCGTAGCCGACGATCCGCAGCACTTCCTCGACGATGTCGGCAGGACCGTGGACGTCGCGGCGGCGGCCCGGCGCCACGATCGACCAGTCTTCGCCGACTTCGAAGCCGAGCCGCGACAGGATGTCGCGCTGCTGCGGTTCGGGCACGGAAATCCCGCCGAGCGTCTCGGTAAGCGTGGGATCGTAGCGGAAGCGGTGCTCATGCTCGGGCACGTCGTCGGCCTGGTCGTACAGCGCGGCGCGGCGTGTGACGTCGCTCGGGCTGCCACCGCACAGCTCGAGGATCATGCGCGTGGCGAACTCGATCCCGCCTTCGACGAAATCGGGATCCACGCCGCGTTCGAACCGCTGGCGGGCGTCGCTGGTCAGGTTGAGCTTCTGCCCGGTGCGGGCGATGCTCTCGGGGTCGAAGAAGGCGCATTCGAGGATGATGTCGGTCGTGTCGGCCTGAACGCCCGAATGCTCGCCGCCCATGATCCCGCCGATGTCGTGCGCGGCATGATTGTCGGCGATCACGGTCATCGTCTCGTCGAGCGTGTAGCTCTTGCCGTTGAGCGCGACCACTTCCTCGCCCGCCTTCGCCTTGCGGACGATCATCGGGCCGGAGAGCTTGGCGACGTCGTAAACGTGGAGCGGTCGCCCAAGGTCGAACATGATGTAGTTGGTGATATCGACCAGTGCGCTGATCGGCTTCTGACCGATCGCCTTCAGCCGCGCCTGCATCCACTCGGGCGAGGCGCCATTCGTCACCCCGTCGATGCGGCGGGCGTAGAATGTTGGGCAGCCATAGGGATCGTCGAGGCGAACCTCCGGTCCGGCACCCGTCCCGGCGACGGCTTCGATCTTGAGCGGCTTCAACGTGCCAAGGCCCGCGGCGGCAAGGTCGCGCGCGATCCCGCGGACGCCCATGCAATCCTGGCGGTTGGGCGTGATCGCGACATCGAACACCGCGTCGTCGAGCCCGGCATAGTCGGCGTAGCTCGCACCGACCGGAGCGTCGGGGGCAAGCTCGATGATGCCGTCATGATCGTCGCCAAGCTCGAGCTCGCGCGACGAACACATCATGCCGTTGGATTCGACCCCGCGGATCGACGTCTTCTTCAGCGTGAAGTCGCTGCCCGGGACATAGGTCCCCGCGCCGCCGAACACGCCGACCAGACCGGCGCGCGCGTTGGGCGCGCCGCACACGACCTGCAGCGGTTCGCCCTCGCCGGTATCGACGGTCAGCACCTGCAGCTTGTCCGCCTGCGGATGGCGTTCGGCGGTCAGCACGCGCGCCACCCGGAACGGCGCAAGTGCCTCGGCGGGATTGTCGACGCTTTCGACTTCAAGCCCGATGCGGGTCAGCGTTTCCGAAATGACGGTTGCGTCAGCGTCGGTGTCGAGGTGGTCCTTCAACCACGAAAGGGTGAACTTCATGCGCCGACTCCCCCGCTCAGCGTGGGAACGTCGAGGAAGCCGAACCCATAATGTTTCATCCAGCGAAGGTCGCCGTCGAAAAAGGCGCGCAGGTCGTCCATGCCATATTTGAGCATCGCCAGCCGGTCGACGCCGGTGCCGAAGGCGAAGCCCTGCCACTCGGCGGGATCAAGCCCGCAATTTGCGATGACGCGCGGGTGAACCATGCCGCTGCCCAGCACTTCCATCCATCCTTCGGACCCGCCGACGACGCGGCGCCCCTTTTCCATCGACCAGCCGACATCGACCTCGGCCGACGGCTCGGTGAAGGGGAAATAAGACGGTCGCAGGCGAAGCACGATGTCGTCGCGCTCGAAAAAGGCCTTAAGAAAGGTCTCGAGCGTCCACTTGAGGTGACCCATGTGGATCCCGCGATCGATCACCAGACCTTCGATCTGGTGGAACATCGGGGTGTGGGTCGCGTCGGAATCGCTGCGATAGACGCGCCCCGGCGCGATCACGCGGATCGGCGGCTTCTGCGACATCATCGTGCGGATCTGCACCGGCGAGGTGTGCGTGCGCAGCACCATCCGCGGCGCCTCGCCCTCGACGTAGAAGGTGTCGTGCATCGCGCGAGCGGGATGCGTCTCGGGAATGTTGAGCGCGGTGAAATTGTGCCAGTCGTCCTCGATCTCGGGACCTTCGGCGACCGCGAAGCCAAGGTCGGCGAAGATTTCAGCGAGTTCGTCCATCACCTGACTGACCGGATGGATCGACCCCTTCGGCGTTTCACGCGCCGGAAGCGACAGGTCGACGCGCTCGGTGGCGAGGCGGCGATCGAGTTCGGCGGTCTCGAGCGCGGCCTTGCGGTCGGCGATCGCGGCCGTGACCGCTTCGCGCAGCGCGTGGATCTTGGGGCCTTCGCTCTGGCGCTGTTCTGGCGTCATGCCGCCAAGCGTCTTCATCAAGGCGGTGACGCTGCCCGACTTGCCCAGCGTCGCAACGCGCAGGGCGTCCAGCGCGGCGAGGTCGGGGGCGGCGGCGATATCGGCGGTAATCTGCTGCGGTTCCATCGCCCAGCGCCTTAGCGTCGCCGCGCCGCACAATCAAAGGTGCGTGCGGTTCGTCTTTATCCTGCCACGAACGGATAAGGCGAAATCGTCTTCTGCAGCCGATCGACCGCCAGCTTGCGTCCCGCCGGCGCGGTCGCGCGATAGCCGCAGTCGGTGCGTGGACACAGCGCACACGCCGGCCCGACCGGGGTCACCGGCGCTCGCTCGAGGTCAATCCCTTCGGCGCACGACAATTTGTGCGCATGGGCAATGTCGCAGCCAAGACCGATCGCCATCAGTCCGCCCGACAGGTCGGTCTTGATCGGTCGTTCGATCGTCCGTGCGACGGTGAAATAACGGTGGCCGTCGGGCGTCTCGATCAGCTGCGTGACGACCTGCCCCGCCGCCTGGAACGCCGCGTGCAGGTTCCAGCGCGGGCAGGTGCCGCCGAAGCGCGAGAAGGGAAATTGGTCGCCGGCGTAACGCTTCGAGATGTTGCCCGCGGGATCGACCCTCAGCATGAAGAAGGGCACGCCGCGCGCTCCGGGGCGGCCGAGCGTGGTGAAGCGATGCGCGACCTGCTCGACGTTGGCGCCGAACTCGCCGCACAGCCGGTCGATCGAATAACGCATCTCCTCGCACGCGCGCAGGAAACGGCCGTAGGGCATCATGATCGCGCCCGCGGCATAGTTGGCCAGGCTCATGTGGAGCAGCTGCGCGATGCCCTCGTCGGGCGGCGCGGCGGCGGCGACCATCGTGGTCAGCACGTCGGCGAACTCGGTCAGCGCCAGTTGGTAGGCGAGCGCGAAGGTCCGGTTCTCCGCGCGAAGTTGCGACGACAGCAGCAACTGACGGCGATCGGGATCGAACTGCTGGCTGATCCCGCCCAGATCGGCCTGCGGCACGACGCGTGCGTCGATCCCCCACGCGTCCTTCAGCCGTCGCCGCATCGGTTCGGCCATCGACAGCGGATCGCTCAGCGCGCCGCCGAGCGTCTCGGCACACCGCTCGAGTTCGGGATAATGGTTGCGGTGCTGCTGGATATAGTCGCGCACCCAATTCTCCGGCGTAACCAGCACCCGCGCATCGCCGCCTTCGGCCATGCTCGGATGACGGTCGGCCTCCTTCAGCGCGCCATAGAGGCGGGCAATGGCGTCGGCGATCGCGGGGGCATTGTGCGCCAACTCGGCCAATTCGTAGCGCGGGACCCCGAGGTCGCCGAGCAGCGTGTCGGCAAAGATTTCCGACAGTTCGTCAGGTCCGGTGCGCGTCCCGCCGCCCGCGGCAAAGCTGCGCACGTCGATCTCGTAGCGTTCGGCCAATCGTAGGAGCAGCGTCGCAGTGACCGGGCGCTGATTGCGTTCGAGGTGGTTGAGATAGCTTGGACTGATCCCGAGCGTTCCCGCCATGTCGGTTTGCGACAGCGACTGATCGCGGCGCAGGCGGCGCAGGCGGTGGCCTAGGAAGAGCTTGGCGGTGGACATAAGGGCGATGCTGTCAACTTCGCTCAACGATCACAAGTCACGATGTGACAAGGCCGCACTAATTGCCGGTGCTTTTGCGACCCGCCTCTGTTGCACTGCACCATCAGCCAATGACGGTACGCGAAGAGAGCAAGCCCATGACAAGTTTTGACCAGTTCGTCCCCGCCCCTCCCGGTCGCTTCGAAGGAATCGTTCGCCCCTATTCGGCCGACGATGTCGCTCGGCTGCGCGGTTCGTTCGTCCCCGACCATTCACTCGCCCGCCGCGGCGCGCTCAAGCTGTGGGAGCGGCTCAAGCAGCCCGACCCGGTGCGCGCCCTCGGCGCGGTCACCGGCAACCAGGCGATGCAGATGGTCCGCGCCGGGCTCGACGCCATCTATCTGTCGGGCTGGCAGGCGGCGGCCGACGCCAACACCGCCGGCGCGATGTACCCCGACCAGTCGCTGTACCCCGCCAACAGTGGGCCGGAGCTTGCGCGGCGGATCAACCGCACGCTGCAGCGCGCCGACCAGGTCGAGCATCAGGAAGGCGGTGCCTCACGCGACTGGTTCGCGCCGATCGTCGCCGATGCGGAGGCCGGGTTCGGCGGGCCGCTCAACTGCTTCGAGATCATGAAGGCCTATATCGAGGCGGGCGCGGCCGGGGTCCATTTCGAGGACCAACTGGCGAGTGAAAAGAAGTGCGGCCACCTTGGCGGAAAGGTGCTCATTCCGACGCAGGCGGCGGTGCGCAACCTCGACGCAGCCCGGCTCGCCGCCGACGTGATGGGCGTGCCGACCTTGCTTGTCGCGCGCACCGACGCCGAAAGCGCCAAGCTGATCACCTCGGACATCGACGAGCGCGACCGGCCGTTCCTGACCGGTGAGCGGACTCCCGAAGGATTCTTCCGCCTCAAGGACGGCACCGGGCTCGACCATTGCATCGCGCGTGGGCTGGCATTCGCCGAGCATGCCGACTTGCTATGGTGGGAAACCAGCCATCCCAACCTCGACGAGGCGCGCCAGTTCGCCGAGGCGGTGCACGCGGTGCATCCGGGCAAGCTGCTCGCCTACAATTGCTCGCCCAGCTTCAACTGGGCAGCGAAGCTCGACGCCGCCACCATCGCCAAATTCCAGCGCGAGCTGGGGGCGATGGGCTACAAGTTTCAGTTCGTCACGCTCGCGGGCTTCCACAGCCTCAACTATTCGATGTTCGAACTGGCGAGCGGCTATCGCGACGAGGGGATGGCGGCCTATTCGCGGCTTCAGCAGGCCGAGTTCGGGAGCGAGGCGGCGGGCTACACCGCCACCCGTCACCAGCGCGAGGTCGGCACCGGCTATTTCGACGCGGTCGCCAGCGCGATCTCGGCCGGGCAAGCGTCGACCGGCGCACTCGCCGAATCGACCGAAGCCGCGCAGTTCGCCCACGCCTGACGGGAGCCCGCATCATGACCCATCGTTACTGGATCGTCGGCGGCGATTATGCCGACTGCAACTTCGCCCGGATCACCCCGGGCACCGAAACCATGGCCGGTCCGTTCGCGGACGAAGGCCGCGCGCGCACCGAGTGGCAGCGGCTGACCTTCCGCGACCGCTGCAACGCCACCACGCGTTACTCGATCGCGGTCGAACCGCAGGGGATGGGCCAGTGAGCGTGATCGAGCGGACGGCGGCGGACATCACCTCCAGTGGCGTGGCGCGGTCGGGCGAGGTGCTCACCGAGGAGGCGCTCGCCTTGGTCGCGGCGCTTCACCGGGCCTTCGACGAGCGGCGGCACGACCTGCTCACTGCCCGCCTTGAGCGGCAAAAAGCGTATGACGGCGGGGCGCGGCCCGACTTCCGGCCCGACACCGCCGCCATTCGCGACGGCGACTGGCGGATCGGCGGGATCCCGGCCGACCTCACCGATCGGCGGGTCGAGATCACCGGTCCGACCAATGCCAAGATGGTCATCAACGCGCTCAACTCGGGCGCGAAGGTGTTCATGGCAGATTTCGAGGATGCGACGTCGCCGCGATGGGACGAGCTGCTGCGGGGGCAACTTAACCTCAAGGATCGCTGGGCGGGGACACTCGCCTTCACCGATTCCGGCAGCGGGAAAGCCTATGCGATCGGCGCCGATCCGGCGGTGCTCATCGTCCGCCCGCGCGGCCTCCACCTCGACGAAGTCCATTGCCGCGTCGACGGCGCGCCGGTGTCGGGCGCCTTCTTCGACGCCGCGCTCTGTCTCGTCCACAATGCCCGCGCCGCGTTGGCGGCGGGCAGCGGCCCCTATTTCTACCTGTCCAAACTCGAGAGCATGGAGGAGGCCGCGCTGTGGTCGGACGTGCTCTCAACTTGCGAGGATGCTCTCGGGCTGGAGCGCGGGACGATCAAGGTCACCGTGCTGATCGAAACGCTCCCGGCCGCCTTCGAGATGGACGAAATCCTCCATGCACTGAAGGAGCATGTCGTCGGGCTCAACTGCGGCCGCTGGGACTACATCTTCTCGGCGATCAAGCGGATCGGCCGCTCGCCCGACTGGCTGACCCCCGACCGCTCGGCGATGACGATGGATCGCGCCTTCCTTGCCGCTTACTCGCTGCGGCTGGTGGCGACCTGCCACCGGCGCGGCGCCTTCGCGATGGGCGGGATGGCGGCGTTCATCCCGGTCAAAGGGGACGAAGCGGCCAATGCTGTTGCCTTCGCGAAGGTGCGCGCCGACAAGCAGCGCGAGGTCGCCAACGGCCACGACGGCACCTGGGTCGCACACCCCGCGCTGGTGCCGGTGGCGATGGAAGCCTTTGACAAGGTTGACCGAAACCAGCTTGACGTCATGCCGCCGTCGATCCCGGGCCGCGAGGCGATGCTGTCGCTCCACGAGGGGCCGCGCACCGAGGCGGGGGCACGCGAGAACATCCGCGTCGCCATCCAGTACATCGCCGCATGGCTCGGCGGGCGGGGCGCGGTGCCGCTTTACAATCTGATGGAGGATGCCGCGACGGCGGAGATCTGCCGAGCGCAGCTATGGCAGTGGCTCCGCTTCGAGTCGCCGTTCGACGACGACGTCCGCTTCAGCCGCGACCTGTTCGAACATTGGCACCAGGAGGAGGTGCTCGCACTCGGCGACGCGCCCCATGTCGCTGAGGCGGCGCGCCTGCTCTACCGCTTGGTCACCGACGACGCATTCGAGGAGTTTTTGACGCTTCCCGCCTACCCGATGCTCGATCGAGGCTAATCGAACAGGCGGTCTAGTCCCTTGCGCTTCTCGACGTCGCAGCGGTCGAGCGCTTCGAACATCAGGCCGAACAGCGTCATGTCGCTTGAAACCTGCTTGGTCGCGGCATGGAATTCGTTGAGCGGGTAGCGTTTGGCCAGGTCGTCGAGCACGGGCTCGGCCTCGGCGTCGCTCGCCTGCCCGTCCTTGGTCACCGCCTTCAGACGGGCGTAGTCGGGGCTCTTGTAGAATGCAGTCAGCTCGCGGCGCTGCGCCGACGTCAGTTTCAGCGCGGTCTCCCGAAGCGCCCGGCGCACCGCGTCATTGTTCGCCTTGGCAGTGCACGCGGTGAAGTCGCGGAATATCAGCCGGACCGCATCGACCTGCTTCGGATGCTCCTTTTCGGCGAGCGCTCGTTGCTCCGCCGTGGCGGCATCTTCCTTCGCCGGCTGATCGATCGTCTCATATTCAGGAAGCGCGGCCAGGAAGGCCGAAACTTCGGCCTCGGTCGAGGCATCGGCCGGGGTCTGCATGGCGAGCGCGGCGGCAAGGAAAGTCAGCAACATGGTCGTTCCCCCAAACGAATGATGCCTCGTTGATATCGCGGCCCGGGCGCGGCGTTAAGTGGCTCGTGACCGGGCTTCCCGCACCTCGTGGCGCGGAGTAGGCTGGCGACTCAGCAAGGGGAGGGTGCCGATGCCGTGGCCACGTCTCGACGAACAGCAGGATCATGACACGATCGCGCTGCTCCATTTCGCCAGCCAGATGCTCGGCAAGCTTCGCGTCGCTCATTCGACCTGGACCAACCACGGCTGGAACGTGACGCTTCACCCGGTGCCCGAGGGCCTGACGATCGAGCCGATCGCCGCGCCCAACCTCACTTTCGCGCTGACGATCGACCTGACCCGCCACGCGATCGTGCTGAGCGCGGGCGATGGCGAGCGCGACGTGCTGCCGATCGATCTGGGAAGCGTTGCGGCGCTGCATCGCAACCTCGTTGCCATGCTCGACGCGCATGGGCTGCCGTCCAACTTCAACGGCGTACCCAACGAGATCGAGGGCGCGCTTCCCTTCGCTCAGGATGTCGCCCCGCGTGTTTATTCTGAAGACAGCGCCGAGCGGCTGCACGCTGCTTTGTCACTGATCGAACCCGTGTTCGACCGCTTCCGCGCAGGCTTTGCGGGCAAGTGCAGCCCGGTGCATTTCTTCTGGGGAAGCTTCGACCTCGCGGTCACGCGCTTCTCGGGTAAGCTGGCGCCGCCGCATCCGGGCGGAATCCCTGGCCTTCCCGACCGCATTACGCGTGAGGCCTATAGCCACGAAGTCTCGAGCGCGGGCTTCTGGCCCGGCGGTGCGGCAATGGTGAGCGAGCCGATCTTCTACAGCTACGCCTATCCCTCGCCCGACGGGTTCAGCGCGGCGGCCGTGCAACCCGACGCCGCGCGGTTCGACGAGGCACTCGGCGAATTCGTATTGCCTTACGAAGCGGTGCGGACCGCCGCGGACCCAGCCGCGACGCTGCTCGCCTTTCTGGAAAGCACTTACGCCGCTGCTGCCGAGCTTGCCGGCTGGGACCGCGAGGCGCTCGAGCGGGTACCGGTCGCCCCATAGGAAAAGGGCGCCGCCGTCGCCGGCAGCGCCCTTGTCTGTTTCACAAGTCGGTCGTTTACGCGGCCTGCTTGGCTTCCTTGGGAAGCGCGGCCTTCGCCTGGGCGATGATGGCCGAGAATGCTTCGCCTTCGTGCATCGCGATGTCGGCCAAGACCTTCCGGTCCAGGTCGATGTTCGCCAGCTTCAGCGCGTGGATGAACTGACCATAGGTCAGGCCTTCGGCGCGGACGGCGGCGTTGATGCGCTGGATCCACAGGGCGCGGAAGCTGCGCTTCTTAACCTTGCGATCGCGATAGGCGTACTGCCCGGCCTTTTCGACGGCCTGGCGGGCGATACGGATCGTGTTCTTGCGACGGCCGTAATAGCCCTTCGCATTTTCCAAGATCCGCTTGTGCTTTGCGCGGGTGGTTACACCCCTTTTGACGCGTGCCATGGTTCGCTAGCTCCTAGTTGAGGCCGTAAGGGGCCCAGAGCTTGACGCGGGCCGTGTCGGCCTCGGCAAGCACGAAGGTGCCGCGGTTCTGGCGAATATACTTGGCGTTGTGGCTGATCAGACGGTGGCGCTTTCCAGCGACGCCGTGCTTGATCTTGCCCGTGGCCGTGAGCTTGAAGCGCTTCTTCACGCCGCTCTTGGTCTTGAGCTTGGGCATTTTCGTCTCCTTGTAGTCCCGCGCAGGTTTCCCTGGGGGACGACGTTATGAAAACCGCCACGGCAGCCCTAACTGGCCGGGCGATTCGTTTTTCCAACGATCTGGAAAGCGCGCCCCTTAAGAGACGGTGCGGTTTTGCGCAAGCTTAGTCGAACAGGCTCGACACGCTGCTTTCATCGGCAATCCGGTGAATCGCCTCGCCGAACAGCGGCGCGATGGTCAGTCGGCGGATCTTGCCTCCGACGCTGAGGCCCTCGCGATAGATCGAATCGGTAACCACCAGCTCGGTCAGCACCGACGCACCCACGCGCGCTTCGGCGGCGCCCGACAGGACACCGTGGCTGCAATAAGCGATGACCTCGGTCGCGCCCTGGTCCTTCAGCGCGGCGGCGGCGTTGCAGAGCGTCCCTGCCGAATCGACAATGTCGTCGACCAGGATGCAGCAATGCCCTTCGACGTCGCCGATGATGTTCATCACCTCGGACTCGCCGGCGCGCTCGCGGCGCTTGTCGACGATGGCCAGCGGCGCGTTGTCCAACCGCTTGGCAAGGCTGCGCGCGCGCACCACGCCGCCGACGTCGGGCGACACCACCATGAGGTTCTTCGCCGAGTATCGCGCCTGGATATCCGCCGCCATCACTGGCGCAGCCCATAGATTGTCGGTCGGAATGTCGAAGAAGCCCTGGATCTGCCCGGCGTGGAGATCCATCGTCAGCACGCGGTCGGCGCCGGCCTTGGTGATGATGTTGGCGACCAGCTTGGCCGAGATCGGGGTGCGTGGACCTGGCTTCCGATCCTGCCGGGCATAGCCGAAATAAGGGACGACCGCGGTGATCCGCTTGGCCGACGCGCGTTTCAGCGCATCCATGCAGATCAGCAGTTCCATCAGATTGTCGTTGGTCGGGAAGCTGGTCGACTGGATGACGAACACGTCCTCGCCGCGCACATTCTCATGCACTTCGACGAACACTTCCTCGTCGGCGAAGCGACGGACGCTGGCGCCGGTCAACGGCAATTCGAGGTAATCGGCGATCGCTTTCGCCAGCGGCAGGTTCGAATTCCCGGCGAGCAGCTTCATGTGTCGATCATCCGTGTCGGTGGCCCCTGACGCCCTCTTAGTCGCGTTGGCGGTCAGGGCAAGGTTGCGGTGACGCGCCGCGGCGCTATTGCACGTGGCGTGACCGATCGGCTTCGCATCGCCCTTGCACAGATGACCCAGCGCGTCGGCGACCTCGACGGCAATGCCGCGGCGATGCTCGAATGGCGCGCACGGGCAGGGGCAGAGGGCGCGGACCTCGTGCTCTTTCCCGAAATGCAGCTGCCCGGCTACCCGGCCGAAGACCTGATCCTGAAGCCAGAATTTGTGCGGCGGACGATGGAAGCGGCCGAGCGGCTGGTCGACGCGACCGCCGAGCCGGGGCCCGCGATCCTGTTCGGAACGATCCATTCCGAAGGCGGCGTGAACTACAACGCGATGATCCTTGCCGACGACGGGCGCATCGTCGGGCGCACGCTTAAGCATGAGCTCCCCAATTACGGCACCTTCGACGAAAAGCGTGTGTTCGCGCACGGGCCCCTGCCCGACCCGATCGAGTTTCGCGGCGTCCGGATTGGCGTGCCCATCTGCGAGGACATCTGGCAGGAAAAGGTCGTCGCCCACCTGGCGCGCGCCGGCGCCGAAGTCCTGCTGGTGCCCAACGGAAGTCCGTTCGAACTCGACAAGGACGATCTTCGCGGTCGGCTGGTGCGCGACCGGGTGATCGAGTGCGGGCTGCCGATGGCCTACCTCAACCGCGTCGGCGGGCAGGACGAATTGGTGTTCGACGGGTCGAGCTTCGTCGTCAACGACGATGGTGGCGTCGCGGTGCAGATGCCCGATTGGGAGGAGGCGCTTCAGCTCACCGACTGGGTGCGCGGTCCCAATGGCTGGCGCTGCGAGCCCGGGCCGCGCGCGACGCTCGCGCCCTACCCTGAGGACATCTATCGCGCGATGGTGGTCGGGCTTCGCGACTATGTCGGCCAGAACGGCTTCCCGGGCGTCATCCTGGGCCTCAGCGGCGGGATCGACAGCGCGCTCAGCGCCGCGGTCGCGGTCGATGCGCTTGGGGCGGACAGGGTGCGCTGCGTGATGATGCCGTCCAAATATACCTCGGACCACAGCCTGGAGGATGCCGCCGAATGCGCGCGCCTGCTCGGCGTGCGGCATGACGTCATCCCGATCGTCCCCGGCGTGAATGCGCTTGCCGACATGCTCCCGGGGATCGAGGGGCTGGCGGCGGAGAATATTCAGGCGCGGTTGCGGATGGTCACGCTGATGGCCCTGAGCAACGCCGAAGGGCAGATGCTGCTCACCACCGGCAACAAGAGCGAGATGTCGGTCGGATATGCCACGCTCTACGGTGACATGGCTGGCGGCTACTCGGTGCTGAAAGACGCGTACAAAACGACCTGCTTCGCCCTGTCGCGCTGGCGCAACGCGCATCGGCCGAAGGGCGCGCTCGGCCCCGACGGTCCGGTCATGCCGCAACGCGTGATCGACAAGCCCCCGACTGCCGAGCTTCGACCCGATCAGAAGGATGAGGACAGCCTTCCGCCCTATCCGCTGCTCGACCGCATCCTTGAAGCGATGGTCGAGCGCGAACTGTCGGTGCGCGAGACCGCCGAGGCAACCGGCGCCGATCCCGCGCTGGTTGCCGATATCGAGAAGAAGCTGCTTCGGGCCGAGTACAAACGCCGCCAAGCCCCGCCGGGGGTGAAGCTCGGCAGCCGCAATTTCGGCCGCGATCGCCGCTACCCGATCACGAACGCCTTCCACACCCGCTGACGCCTCTCTGGCCTCCGCCCCGCGATGGCGTATAGGCGGCGCATGACCGTCACCACCCGTTTCGCCCCCTCGCCGACCGGCCGGCTTCACGTCGGCAACATCCGCACCGCGCTTCACAACGCACTGTTCGCCAAGGCGCATGGCGGGCGCTTCCTGTTGCGGATCGACGATACAGATGCCGAGCGCAGCCGCGACGAGCATGTCGACGCGATCCGCGCCGATCTTGGCTGGCTTGGCCTGATCCCCGACGGCGAGGCGCGCCAGTCGGAGCGGTTCGACCTGTACGAGCGCGAATTCCAGCGCCTTCGTGACGCGGGCCGAGTCTACGCCTGCTACGAAACGCCCGAGGAACTCGACGTCCGCCGAAAGGTGCTGCTCGGTCGCGGCCTGCCGCCGGTGTACGAGCGCAAGCCGGTGGACGCGCCGGTCCCCGACGGCATCGCGCCGCACTGGCGTTTCCGCCTCGACCACGATGCCCCGATCGAGTGGGACGACCTTGTCCGCGGCCACCAGAAATTCGACCCCGCGCTGATTAGCGACCCTGTGGTCCGCCGCGCCGACGGCAGCTGGCTCTATCTGTTGCCCTCGGTGATCGACGACATCGACCTTGGCATCACCCACGTCGTTCGCGGCGAGGATCACGTCTCGAACAGCGCGGTGCAGCTGCAGATGTTCGCCGCGCTCGGCGCCGCGCCGCCCGCTTTCGCGCACGAAGCGCTGATCGTCGCGGCGGAGGGCAAGCTGTCGAAGCGGCTGGGCTCACTCGGCGTCGACGCGCTCCGTGACGCCGGGATCGAACCGATGGCGGTCAATTCGCTGCTGGCGAGGCTCGGCACCAGCCAGCCGGTCGAAGCGCGTGCGACGCTCGACGACCTCGCTGCCGGGTTCGACTTCGCGACCTTCGGGCGAGCGCCCGCTCATTTCGATTTGGCCGAGCTCGAACTGCTCAACGCAAAGCTGCTTCACGCGCTCGACTACGCGCAGGTCGCCGACCGACTGCCTGCCGAACTCGGCGAAGCGGAGTGGGCGGCCTTGCGCGGAAACCTTGCACATCTCGGCGAGGCGGCGAACTGGATCGATGTCCTCCACGGCGACATCGCAACGCCGGAAGTCGTGCCAGACGACAAGCCGTTCCTCGCATCGGCGGCCGAAATCGCCGCGACGATCGAGTGGGACGACAATCCCTGGAAGGCGCTCACTGACGCGCTCAAGCAGGACACCGGGCGCAAGGGTCGGGGCCTGTTCCACCCGCTCCGCCTTGCGCTCACCGGTCGCGACTCGGGCCCCGAGATGGCGTCAATGATCCGCCTGATCGGCAAGGCTCGCAGCGTGGCGCGCTTACAGGCAGCCGCGCAAAACTGAGGAAATTGACGGTTTTTCTTTCCTTCAAGACCAGCTTGTCAACGTAATGTAATAGTGTATCATCACAGCTTCCCAGTAGGAGGCTCGTGATGTTAGGTTACGCTTCCCCGTCCCGGCCCGCCGAGCGCGCCGGATCGCCCAAGTTCCTCGGCCTGATTCTGATCGGCCACATCGCAGTGGTCGGAATCGCCCTGACCACGAAGATGGCGATCGATCCCGGCGGCCTTCCGGTACCGATCGACATCTTCAACGTGCCGCTCAAGCCGCCCCCGCCCCCTCCGCCCAAGCCGACCGAGCCGGTCGAACCGCGCCAGACGGTGGAGCCTCGCACCGAGACGATCGTGATCCCCCCGCCCCCACGTCCGCTGCCCAACCCCTTGCCTGGGCCGACGCTGGACAGCGGAACGACGACGCCAAACAGCGGACCCACGATCGGCAGCGGAGATGTCGACTTGCCCCTGCAGCCACCGCCGCGGCCGCTGGTCATGCCGGTGCGCAAGGCGGCGCGCTTCATCACCCCGCCCGATTCGATCCGGCCGCCCTATCCCGTGTCGAAGATCCGGTCGGAGGAAGAGGCGTCGCTTCGCCTTCGCCTGACGATCGATGCGCGCGGGCGGGTGACGGCGGTCGAGCCCGCAGCGGCGGCCGACCCGGCGTTCCTGGAAGCGGCACGACGTCATATCGTCAGGGCGTGGCGTTACGCCCCTGCGACGCTCGACGGCGAAGCGGTGGAATCAACGACGGTGATCACGCTGCGCTTCCAGCTCGACGACGCGTGACGTGAAAAGGGCGGGGCTGGCGAAGCGCGCCGTCCCGCCCTATCTTTGACGGCGTCATGCCCATGCTTCCCCCCGCGGTCAGCCCCCGCGCCGCCTTCGCCGACCTTCGCGCCTTTCTTCGCCAGCGGAGCCGCGAACAGGTGCTCGGCCTGATCATGTCGCTGCTGGTGACGACGATCATCCTCATCATCTTCACCGTGGATGCGAAGGTGAACACCGCCCCGCCGCCGACAATCGTCTATGTCGAAAATTACGCCCCCGACCGCACCGATGCCGACATCATCGCCCAGCAGAAGATCGATGCCGAGGCGAAGCGCGCCGCGGCCGAGAAGCGCCGTCAGGAATATCAGGCGCTGGAAAAACAGCTTGGCATGTAAGCCGGCGGCACGCGCGTGATCGGGTCGGGGGGCGACGATGCGCGCTGGATGGCCGAAGCCGTCCGCCTAGGCGACGCCGCGCGCGGACGCACCGCACCCAATCCGAACGTCGGATGCGTGATCGTCGCGGACGGTGAGATCGTCGGGCGAGGCGCGACCGCTCCGGGTGGCCGACCGCATGCCGAGGCGGTCGCGCTCGGAGAGGCCGGTCAAAAAGCCAAGGGCGCCACGCTCTATACCTCGCTTGAACCCTGCGCGCATCGAAGCGTTCGCGGCCCGACCTGTTCGGACCTGATCGCCGCCGCCGGGATCGGCCGCGTCGTCGCCGCGCTAGAAGATCCCGATCCGCGCACCGCGGGCCAAGGGTTCTCCCGCCTTCGCGACGCCGGGATCGAGGTCGACGTCGCCGTCGGCGCCGAAGCCGCGCGCCGGTCGATGGCCGGGTATCTGACCCGCATGGCGCTTGGCCGTCCGCGCGTCACGCTCAAGCTGGCGCTGTCGATCGACGGCAAGATCGCGCTCCCCTCGGGCGAATCGAAGTGGATCACCGGGGAGGACGCGCGCGCCCACGTCCACCTTGAGCGCGCGGCGAGCGACATGATCCTGGTCGGTCGCGGTACCTACCTCGCCGACCGGCCAAGTCTGGACGTTCGCCTGCCGGGGCTGGAAATGTGGTCGCCGCGCAAGGCGCTGCTCACCCGCGGCGAACCCGTCGACGGCTGGGAAACGCTTTCTTCTCCGCAGGATGTCCATCGACTTCATGACGTCAACGACCTGCTGGTCGAGGGCGGATCGTCGACCGCGACCGCCTTCCTCGCCGCCGACCTGGTCGACCGCATCCTGATCTACCGCGCCCCGATCCTGGTCGGGGAGGGCAAGTCGAGCGTCGGCTACATCGGGCTCGATGCGATCGCCGATGCCCACGGCCGCTGGCGCGCCGCCGATGCCGCTCACCTTGGCATCGACCGGCTCGAAGTCTACGAGCGCGTCAGGGATTAGCTGAGTGTCATCAGGAGTAGCGGGATCCGATTTTCCGCCCAAATGATACGACAAGAAAAGGCCGCGCATGTTCACCGGAATCATCACCGACATCGGCACGGTTCGCACCCGCGAGGAACGCGGCGACACGCGGCTGGTGATCGGCTGCCGCTACGATACCGACACCATTGCGCTCGGCGCATCGATCGCTTGCTCGGGCGCCTGCCTGACCGTGGTCGACAAGGGCCCCGACTGGTTCGCGGTCGATGTCAGCGCGGAAACGATCGCGCGCACCGGCGGCGGACTGTGGAATGAAGGCGCTCGCCTCAACCTCGAACGCGCGCTCCGCATGGGCGACGAACTCGGCGGGCATATGGTCACCGGTCACGTCGATGCGGTGGCAACCGTGTCCTCGGTGGAGGAGGTCGGCGGCAGTTGGACGGTCACGATCGACGCGCCGCGCAAGCTAGGGGGCGGGATCGCGCCCAAGGGATCGATCGCGCTCGACGGCGTCTCGCTGACCGTCAACGACGTCCGCGACGAGGGCGACGTGACGCGGTTCACCGTCAACCTCATCCCCCACACCGGCGATCACACCACGCTAGGCGGGATCGCCGTCGGCCGCCAGCTCAACCTCGAAATCGACGTGCTCGCACGTTATCTCGAGCGGATGGCCGCCGCACGAATGTGAATCGGCCCGCTGGCATATCACACTGGAATGTGATAGCCGGCGTTCATGTCTACCAATCTCATCGAACGGCTCAGCAGCCTCGTGTCCTCGGGCGAGGCGAGCCGTAGCGGCCTCGCCCGCGCCGCCGGCCTCCACCCCAACTCGCTCCGCAAGCTTGGCGCGGCCGACTGGAATCCGACCGCGGATACGCTCGTCCGGCTCGAAAAGCTGCTCGACCGCGGCGTCCAGGACGTTTTGGTCGGGGCCGAAGCGATCATCGACGAGGCGCGCAACGGGCGCATGTACATCCTTGTCGACGACGACGACCGCGAGAATGAGGGCGACCTTATCATCCCGGCACAGATGGCGACCCCCGATGCGATCAACTTCATGGCGCGCCATGGCCGCGGGCTGATCTGCCTGGCGCTCGGCAAGGCGCGGGTCGACCAGCTTGGGCTGGAGCCGATGACTCGCAACAACCGCACCTCGATGGAGACTGCCTTCACCGTGTCGATCGAGGCGCGCGAGGGCGTCACCACCGGGATCAGCGCCGCCGACCGCGCGCGCACCATCGCGGTGGCGATCGATTCGTCGAACGGGCCCGACGCGATCGTCTCGCCCGGCCATGTCTTCCCGCTCGTCGCCCGTCCAGGCGGCGTCCTGGTGCGCGCCGGTCATACCGAGGCCGCCGTCGACGTGTCGCGGCTCGCCGGGCTCAATCCCTCGGGCGTGATCTGCGAGATCATGAGCGAGGACGGCACGATGGCGCGCCTCGACGGCCTGATGGAGTTCGCGCGCACCCACGGGCTGAAGATCGGCACGATCCGCGACCTCATCGCTTACCGCTTGAAAAAGGACCACATGGTCGAGCCGGTGGCGGAAACGCGGTTCACCGCTCGGTCGGGCGCGGCGTGGACGGCGCGCGTGTTCCGCGACAAGGCGAGCGGCGAGGAGCAACTAGCGCTCGTCCACGGAGCGATCGACCCGTCTGCGCCGACGCTGGTGCGGATGCACTCGATCGACCTGTTCGCCGACCTCCTTGGCGAGGCCAGCCCGCGCGCCGGCCTGCTCGACGGGGCGATGGCGATGATCGAGGCCGAGGGCTCGGGCGTGGTCGTCGCGCTGCATGCCGCCGCCGCCGGTTCGCTCAGCCGCGCGACCGACCTCCGATCGGGCAAGCCGGGTGACGCCAATCCGACGCTGCGCGGATATGGCATCGGGGCGCAGATCCTCGCCGCGCTCGGCATCCACGACATGATCCTGCTCAGCAACACCAGCCACACGCCGGTCGGCCTGAGCGCATATGGCCTCGCGATCGTCGAGGAACGCTGCATCACCGGGAAGGACGCCTGACATGGCCCATGTGCTGATTGCCGAGGCGCGCTTCTACGCTCACCTCAACGACATGCTCCTCGCCGGTGCGCGCGGGGCGCTCGACGCGGCGGGGCATAGCCACGAAACGATCACGCTTCCGGGCGCGCTCGAACTCCCCGGCGCGATCGCGCTTGCCGCCGAAAGCTCGCGCTTCGACGCCTATGTCGCGCTCGGCGTCGTCATTCGCGGCGAGACGTGGCATTTCGAGATCGTCGCCGGCGAAAGCGCGCGCGGCCTGATGGCGCTGACGATGGACGGGCTTGCGGTCGGCAACGGCATCCTCACTGTCGAGAATGAAGCGCAGGCGATCGTTCGTGCCGATCCGGCACAGGCGAACAAGGGCGCCGGCGCCGCCGAGGCCGCGCTGGCGCTGCTCGCCGTCCGCAACTCGTTCAGCTGAGCGGCAACCACACTTCGTTGCGGCGCAGTGGTCCGGGAATCATCGGCGAATTGTAAAAGGCATATTCGGGCTCGGCCTCGCTCGCCTCGCCGCGACGGGCAAGCCAGCCGCGAAGCCGGTCCTCCTGCTCGGCCAGCAACCGATCGTCGGCGCGACCGGCAAAGCTGATCACCGCGACGCGGCGTGCGCCGATCTCGATCAGGTCGACACCGTCGGGCGCGGCGGGAAGGTCATCCTCGGTCCGCCCGGCGGGCATGACGAAGCGGGTCCGCCACGCGCCTTCCAGATCGTCGTCGAACAAGGGCGGATCGCTCGCCATCGGATCGCCCGCGTCCTGCATGACGGGGACCGTCATCGGCAATTCCTCTCCGTCCCGCGACTTGGCGAAAATATAGTCGGCGAGCACGCGGAAGCCGCGGCCCAACGCGTCCTTGCGTCCGCCCTCGACGACCGTCTCGGCGACCGTGATCGCGGGATATTCGCGAATCTGGCAATCGCCATCGGTCGCGAGCACGCGGTAGTCGGGTTCTTCGGTCTGCCGCTCGCGCAGGACGTATAGCGCCGCACCGCCGAGCAGGGCCGCGCCCACCGCGGCCGCACCAACCATCACATCCTTGCGCATCGTCATCCTCCTGATTGGATGAACGACGAACCGGTCAGGCGGGGTTACGTTCCCCCAGTGTCGGGTAATCGGTGTAGCCCTGCGGTCCCGGCGAGTAGAAGGTGCCGACGTCCCAATCGTTGAGCTCGGCGTCCTTGCGAAGCCGATCGACGAGGTCGGGATTGGCAAGGAACGGCCGGCCGAAGCTGATCGCGTCGGCATTGCCTTCGTCGAGCCGCGCCTGCGCGGTCCCGCCGACATAGTCGCTGTTGAGCACGAGCGTCCCGGAAAAGACCTTGCGGATCGCCGGGCTGACCGGCGGTTCGTCGGTCGGGCGGAAGGTCGAGCCGGGACCGGGCTCGCGCAGTTCGAGCCACGACACGCCGAGATCCTCGAGCGCCGCCGCCGCCGCGGTGAATAGCGCGTGATTGTCGCTATCGTCGCAACCCTGAACGTCGCCGTTGGGCGACAGGCGAATGCCGGTCAGGCCCGTTCCAACCTCGGCAACCACCGCCTCGACGACCTCGCGCATGAAGCGCAGGCGGTTCTCGACCGGCCCGCCATAATCGTCGGTGCGAAGGTTGGTGCCGTCGCGAAGGAATTGGTCGATCAGATAGCCGTTGGCGCCGTGGATCTGGACGCCGTCGAACCCTGCCGCGATCGCGTTGCGCGACGCGGTCGCATAGTCGCCCAGGATGCGCTGAATGTCGTCGTGCGTCGCGGCGCGGGCCTGCGGATAATCCTTCTTGCCCTCATAGGTGTGGGCGTAGTGCGGCGCGTTGGTCGCCGATGCGCTGATGTTCGGAAGGCCGCTGACATTGTCGTGGACCAGCCGCCCCATGTGCCACAGCTGCGCGACGATGCGGCCACCGGCCTTGTGAACCGCCTCGGTGACCGGCATCCAGCCTTCGACCTGCTGCTGCGTCCACAGGCCCGGCGCATTGGGCCAGCCCAGACCTTCGCGGCTGATCCCGGTCGCTTCGGAAATGATCAGTCCGGCATCCGCGCGCTGCGCATAATATTCGGCCATGATCGGCGTCGGCACCGCTTCGCGGTTCGACCGTCCGCGAGTCAGCGGCGCCATCAGGATGCGATTGGGAAGGCTGAGGTCGCCCAATTCCACGGGGTCGAACAACGTAGGCATGGGCAGCATTCCTTAGTAAGGGGACCGGGTGGCAGAGATAGTAGCAAATCGAAACTTGCCAAGGGCGCATCCATGGGCGTTCGTCGCGCTTCTGGTCGGAAACCTTGCGCTGGCAGGGGGGCCGTTCCTCGTGCGCCACTCCGGCGTCGGGCCGATTTCGGCGGGTTTCTGGCGGCTGGCGCTGGCCTTGCCATTCTTGTGGCTGATCGCGCGGATGGCAAAGCAGCCGGTCGACTGGCCGAAGCGCGCCGTGACCGTCGCGATCCTGTTCGCCGCCGCCTTCTTCGCCGCCGACCTTGCCGCCTGGCATGCGGGGATCGAGTTGACGAAGCTCGGCAACGCAACGCTGTTCGGCAATCTCTCGAGCTTCCTGTTCGCGGCATGGGGCCTGTGGCTGATCCGCAAATGGCCGTCGCTGGTTCAGGCGGTAGCGCTCGCGCTGGCGGCGCTCGGCTGCGGGTTGCTGATGTATGGCAGCGCCGAACTGTCGGCAGCGCATTTGCGCGGCGACCTCCTGTCGGCGCTCGCGGGGCTGCTCTACACCGGCTACCTGATCCTGGTCGAACGGACGCGCGGGACAGTGAAGCCGGTTCCGCTGCTGTTCATCGCCTCGCTGTTCGGGGCGGCGCTGCTGCTCCCCGCCGCGATCGTATCGGGTGAACAGGTCGTGCCCGCCGACTGGACCGGGCTCGTCGCTCTGGCGCTGTGCAGCCAGGTCGTGGGGCAGGGGCTGCTGGTCTACGCGCTTGGCCATGTACCGCCGTTGGTGGTCGGGATCGCGATGCTGACCCAGCCCGCGCTCTCCGCGCTGCTGGGTTGGCTCTATTATGGCGAAAGCTTCACTCCGCTCGACTGGACCGGCGCGGCGATGATCGTGGTCGCGCTGGTACTGGTCAAACGCCCCGACAGTGGACCACCGAACTTGCGCGCCGAAGCGCCCGTGCCCAAGTAATGGCGATGGCCGACCCCACTCCGCTCGAGGCGCTTCGCCTCCGACTCGCGCTTCCCGTTGGCGAAAATGCCGTGTTCGACGGATGGACCCAAGCGGCAGTCGACAGCGCCGCCGCGCAGATTGGCTTCGACGCGGCGCAGGCGCGCTTGGCCTATCCCAAGGATCCGGCGGGAATGATCGACGCGTGGATCCAGGGCGTCGACGCGGCAATGGAGGCGCATTTCACGCCTGAAGTCGTCGCGGCGATGAAGGTGCGCGACCGCATCCGCTCGATGATCTGGTTCCGCCTTGAAACAACCGCGCCGGCCCGGGAGGCGGTGCGCAAGGCGCTCGCGATCCTGTCGATGCCGCAAAACGTGCCGCTCGCGCTTCGCACCGGCTGGCGCTCGGCGGACCTGATGTGGCGGCTGGCGGGCGACACCGCGACCGACTTCAACCATTACACCAAGCGCACCATCCTTGCGGGCGTCTACACCTCGACCCTGCTGGCGTGGCTCGACGATGACAGCGACGATTTTGCCGACACCGCCGCCTTCCTTGACCGCCGCCTCGGCGACGTGATGCGCTTCGAAAAGTGGAAGGCCGGCTGGAAGGGCAGCGATATGACGCGGCCCAGTCTTTCACGATTCCTCGGCCGCCTGCGCTACCCGCCGCGCTAAGGCATAAGCGATAGCGCTTTGCATTTCGTGCTGTTATTGATAATCAGTCGCAAATGGCTGACGATCTCTTTCTCGATCAACTGAAGCTTGGACACCGGGCGCGGATCGCCGCGATCGCCTGGGCCGAGCTGGACGAGGGCGAAGCGAGCCGCCTGCGCCACTTCGGCTTCGACGAAGGCGTCGCGGTCCAGCCGCTCCATCTTGGTCCGTTCGGGCGCGATCCGCTCGCGGTTCGCGTCGGCCGAATGACCGTCGCCATCCGCAAGGTTCACGCCCGCGCTGTTCGAGTCGTTCCCGAGGCCGCATGATCGAACTCCCGCTGGTCGCGGTCGTCGGCAACCCCAATGCCGGCAAGAGCGTCCTGTTCAACGCGCTGACCGGCGCTCGCCAGAAGGTCGGCAACTACCCCGGCGTCACGGTCGAGCGCCACGTCGGCCGCGCCAGCCTGCCCGACGGGTCGGCAATCGAACTGGTTGACTTGCCCGGCGCCTACGGCCTCGACCCGACCAGTCCCGACGAGGAAGTCACTCGCGATGTCCTGCTCGGCAAGCAGCAGGGCGAACGGCTTCCGCAGGCGCTTCTGATCGTCGTCGATGCCTCCAATCTCGACAACCATCTTCGCTTTGCCTTGCAGCTGATCGACCTCGGCCTGCCGACGGTGGTTGCGCTCAACATGGTCGACCTTGCCAAGCGGGACGGGCTCGAACTTGACGCCAAGCGGCTCGAGGAACAGCTCGGCGTTCCGGTGATCGAAACCGTCGCGGTGCGGAAGCGCGGGCTCGACGAGCTTCGCACCACGCTCGGCGACCTGCTCGCCACGCCGACGAAGATCCGCGCCGGCGACGGGCCGAGCCACGATCCGCTGCTGCTGCAACGCCGCGCGCGCGATATCGCGATGGCCTCGATCCTCAGCGAAACGCCGACCCGTCTGATCACGCATCGCCTCGACGGCGTGCTGCTCCACCCCTTCATCGGCCCGCTGATCCTCGCCGCCGTCCTGTTCGTCATGTTCCAGGCGGTGTTCGCCTGGTCCGCGGTCCCCGCCGACGCGCTGGAGGCGGCAACGATCGGACTGGGCCAGGCGATCGGCGACGCGATGCCCAGCGGCGTTCTGCGCTCGCTGGTTGTCGACGGGCTGTTCGCGGGCGTCGGCGCAGTGATCGTTTTCCTGCCGCAGATCCTGATCCTGTTTCTATTCATCCTCGTCCTCGAATCGACCGGCTACATGGTCCGCGCCGCCTTCCTGATGGACCGGCTGATGAGTCATGCCGGGCTGTCGGGGCGGGCGTTCATCCCACTGCTGTCGAGCTTCGCCTGCGCAGTGCCGGGGATCATGGCGACGCGCACAATCGCCGATCCCAAGGACCGGCTGACGACGATCCTCGTCGCGCCGTTGATGACCTGCTCGGCGCGGCTTCCGGTCTACACGCTGATCATCGCCGCCTTCATTCCCGAGCGCTCGCTCGCGCCCGGGATCGGGCTGCAGGGCGTGGTGATGTTCGTGCTCTACCTCGCCGGGATCGTCGGCGCGCTGATCGCCGCGGTCGCTCTGCGCAAGACCGTGGTGAAAGGCGGCGGCGGGGCGTTCATGATGGAATTGCCCAAATATCAGATGCCGCGCCTCGCCGACGTCGCGATCGGCCTGTGGCAGCGCGCGGCGATTTTCCTCAAGCGCGCGGGCACGATCATCCTGTTGACCACTGTCATCCTGTGGGCGCTGGCCAGCTTCCCGCAGGCGGGACCGGGGCAGAAACAAAGCGACGTGTCGATCGCGGGGCGGATCGGCGATGCGATCCACGTCGTCGTCGCGCCGATCGGCTTCAACAAGGACATCAGCCTCGCGCTCTTGCCCGCCATGGCCGCGCGCGAAGTCGCGGTCGCGGCGATCGGCACCGTCTATTCGCTCGATGCCGAGGACGAAGGCGGGCTGCAGACGCTCGAACAACGGATCGCGGGCCGATGGAGCCTCGCCACCGCGCTCGCCTTCCTCGCCTGGTTCGTGTTCGCGCCGCAGTGCATCTCGACCATCGCCGTCACCCGCCGCGAAACCAACGGGTGGAAGTGGCCGATCTTCATGGTCACCTACCTGTTCGTGCTGGCCTATATCGCCGCCGGCGCGACCTACTGGACCGCGGTCGCCTTGGGGCTCGGATAGGCTGTTGCCGCCGCCGTCTGCGCGGCTTAACGCTCATCCAAATCGAAAAAGGAGAGCGGCATGGCCGGCGTGAACAAGGTGATTTTGGTGGGCAATCTGGGCCAGGACCCGGAAAGCCGCTCGTTCAGCAACGGCGGCGAGGTGGTCAACCTGCGAATCGCCACGTCGGAAACCTGGAAGGACCGTGACGGCAACCGCCAGGAAAAGACCGAATGGCATTCGGTCGCGATCTTCAACGAAAACCTCGGCCGTGTCGCCAAGAGCTATTTGCGCAAGGGTTCGAAGGTTTACATCGAAGGCCAGCTTCAAACCCGCAAGTGGCAGGACCAGTCGGGCGCCGACCGCTACACGACCGAGATCGTGCTCCAGAAATTCCGCGGTGAACTCGTCCTGCTCGACGCGCGCGGCGAAGGAGGCGGCGGTTCGGGCGGCGGCGACTATGGATCGTCCTCGGGCGGCGGTGGCGGCGGCTTTGGCGGCTCGGGTTATGGCGGCGGCGGCTCGAAGCCCCAGTCGCGCCCGCAACCGTCGGCGTTCGACAGCGACCTCGACGACGACGTGCCGTTCTAAACGACATGAGGCGCGCCGCCATTGGGGGGCGCGCCGCTCTTCCGCCTAGGCGTCGGATCCGCCCATCTTCGCCTTGAGCGCGGCGAGTGCAGCGAAGGGTCCCGCTTCTTCCTCGCTGACCACGCCCGCCTCCCGCAGCGCCTCTTCGGCGTTCGCGCTGCGCGGATAGGGATCTAGCTCCAGCGCCAGCGTATCGGCGACCGCGGTGCCGAGGTCGATCGCCGCGCCGTCGTGGAAACTGGTGTCGAGGTCGTCGGCCTTCAGCTCGACCTCCTCGTCCCCCGGAACGCCGGTCGGCGCGGGGATGAAGCGCAGGCTGAACGCCTCGTCGACATGCTCCGACACCGGCTCGCCCGTCGCGACGCACGCTTGGGTGAGCGCGGCCTTCAGCCTTCCAGTCGCCAGCACGGTATCGCCATCGCGCATCAGCACCGCATGCGCGTCGAGCCGATCGAGCGAAAGCAGCCGCAGCCGGTCCGCGACCGCCTGGCATTCCTCGGGCGTCGCGACCAAATCGATGCGATCGCCGGTGCGGATCGAATCGAGCGACAGGCGGTGTGCAAAATCGCTCATCCGATTTTTCCTTCGATCAGGTGGCGGTCGTTCAGCCCGGACAGGCCTTCGTCGAACCGGCGCAACGCCTCGCTCGAATAGGTCAGCGCGGTTTCGACCGGCGGAAGCGAATCGCGATAGACGCTGAAGCGCACCGCATCTTCCCATAGGTCGCGATCCTCGCGCGCATTGCGCCAGCGGTCGACCCGCGTCGCCAGCGCCCCGACCATCGATCGAACCTGCTTGCCGATCGACGGATCGCCGAACCCCTGTTCGCGCATCTGCGCATCCATGTCGGCGATGAAGCTCTCGGTCAGCGCGACCGAGTGGCGCACCGCGGCTTCCTCGCCCGTCTCGAGGCGCAGGATGGTGAGCGCGGTCAGGCTGGCGAGCACCGCGAAACGACCGTCGAGCGTGTCCGCCACCGCGCCTTCGCGGTACCAGGCCGGGCGGCGAGCCTCCGCGACGACCGCGGCATAGAGCGGCCCCGCGTCGGGTCCCTTGGGGCGAAACATCGCCATGATCGAGCGCATCGAGTGTCTCCTGAGGCGGGCTGACGCCACGCGCGGCTTGCACCTGCCGCCTGTCCCAGCATATTGAGCGTCGCGGGGCATGTGACAAGACACCCGATCCAACGGAGACGTGACGAATGACCAAGCGCGCCATCGCAGCGACCATCGCCCTCGGACTGACGCTCAGCGCCTGCGCCGGGATCCGCGATCATCGCGGCTACGTCATCGACCGCACGCTCGCCGACGCCATCCAGCCGGGAATCGACAATAAGGAATCGGTGACCCGTTCGCTCGGCCGCCCGACCCTGACCGGCCAGTTCGACGCGAACGAGTGGATCTACCTGTCGCGCGACACCGCGCAGCTTGCTTTCCGCAACCCGCGCGTCACCGACCAGGAAGTGCTCCGCATCCGCTTCGACGCGGCGGGCAACGTCGCTTCGGTCCAGAAGAGCGGCGAGGAGTTGATCGCCTCGGTCGCGCCGTCGGGCGACGCCACACCGACGCTTGGCCGCCAGCGCAGCTTCTTCTCCGAACTGTTCGGCGGAATCGGCACCATCTCGCAGCCCGGCCTTCCCGGTTCGAGCCCCCAGTAAGCGAAAGGGTGCGTCGTCATGACCGCGACTCCGTCCGGCATGAGCTACGCCGACTATCTGCATCTCGACACCTTGCTGTCGGCACAGCGGCCGCTGTCCGACCTGCACGACGAGATGCTGTTCGTCATCATCCACCAGACCAAGGAACTCTGGCTCAAGCAGATGCTGCACGAGGTCGCGCTGGCGATCTCGCTCGTCCGGCAGGACCAGTTCGCCAAGGCCTATAAGGCGCTGTCACGGGTCAGCCGGATCCAGACGGTGATGACGCTGTCGTGGGACGTCCTCGCGACGCTCACCCCGGTCGACTACAGCGCCTTCCGTCACGTGCTCGGCACGTCCTCGGGCTTCCAGTCGGCGCAGTTTCGCGAACTTGAGTATCGGCTGGGCATCAAGGACCCCAAGTTCCTCGCCTATCACGAGGGCGGCGAGGAAGGTCGCGCGAAGCTCCAGCGCGCGCTTGACGACCCGTCGCTGTGGGACGCCGCCAATGCCGCGCTTGCCCGCGCCGGGTTCGACGTGGACGGCGACGACGCCATCGAAGCGTCGTGGCTCGCGGTCTATCGCGCGCCGGAAACCTATTTCGGACTGTATCAACTCGCCGAGAAACTGGTCGATCTCGATGACGCGCTTGCCGCATGGCGGCACAAGCACCTGCTTACCGTCGAGCGGATCATCGGCATGAAGACCGGCACCGGCGGATCGGCGGGGGCGGCCTATCTGGCCTCGACGCTGACCAAGCGCGCCTTCCCCCAACTCTGGTCGCTGCGAACCTCTCTGTGAGTTTCAAGCATCTGTTCTCGCGCTCGCTGGGCGCGGCGCCGAAGCGTCTGCACATGGCGGCGCACAGCCATCATCTGTGGCCCGATGCCTCGTTCGACGGGCAGGTCGAATGCTGGGAAGATGCCTCGCGCCTCGCCGACCGCAAGTGGGAACGGGTGATGGGCGAGGTCTGGCCCGAGGCGCAGCGCCACGTCGCCGAAGAGCTTGGCACCGGCGATCCGTCGGCGATCGTCTTCGCGGCGAATACCCACGACTTCCTGATCCGACTGGCCGCAGCCTGTCCGCGCGCCGATCCGCGTCGCCTCAAGGTGCTCGCCAGCGACGGCGAATTCCATAGCGCGCGGCGACAATTCGCGCGCTGGGCCGAGGACGGCTGGTTCCAGGAGACACGGGTCGCCGCCGAGCCGTTCGACGACTTCACCGACCGCTTCGTGGCGTCCGCCGAATCGGGCGATTACGATCTGATCCTGGTCAGCCATGTTCTGTTTGGAAGCGGGCAGCGGTTCGAGGGGCTCGAACAGCTGGCCGCGCTGGCTCGCCCCGACGGTCCGTGGGTCGTCATCGACGGCTATCACGCCTTCATGGCGATCGATGCGCCGCTTCCCGCTTCGCTCGCCGACCGCCTGTTCTACCTCGGCGGCGGCTACAAATATGCGATGGCGGGCGAGGGCATGGGTCTGATGCACTGCCCGCCGGGCTTCGGCCCGAGGCCGCCGCTCACCGGATGGTATGCCGAGTTCGACGATTTGACGCTTCCGCCGGGCATGGTCGGCTACGCGCCCGACGCGATGCGCTTCATGGGCGCGACCTTCGACCCGTCGTCGCTCTATCGGTTCAATTCGATCAAGCGGATGCTTGCCCGCGAGGGCCTGACGACCGCCACCATTTCGGCGAGGGTCGGCGATCTTCACCAGCGCCTGCTCGATTCGATCGACGGGTCGGCGCTGGCCAAGGCGGAGCTGCTCAACCCGCTCGACGGCAAGCCGCATGCGCGCTTCCTCGCCTTCCGCAGCTCCGAAGCTGCCCGCTGGTGCGAAGCGCTGATGAATCAGGGCTGCGTCACCGACGTTCGCGGTGACGTGCTTCGCATCGGGTTTGGCCTCTATCATGACGAGGCGGACATCGACGCCTTCGCCGCGCTCGTCCGAACGCTCTAGGATCCCATCCCGCGCCGGATAAGCGCGTTGGCGTGCGCCGCGACTTCGTCCGGGTCTTCGTCGCCCCACACCCCGAAGCGCAGGCCCAGGAAGACGTTCATTCCCATCAGCGCCCAGGCGCGAACCTCGGTCGCGAGCGCGTCGGCGGGCGCGATCTCGCCGCGTGTCGCTGCCGCATCAAGCCGCGAAGCGATGCGCTCCGCCGTCGTCTCATAATGCATGCGAAAGCCCGCCGGATCGACGAATTCGGCCTCGTCGATGATGCGGTACACTTCCTTGTGGCCCTCGACGAAGCGGAGGTAGGCGGCGAGCGCGCGGCCTTCCCCGTCCAGTCCGCTGGTCGCACCCTGTAATGCGGGGGCGACATGGTCGCGGACCTGTCCCGACATGTCGCGGACCAGCGCGGCGAACACCGCCTCCTTGCTGTCGAAGTAGGTATAAAAAGTGCCCAGCGCGACCTTCGCGCGCGCGGTAATTCCGACAATCGAGCTTTCGTGAAATCCCCGCTGGCCGAATTCGGCGAGCGCGGCATCGAGAATCTTGCGAAGCGTCTTTTCACCCCGCGCAGTGCGCGGCGCCTTGCCCTCGCTCGCGGGCGATTCCGCCTCGCGCGCCGCCGCTTCCAAATCCTGCTCGGTCGTTCCCCCCATGCTTTTCTTATTCCATAAGTTGAAACCCGGTTCAACTTTCATTATGCCTGTGTCTGAGGCCAAGACCGCGAACGGCGGCGCGTGCCACGCAAGGGGAGGATTTTCATGTCAAAGCGTTACCTTACGTCGCCGCGCGCGCTGCTTCTGGCGGGCAGTGCATTGCTCGCATTGCCGACCGCCGCGCAGGCGCAGGACCAGGAACAGGTTGCCGCCGACGCCAATGCCGCGACGCAGGCCGCCGAGCCCGCATCGACCGTCGACACCGGCGAGATCGTCGTCACCGCGCGCCGCCGCGTCGAAAACCTGATCGACGTTCCGATCGCCGTCACCGCTTATTCGGGCGCCGCGCTTGAACGGCAGGGCGCGACCGACATCACCGACCTTGGCGACACCACGCCCAACGTCACGCTGGAACCGTCGCGCGGAACCAACACCACGCTGACCGCCTTCATTCGCGGCGTCGGGCAACAGGATCCGGTCGCCGGCTTCGAATCGGGCGTCGGCATCTATCTCGACGACGTCTATCTCAACCGCCCGCAGGCCGCGGTCCTCGACATCTACGACGTCGAGCGGATCGAGGTGCTGCGCGGGCCGCAGGGAACGCTTTACGGCCGCAACACCATCGGCGGCGCGATCAAGTACGTCACCCGCCGCCTGTCGAACAACACCACCTTCAACGCGAAGGCGAACCTCGGCACCTACAAGCAGGCCGACCTCATCCTGTCGGGCAGCACCCCGCTCAGCGACACGGTCCGCATCGGCCTCGCCGGCGCACGGCTCAGCCGCGGCGGATTCGGCGAGAACCGCAACAACGGCGTCGACAATTACAACAAGGACATCTGGGCGGCGCGCGCGTCGGCCGAGTTCGATGTGACCCCCGATTTCTTCATTCGCGTGTCGGGCGATTATTCGAAGGACAATAGCGAGCCGCGCAACGGCCACCGCCTGACGGTCGGCCTGCTTTCGGGCGCCCCGATCCTCGACGACGTCTACGACACCCGCGCCGGCCTCGACACGCCCGAACAGGAAGTCGAAGCCTATGGCGGCATGCTCCGCGCGGAATATAAGGTCAGCGACGCGATCACGCTCAAGAACATCCTGTCCTATCGCAAGGACAAGACGCAGGCCGCGATCGACTTCGACTCGCTTCCCGCGGCCGACGTCGACGTTCCGGCGATCTACAAGAACTGGCAATTCTCGAACGAATTCCAGGTTACCTACGAAAGCGACCGGCTCCAGGGCCTGGCCGGCGTCTACTATCTCAACGCCAACGCCAACAATATCTTCGACGTGGTCCTGGCAACGACCAGCCCGGTCGCCCTGCCTGGGCTGACCGCTTCGACCTTCGGCGATGTCGATACGAAGACGTGGGCGGCCTTCGCCGACTTCACCTTCGACGTGACCCGCCAGATCGCGGTGTCGGTCGGCGGGCGCTACACTCACGATCGCCGCGACGCGACCGTCATCCGCGCCAATCTGCTCAACGGCCCGTCGCCGGAGCTTGGCGGCAACGGCGTTCAACTCGGCGCGCTGACCTCGAACTTCGAAGGCAAGAAGACTTTCAAGGAATTCACCCCGCGCGCGTCGATCAGCTTCCAGCCCGACGACAACAACACGCTCTACGCAAGCTATGCGAAGGGCTTCAAAGGCGGCGGGTTCGACCCGCGCGGCCTGTCGACCGCGGCGCCCGATCTCGATGCCGACGGCACGCGCGAGCCCGACGAGATCTTCGACTACTTCCTGTTCGAACCCGAAACCGTGAACAGCTACGAGCTGGGCTACAAGGCGGCCCTGTTCGACCGCCGCCTCCGCTTCGCGGTCGCGGGCTTCATCGCCGACTATAAGGACGTTCAGATCCCGGGCTCGGTCGGTGCGGTGATCAACAACATCCCGACCTTCGTCGGCGTGACCACCAATGCCGGCAAGGCCAAGTTCAAGGGCATCGAGATCGAAGGGACCGCGGCGCTCCTCCGCAATCCGGAGCAGCGCCAGTATGTGAACGTCAGCGGCACGCTCGGCTACCTCGACGCACAGTTCAAAGAATACATCACCAATATTCCGGGTCGTGGCCCGGTCGATGTCGCCGACTTCCGCAAGGTGCAGAACACGCCCAAGTGGACGATGTCGGGCTCGGCCGAATATGGTGTTGCGATGGGCACCGGCGATCTGTCGCTGAGCTCGACGCTGTCGTATCGCAGCAAGACCTATCAGTTCGAACTGCCCAGCCCGTTCCTGGATCAAAAGGGTTACGCCCTGCTCGACGCCAGCCTGGTGTGGAGCAGCGAAGCCGATCGCTTCACGATCGGCCTCCACGGCAAGAACATCCTCGACAAGCGCTACAAGACTTCGGGCTACCAGTTCCTGGCGACCGATCCCGTCACCGGCGTTCCGCTCCGCGCGGCCAATGGCAACGTGATCCCCAGCCTCGGCCGCGAAAGCGTCGCGACGGCATTCTACGGCAACCCGCGCCAGGTCGTGTTGTCGCTCGGCTATAAGTTCTAGGCCGGCTGTTACGGGGCGCTTGGCTTTGCCGGGCGCCCCGCTACACCATGATGATGAACCAGCAAGCCGCCGCCGCCGCGCCGACCACCCGCCTTCAGGCTCGCGTCCTCGCGCTGCTGCTGCTGGCCTACGTTTTCAACTTCCTCGACCGGCAGATCCTGTCGATCCTCGCCATTCCGATCCAGGCGGAGCTCAAGCTCACCAACGAGCAGCTTGGGCTAATGGGCGGCATCGCCTTTGCGGCGCTCTATTCGACCTTCGCCATCCCGATTGCGCGCTTCGCCGATCGCGGGCGCCGCGTCGCCACCATTTCGACCGCCGTCGCGGTGTGGAGCGCTTTCACTGCGCTGTGCGGCGCGGCGGGTAATTTCTGGCAATTGTTCCTCGCCCGCATGGGCGTCGGCATCGGCGAAGCGGGCGGAGTCGCCCCGTCCTACGCCCTGATTTCCGACTATTTCCCGCCGTCGCAGCGCGCCCGCGCCCTTGCGATTTTCTCGCTCGGAATCCCGATCGGCTCGGCGCTCGGCCTCTTCTTCGGCGGCTGGATCGCGACCGCGCTCAACTGGCGCTGGGCGTTCGTTCTGATCGGGCTGGCGGGGATTCCCATCGCGATCGCGCTTCGTCGCCTCGTTCCCGAACCCACGCTCGGCGCGCTCGATGCTGCGCCCGAAGCCGGCGCCTCGGTCAATCCCAGCTTCGGCGAAGTCTTCGCGACACTGGCGCGCAAGCCCAGCTTCTGGCTGCTCTCGTTCGGCGCCGCGAGTGGGTCGATTTGCGGCTACGGCTTCGGCTTCTGGCTGCCCAAGTACATGACCGCGCGGCTCGAACTCCCGCTCGACCAGCTCGGCCTCTACTTCGGCGTGATCGTCCTCGTCGGCGGGTCGCTCGGCATCTGGCTCGGCGGATTGATGGGCGACAAGTTGGGCGGCGCACGTCCGGGCGCCTACGCGCTGGTCCCCGGGATCGCCTTCCTGCTCGCCGCGCCGCTCTACGTCGTCGCGCTTCGCAACGAATCGCTCGCGCTCGGCCTGATCCTCTACACCATTCCTTATATGCTCTCGCTCGCGTGGCTCGGCCCGATCGTCAACGCGGTCCAGAATCTCGTCCCGCCGACGATGCGCGGGACGGCGTCGGCCTGCATGCTGCTGATCAACAATCTGATCGGAATCGGCTTCGGCATCTATTTCTTCGGCGCGATGACCGACCGCCTGACGCCCGAGTACGGCGACGCCGCGCTTTACCAGGCGCTGTTCATCGGCCTCGGCTTCTACATCCTCGGCGGCCTGCTTTTCCTCGCCGCGTCGCGGACGCTCAAGCGCGACTGGTATCTCCGCACCCCGGACTGACGCTCGTCGCGGCAGGGGCTCGACTCGTCAACGCCGTCAATTTGCGGTTCACGCTGGTGGCCCAACGCTTTCGGAACGTGGGTGGATTTGATCCGTTAAGCCCGCAATTCGAAGGAGAATTCCGATGACCAAATGGATGCTTGCCGCGGGCGCGGCAGCCTTGGCGATTGCGTCGCCGGCCCTCGCCCAGAAGGGCGGCCAAGGGGGCGGAAACGATAAGGGTGGCGGTGGCGGTGGCCCCGCCAAGGTCGAACGCGGCGGTGGCGGCGGTGGCGGTGGCCAGCGCGCGGAACGCGGCGGTGGCGGCCAGCAGCAGCGCGCCGAACGTCCCCAGCGTGCCGAGCGCCAACAGGCGCGCCAGGAACGACCGCAACGTGCGGAACGCCAGCAGGCGCGGCAGGAACGTCGTGTCGAGCGCGCCCCTGAGCGCCGCGAGGCGCGTCAGCAGGTGCGCCAGGAAAACCGCCGCGAGGTTCGCCAGGACAACCGCCGAGAGATTCGTCAGGTCGAGCGCCGCGACGATCGCCGCGAAGCCCGTCAGGACGCTCGCCGTGACGTTCGTCAGGACGCTCGCCGCGAGGTGCGTCAGGAGGTTCGTCGCGAAGCACGTCGCGACATCCGCCGTGATGCGCGCCAGGACTTCCGCCGTGCCTTCGCACAGCCGCGCGACGGCTATTCGACGTGGCGTGTCGGCCGCAGCGACGGCAACCGTCTCGACGACCGCTTCGTCCCGCGCTGGACCAGCGCAGGCCTGATCGGCGGTTATGGCGACGCCTGCCCGCCGGGCCTTGCGCGCAAGAACAATGGCTGCCTGCCCCCGGGTCAGGCCAAGAAGGTCGTCGGCACGTTGCTGCCGGCCTATCTGACGGGTCGCAACCTCGATGGCGCGTACAGCCAATGGTATCGCGACAATGACGATTATTACTATCGTTACGACGACGACTACATCTATCAGGTCGGTCGCAACGACAATTTGATCGATGCCTTCTTCCCGTACCAGGACAACGACTATTATTATTATCCGGTCGGGATGAGCTATCCGTCGGACTATAATTACTACAACGTGCCGTATCAGTATCAGTCTTATTATCCCGATGGCGGCGACTATGCATACCGCTACGGGGACGGCGCGATCTATCAGGTCGATCCGTCGAACGGACTGATCGAAGGCATCGCGGCATTGCTCGCGGGCGACCTTGCGGTCGGCCAGCCGTTGCCGCCGGCCTACAGCGCCTACAACGTGCCGCTGTCCTATCGTGATCGTTACTACGACACGCAGGACGACTGGTACCGGTACAACGATGGCAACATCTACCAGGTCGACCCGACGACCCAGTTGATTACCGCGGTAATCAGCGCGATTGTCTGACCGACTGGCGTGACACGGCAGGGCGCCGCGTGGGACCTCCCGCGCGGCGTCCGTCGCAAGCGAGACTAGGACGAGGAGTAACTGCATGTGCGTGAATGTTCGGCTGGCCGCGATGGCCCTTGGATTGACCGCTCTTGCCGGGTGCAGCGCGGACGGCGGCGAAAACGCCGCCGCCCCGACGACCGAAGCCGCGAAGGAAGCGGCGGGCTCCTCGACGCTGGCCGAGGGCCTTGGCGATGCGAAGACCTTCACCGCCGCGGTCAAGGCCGCCGGCCTCGACGGCACGCTCGGCGGTCCGGGTCCTTACACCGTGCTGGTTCCCAGTGACGCGGCCTTCGCCAAGCTTCCCGCCGGCGCCGCTGACGCGCTGATGAAGCCCGAAGCGCGTGCCGAACTGACCGGCGTCCTCACCTATCACGTCCTGCCCGGCACCATCCTCGCCGCCGACATCGGCAAGGCGATCGACAATGGCGACGGCAAGGCCCTGCTCGCGACGATGGCGGGCGGAACGATCACCGCGACCCGCGAAGGCAATGCGATCGTGCTGACCGACAGCGCCGGCACCAAGGCGACCGTGACCGGGGCTGAAGAGCAGAAGTCGAACGGCGTCATCCATCGCATCGATTCGGTGCTGATGCCCAGCTGATCGTGGCTGCGGCGCACCCGTTCGATCCGTACGCCGTAACCGCCGATTTTCCCCTTCCGCCTTGCCCTTGCCTCGCTATAACGAAGCGACATTCGCGACGGGGCAAGGATAGACAATGAAGGCGACGATCGAACGGGCGACCCTCCTCAAGAGCCTGGGCCATGTCCAGTCGGTGGTCGAACGCCGCAACACCATTCCCATCCTGTCGAACGTGCTGATCGAGGCCAAGGAAGACGGCTCGCTCCGCCTGATGGCCACCGACCTTGACCTGCAGGTCGACGAAAGCGTTCCCGCGCAGGTCAGCCAGGCCGGCGCCACCACCGTCTCCGCGCACACCTTTTTCGACATCGTCCGCAAGCTCCCCGAAGGCAGCCAGGTCGAACTCAGCGCCTCGGACGGCAAGATGCAGGTCGTCGCCGGCCGCGCCCGCTTCAACCTGTCGACCCTGCCGCGCGACGATTTCCCGGTCATCGCCGAAGGCGAACTGCCGACCCGCTTCGAACTTCCCGCCGCGACGCTTCGCCAGATCATCGACAAGACGCGCTTCGCCATCTCCAGCGAAGAGACTCGCTACTATCTGATGGGCATTTTCCTGCACGTCGCCGACGACAAGCTGAAGGCCGCGGCGACCGACGGACACCGCCTTGCCCGCGTCACGGTCGACAAGCCCGACGGCGCCGACGGCATGCCCGACATCATCATTCCCAAGAAGTGCGTCGGCGAACTGCGCAAGCTGCTCGACGAGGTCGAAGGCACGCTCGAAGTCTCGCTGTCGGCGACCAAGGTCCGCTTCGGCATGGGCAGCGCGGTGCTGACCAGCAAGCTGATCGACGGCACCTTTCCCGACTACAACCGCGTCATTCCGACCGGCAACGACAAGCTGCTCAAGCTCGATCCCAAAAGCTTCATGGCCGGGGTCGACCGCGTCGCCACCATCGCCAGCGAAAAGACCCGTGCGGTCAAGATGGCGGTCGACCGCGACCGCGTCACGCTAAGCGTCACCAGCCCCGAGAACGGCCTCGCGGTCGAGGAAATCCCCGCCGACTATGGCAGCGACAATATCGAGATCGGCTTCAACGCCCGCTATCTGATGGACATCCTCCACGAGATCGACGGCGACACGGTCGAAGTCCACCTCGCCGACGCCGCCGCCCCGACGCTTCTTCGCGAAAACGACAAGGCCGCGGCGCTCTACGTCCTGATGCCGATGCGGGTCTGATCCGACCGTGCGTACCCTGTTCGTCGCTGCCGTTCTCGCTTTGTCGTCACTGACGGCAGCGCCGTCGTTCGGCCAGACATCGACAAATGCGTCGGTCGAACGGCCGAGCGAAGCCGAGGCGCTGGCCTTCGTTCAGGCCTGGTCGCCGTCCGATCTGCGACGGGCGGCAGAACTGTCGATCCTGCGAAAGAGCTTCATTCCCGGCCTGAAGAAGAACCCGGACGCGGCGAAGATGCTGGAGGCCTTTCCCGCGTTGGGCCCGGCCATGATCGACGCGATGACAAGCCAGATCGACGTTTTCATCGCCGAGCATGACGCGCGCTTCTTCCCACGGGCTGCGGCCATCGTCCGGTCGGGCATGTCGCGATCGGACGCGCTCACCCTCACGACCTTTTATCGTTCCGAATTGGGCCGCAAGACGCTGACGATGTCGGGCGAAAATGCCGATGGCGACGAAGTCATCGAGCGCGCCCTGGCGAAGAAGCCGATCGACATCGGCGTGACGCAGCGGCAGGTGATGCGGGCAGGGCTCCGCACCTTCGTGGGCTTGACCGAGGCGGAGCGGTCCGAAATCGCCGCGACCTTCGACACGTCGGCTGGCCGCAACTTCAGAAAGTTGATGCCCGCCCTGCAGAAACTCCAGACCGAGCTTGCCGTCGATCCGGGGCCGAAGTTCAAGGCGGGAACCGAAAAGGCGATGGCGGCCGCGTTCGAGCGCGTCACGGGCGCACGGGTCAATAAGAACTGAGCTGCGCTAGCCTGAATGGCGCGCCAGCATCTCTACCGTTTCTTCTTCAACCGTCGTGCATTGGCCGTCGCGGCGGCGTGGATCGGGCGCATCGCGCGGTTGGAACTGGCCAGCGCGGCGCTGCCGAGCCGCTGACCGCGCGCCACCATCGCCTGCGCGGCGCGTGGCGTCGGGACCTGCCCCATCATCATCTGGCCGATCGCGACCGCTTGCGCGCTCATGTCCGACTGCATCGCCATCCAGTCGCGCGCCAGACTCGCGCCCGCGGTGCCGAACGCCATTCCCTTCTCGCTGACCATCAGGCCAAGCTCGACATGATCGGCATTCAACGGATCGCTCATCGCGTTCTCGATCGATTTGGTCCGATGCTTGACCACTTCCTGCGACGCCAGGAATGTCTCGCTCATCATCGTGCCGGCGCGCATCAGGCGCTGCCATTCGATCCACGGATTGACCATCTTCGACCCCTTCGCTGCGTCGCACGACCCTAGCGAACCGCGACGCATGCTTGTTCCACTCGCCCGACGCGCTACCACCGGACGGTGATCACGCGCCTCACCCTGACCGATTTCCGCAACCATGGCGAGGCGCAGCTTCTCGCCTCGCCGGGCTTCGTGCTGCTGTCGGGCCCGAATGGCGCGGGCAAGACCAACATCCTCGAGGCCGTCTCCCTCCTCACCCCCGGTCGCGGCCTTCGCGGCGCCAGCCTCGGCGAAATGGCGCGCAAGGACGGCCCTGGCGGCTTCGGCGTCGCGGCCCGGCTCGCTCCCTCGTCGGGCGATCCGGTCGACGTCGCCACCGGCACGCTCGCCGCCGCGCCCGAACGGCGGCAGGTGCGGATCAACGGCGCCGCGGCCAGCGTCAATGCCTTGTCAGAATGGCTGTCGGTGCTGTGGCTGACGCCGGCAATGGACCGCCTGTTCGCCGACAGTGCGGGCAATCGGCGCCGCTTCCTCGACCGGCTGACGCTGGCGCTTGAGCCGGGCCATGCGCGCCACGCCTCGCGCTACGAAGCGGCGATGCGCGCGCGCAACAAATTGCTTGCCGAGCCTGACGGCGCCGATCCCGACTGGCTCGCAGCGCTCGAAGCGGGGATGGCCGACCATGGTGCGCTGCTCGGTGAAGCCCGCGCCCGCACCGTCGCGTCGCTGAGCGAAGCCGCCGATATCGCCACCGACGACGACTTTCCCCGCGCCGGGCTCTCGCTTGATGGCTGGGACGGCGGCGATCTGGCGGCAGCGCTCAAGGCCTCGCGTGGCCGCGACGGCGCGGCAGGACGCGCGACGGTCGGCCCGCACCGCCAGGACCTCGGCGTCACCTATCTCGCCAAGAATCAGCCCGCCGCACTCGGCTCGACTGGCGAGCAAAAGGCGCTGCTGCTCGGCCTCATCCTCGCTCACGCCGACCTCGTTGCCGACCGTCGCGGCGCGCCGCCGATCCTGCTGCTCGACGAGGTGGCGGCGCATCTCGATCCGCGCCGCCGCGCTGCCCTGTTCGCGCGTCTCGAAGGTCGCGGGCAGGTGTGGATGACCGCAACCGAACCCAGCCTGTTCGACGAAGTCCCCGGCGGCCGGACCAGCCACTTTTACGTCGAGGATGGCCACGTCCGGGGCGGGTGACTGGACAAATCCGCCCGGTCGCTTATATTGCACCGCAACACGAGACGCCTTTGCAAGCGGCGTGATCGGAGTCTTCCCCGACAAAGGGATGTCCGGCCCGCGTCTCGACCCAGCTACCAAGCTCTCCATTTCACGCGGGGTGCACAACCCAACCCCTGGCGGGTCCGTGTCGTTCGACGCGGGCGTCCGCCTGTTCATACTGGAATATCTTTTGACCAAATTCACCGACCTCGGGCTCTCGCAGCCCCTTCTCGATGCACTCGCCACCAAGAATTACTCGGTGCCGACGCCGATTCAGGCGCAGGCCATCCCGACCGTCCTGACCGGACGCGACCTGCTTGGCATCGCGCAGACCGGCACCGGCAAGACCGCGGCGTTCATGCTGCCGTCGCTCGACCGGCTCGCCAATCCGCGCGTCCATCCGATCGCCAAGCGCGTGCGGATGCTCGTCCTTGCGCCGACGCGTGAGCTCGCCAGCCAAATCGCCGAAAGCGCGCGCACCTATTCGAAGAACGTTCATCTCAGCGTCGACGTGATCTTCGGCGGTACCGCGCCGATGAAGAGCGTCCGCGCCGTGGCGCGCGGCCTCGACGTGCTCGTCGCGACCCCCGGCCGCCTGCTCGACCTCGTCGACCAGCGTGCGATCGATCTTAGCCGCCTCGAAATTCTCGTCCTCGACGAGGCCGACCAGATGCTCGACCTCGGCTTCATCCACGCGCTGAAGCGGATCGTGCAGATCGTCCCGAAGCAGCGCCAGACGCTGTTCTTCTCGGCAACGATGCCCAAGGCGATCAAGCAACTCGCGGACACCTACCTCACCAACCCGGCCGAAGTGTCGGTGACGCCGGCGGCGACCACGGTCGACCGCATCGCGCAGACCGTGACGCACGTGAACCAGGCCGAAAAGGCCGCGCTGCTTACCCTGATGCTGAAGAAGGGCGATGCCGAACGCACGCTCGTGTTCAGCCGTACCAAGCATGGCGCCGACAAGATCGTCCGCCAGCTTGCCGCGTCGGGGATCGAAAGCGTCGCCATCCACGGCAACAAGTCGCAGCCGCAGCGTGAGCGCGCCATGGCCGCGTTCAAGTCGGGCCAGGCGCCGGTGCTGATCGCGACCGACATCGCCGCGCGCGGGATCGACATCCCGGGCGTCAGCCACGTCGTCAACTTCGACCTGCCCGACGTTCCGGAGCAATATGTCCACCGCATCGGCCGCACCGCGCGCGCCGGCGCCGACGGCATCGCGCTCGCGTTCTGCAGCCCTGACGAGCGCCTCAACCTGCGCGATATCGAGAAGACCACGCGTCTTCGCATTCCGGTGTCGCCGCTTCCCGAAGGGTTCGTCGCGGCCGCGGCGGCGCTCAAGGCGCTCAAGCTTCCTCCCTCGGCCCGCGAAGAGCGTGGCGGCGGCGGTGGTCGCGGCAGCCCGCGTGGCGGGGAACGCCGCGATCGCGACGGCCAGCGTTTCGGTCGTCCGGCCGCTCCGCGCGCCGCGATCCAGCCGACCGGCGGCCAGCGCCGCGACGACGGTCCGCGCTCCAACTCGACCCCGCGCATCGCGACGGGCGAAGGCGCCCCGCGCCCTCAGCGCACCGGTCCCGGTGGCGGCCCCAAGCGTCCGTTCAACGGTCGTCGGGGCGGCCCCGGTGGCGGCGGCGGCGGTCGTCCGCAGCGCGCGCAGGGCTGACCCTCGCCAGCCTGAAACGTTTCGGTTAGGTCATGAAGCGGGAGGAACCGCTTCATGACCAGGGCCTTCGACCGGCGCTCGATGCTCGTCGCGCTTGGCGCGGCGGGCCTTCCCTTCCCGGCCTTCGGCGCCACGCCGCGTAGCGACCCGCAATGGGTTCGCGCGCTCCTGCTGGCACTCCATCCCGGCCTGTTCCGCTACCAGTCGCCCGCCGAGTTCGACGCGCGCCATGCCGCCTTCGAGCGCGCATGGAACGCCACCGACCGGTTCGAGCCGCGCTACCTCGCGCTGTCGCGGCTGCTCGCGTCGATCCGCTGCGGGCACAGCTACGTAAATCCCTACAATCAATCGAAGGCCGTGATCGCGCGGCTGACCGGCGGCCGGCGCCTGCTGCCGTTCCGCTTCCGCTGGATCGGCGGGCGAATGGTCGTTACCGGCGATCCGCACCGCACCGGCCTCCGTCCGGGCACGCAGATCCTCTCGGTCGACCGCGTGCCGACCCAGCGCATCCTTGCCGCGCTGATGCCGCTGGCGCGCGCCGACGGCGGCAACGACGCCAAGCGGATCGACCTGATGGAAGTGCGCGGAGAGGATGAGTTCGAAGCCTTCGACCTGTTCCATCCTTTGCTGTTCGCGGTCGGGCCGACCGTACAGCTCGGGCTCGTCCATCCCGACGGGCGACGCGACATGCGCCGGGTCGCGACGGTCGATCGCGCGGCGCGTCTCGCGGCCCGCCCCGCCGATCCGCCCAAGGGCGATTCGGCGCCCATCTGGACCTTTGAACGCCGCGGCCCCGCCGCGCTGATGACCATGCCCGGGTGGGCGCTCTACGACAGCAAGTGGGACTGGAAGGGCTGGATCGACCAGCGTTTCGCCGAGATGGCCTCGTCGGGCACGCGCGGCCTAGTCGTCGACATCCGCGCCAACGAGGGCGGGCTCGATTGCGGGGACGAGATCATCGCGCACCTGGTCGATCGCCCGCTGCCCCCGCAATCGTCGCGGCGGCTGGTGCGCTTCCGCTCGGTCCCGACCGACCTGCGTCCACCGCTCGACACCTGGGACAAGAGCTTCATGGAGCTAGGCAAGGATGCGCGCCCGGCGCCGGGCGGCTTCTTCCGATTGCCCGATGCCGACAGCGGCGGATCGAACGCGATCGCGCCGCGCGCGCCGCGCTTCCGGGGAAAGGTCGCGGTGCTCACCTCCGCAACCAACAGCTCGGCCACCTTCGGCTTTGCCGAGCGCATCAAGCAGGCGCGGCTGGCGACGCTCGTGGGCGCGCCGACCGGCGGCAACCGCGGCGGAATCAACGGCGGCGCCTTCTTCTTCGCGCGCCTGCCGGACAGCGGGATCGAGTTCGACCTCCCGCTGATCGGCATCTTCCCCGACGTGCCGCAGCCCGATGCTGGCATCCTCCCCGACGTCGCGGTTCCGGTGACGGCCCGCGCAATCGCGCAGGGTCGTGACGAGGCGCTCGAACGGGCGCTTCGCATCGTTGCCTGAAATGGCCAAAAAGCTTGGCTTGATGCGCGTCATCTGCCATGGTGGCGGCATGATTTTTCGCGCCTTGCGGGCCGCCGATTTGCCGACCGGATTTCCGCCCCGCCGCCCCTTCGCGAACTAAGTCGAAACCACTCCACTTACCCTCAGGATAATCACCCCTCATGGCCTCCGACCAGAACCAGAACGACTATGGCGCCGACCAGATCAAGGTCCTCAAGGGCCTCGACGCGGTGCGCAAGCGGCCGGGGATGTACATCGGCGACACCGACGATGGATCGGGCCTCCACCACATGGTGTTCGAGGTCAGCGACAATGCGATCGACGAGGCGCTCGCGGGCCATTGCGACCGCATCCTGATCCAGCTCAATCCCGACGGGTCGGTCACGGTCGAGGACAACGGCCGCGGCATCCCGACCGGAATCCATGCCGAGGAAGGCGTCTCGGCGGCCGAGGTCATCATGACCCAGCTCCACGCCGGCGGTAAGTTCGAAAACACCAGCGACGACAACGCCTACAAGGTGTCGGGCGGCCTCCACGGTGTCGGCGTCAGCGTCGTCAACGCGCTGTCCGAATTCCTCGATCTCACCATCTGGCGCGACGGCGAGGAGCATTTCATGCGCTTCGCCCACGGCGACGCGGTCGCCCCGCTCAAGGTCGTCGGCCCGGCGCCCGAGGGAAAGAAGGGCACCCGCGTGACCTTCCTGCCCAGCCCGTCGACCTTCAAGATCACCGAATTCGACTTCGAAAAGCTCGAGCATCGCTATCGCGAGCTCGCCTTCCTCAACTCGGGCGTCCGCCTCGTCCTCGCCGACGCGCGGCACGAGGAGCGGGTCGAGCATGAACTGTTCTACGAAGGCGGGATCGCCGCATTCGTGAAATATCTCGACCGCGCCAAGTCGCCGCTGTTCCCCGAACCGATCGCCATCTCGGCGGTACGCGACGGCATCGGCATCGACGTCGCGCTCGAATGGAACGACAGCTATTACGAAAATGTCCTGCCGTTCACGAACAACATCCCGCAGCGTGACGGCGGCACGCACATGGCCGCGTTCCGCGCCGCGCTGACCCGCACGCTCAACAATTACGCCGAAAAATCGGGGATGCTCAAAAAGGAAAAGGTCACGCTGACCGGCGACGACATGCGCGAAGGCCTTACCGCCATCGTTTCGGTCAAGCTGCCCGATCCCAAGTTCAGCAGCCAGACCAAGGACAAGCTGGTCAGCTCCGAAGTGCGTCAGCCGCTGGAATCGCTGATGAGCGACAAGATGGCCGAATGGCTCGAGGAAAATCCGGCCAACGCCCGCTCGATCATCCAGAAGACGATCGACGCCGCCGCGGCGCGCGAAGCCGCGAAGAAGGCGCGCGAGCTGACCCGCCGCAAGGGCGTGATGGACATCGCCTCGCTGCCCGGCAAGCTCGCCGACTGCCAGGAACGCGATCCGGCCTTGAGCGAACTGTTCCTGGTCGAGGGCGACAGCGCCGGCGGCTCGGCCAAGCAGGGCCGCAACCGCCAGAACCAGGCGATCCTTCCGCTTCGGGGCAAGCTGCTCAATGTCGAGCGCGCACGCTTCGACCGCATGCTGTCGAGCCGTGAAATCGGAACGATCATCCAGGCGCTCGGCACCTCGATCGGCCGCGAGGAATTCAACCTCGCAAAGCTGCGCTATCACAAGATCGTGATCATGACCGACGCCGACGTCGACGGGGCGCACATCCGCACCCTGCTGCTCACCTTCTTCTACCGCCAGATGCCCGAGCTGATCGAGGCGGGTCACCTCTACATTGCGCAGCCGCCGCTCTACAAAGTCGCGCGTGGCCGGTCGGAGGTCTACCTCAAGGACAATAGTGCGCTCGACGAATATCTGGTCGACGCCGGGCTCGACGGCATGGTGCTCGAAACCGCCGACGGCCCGCGTTCGGGCAAGGACCTGCGAACGCTGGTCGAACATGCCCGCCGCGTCCGCACGCTGATGGCCTATGCGCCCAAGAAGTACGACTATGCCCTGCTCGAAGCGCTCGCGCTGTCGGGCGCGCTCGCGCCCGATCTCGGCGCCGACCGCCGCCGCGATCTGATCGCGACAGTGGCGGGCTGGCTCGGCAAGGGCGACTTGGAGGCCGAATGGTCGGGCGAGCTAGCGGCCGAGGGTGGCTACATGCTCAAGCGGCGCTGGCGCGGCGTGACCGACGCCTACATCATCGAACCGACCTTCCTCGCCTCCGCCGAAGCGCGCAAGCTCCACACGCTCGCCGCCGAACAATCGGCGACCTACGCCAAGCCGGCGGTGCTCAAAACGCTCAAGAAGGGCAGTGGTGCAACTCCCGTCCAACAAGATCCGCTCGTCCTGAGCGAAGTCGAAGGGCGCGTGGAAGGCGAAGAGCAAGTCAGCGACGAAGCCGAGACCAAGGGCAAGACCATCCCGATCACCCGCCCGTCCGAGCTGCTCGAAGCCGTCCTCGTCGCGGGCCGCCGCGGCCTCAGCATCCAGCGCTACAAGGGCCTTGGCGAAATGAATGCCGAGCAATTGTGGGAAACCACGCTCGACCCCGCCAATCGCTCGCTGCTCCGCGTCGAGGTCACCCAGGCCGACATCGCCGACGAAATCTTCACGCGTCTGATGGGCGACGTCGTCGAACCGCGCCGAGAGTTCATCCAGGAGAACGCTCTCTCCGTCGCGAACCTCGACGTTTGAGGAACACCGGGGGGCGGCAACGGTTGGCGCTGCGATGACCGCGTCCCCCACCATCACCGTCGCGTCGTACAATATGCGCAAAGCGATCGGGATTGATCGCAAGCGTAACCCCGACCGCATCCTCGACGTGCTCCGGCAGATCGACGCCGACGTCGTCGCGCTGCAGGAGGCCGACAAGCGCTTCGGGACGCGCGCATCGGCGGTCCCGCACGAGCTGATCGACGGCCACGGCCTCTATAAGCCGGTCGAATTCGGGGTCAGCCATTCGCGGCTCGCCCACGCCTTTCCGTTCGGCGAGCGGCTCGAAACGCGCCTCGGCCTCGCAACCCGCAACCTCGGCTGGCACGGCAATGCGTTGCTGGTGAAGCGCGATGTCGAGGTGATCGACATGGAAGCGCTGCACCTGCCGACGCTCGAACCGCGCGGTGCGGTGATGGCCGAGCTCGACGTGCGCGGGCAGCATTTGCGCGTGATCGGCATGCACCTCGACCTCAGCGGGCTGTGGCGGCGGCGGCAGGTACGCAGCATCATCGCCCACCTCGCCAAGCGCCACCGGCCGATGCCGACCGTGCTGATGGGTGACACCAATGAATGGCGCGCCGCGGGCGGATGCCTGGGCGAGTTCGGCGACTGCTACCGGATCGCGCCGACCGGCCCCAGCTTCCACAGCCGCCGCCCGATCGCCTCGCTCGACCGAATCCTGGTCCATACCTCGCTCAGGATCGAGGCCGCCGGCGTCCATGCCAGTCCCGAAGCGCGCAAGGGCAGCGATCACCTGCCGGTGTGGGCACGGCTCGGCGTCTGACGGTCCGGCTTAGATAAGACTGGAAATGTAGGAAATTTCTTGTCAGCCTCGCGTGGCGCACTGGTTAAATCAGCCCCGGATGCCCGCGACGCGTAAGTTCGCAAATCAGGCCTCAAAAGTGGCCTCACTCCACGAACTTTGTGAACTTAACCGCCCGCCATCTTTCGCTGGCGGCGGCGCTGGATCGACGATCCGATCCCCATCGCCTCGCGATATTTGGCGACCGTCCGCCGGGCGAGGTCGAACCCCTGCGCCTTCAACAGGTCGACCAGCGTGTCGTCGCTCAGTATCTCCTCCTCGGCCGCGATCAGCTTGCCGATCGCGGCCTTGACCGCCTCGGCCGCCGCGCCCTCGCCGCTGTCGCTGCCGACGCCCGATCCGAAGAAATACTTCAGCTCGAACTGCCCGCGGTCGCACGACAGATATTTGTTCGAGGTCACCCGGCTGACGGTCGATTCATGCATCCCGATTGCCTCGGCTACCTTCGCCAGCGTCAGCGGGCGCATCTCGGCCACCCCGCGCTCGAAGAAGCCCTGCTGGGCGCGCACGATCTCGGTCGCGACCTTGACGATCGTTTGCGCGCGCTGGTCGAGCGCCTTCACCAGCCAGTGCGCGCTCGCCAGCGATTCCGACAGCCACGCCTTCGACGCCTTGTCGGTTGCCCCCGCCTTCAGCTCGGCATGATAGCGGCGGTTGACCAGCACGCGCGGAAGCGCGGCGTTGTTGAGCTCGACCCGCCAACCCTCCTTCGTCCGCCGCACGAACAGGTCGGCGACGATCGCCTCAGGCTCCTTCGTGACGAAGCGGCAGCCGGGCTTGGGATCATAGGTGCGAAGCTCGCGCACCATGTCGGCGAGATCCTCTTCATCGACCCCGCAGATGCGCCGAAGGTCCGTCATCCGCCCCCGCGCGAGCAGGTCGAGGTTCGCGATTAGCCGCGCCATCGCCGGGTCGTAGCGGTCGGCCGCCTTGGCCTGCAGCGCGATGCACTCCTCCAGGCTCCGTGCGGCGATGCCCGGCGGGTCGAGCGATTGCACCAGCGCCAGCGCAGCCTCGGCCTCGCGCATCGTCCCGCCGATTTCCTCGGCGATGACCGACAGGTCGGTGTCGAGGTAGCCCGTCTCTTCAAGCTCGTGGACGATCGCCGCCGCCAGCCGCCCCTCGGTCCCGCCGACGCCATGAAGCTGCGCCATCAGATGCTCGCACAGCCCGCTCTCGCACGCCTCCAGCCGGTCAAAGTCGAACGCCTCGCCGCCGCCGCTGCCGCTGCCGACATCGGCCAGGCTGTCGGTCTCCAGCGCGCTCTCGCGCCAATCGATGTCGACCGGGCTGTCGTCGGTCCCCGCCATTCGCCCGATCAGTTCGTCGGCGCCGGTCGGGTCGATTGCCTCGTCGCCAGTCTCGCGGTCGGGGCGAACGATCACGTCGTCGGGGGTCGCGCCCTCGGACGATCGCGCCTCGAGCAATGGGTTCTTGGCCAATTCCTCGGCGATGACCGCTTCGATTTCGAGGTTGCTGAGCGCGAGCAGCTTGATCGCCGCCTGCAGCTGCTGGCTCATCACCAGCGACTGCGACACCCGAATGTCGATACGCGGACCCAGCCCCATGGCCGCTATTCTAGCACGTTAGAGCGCGAAGCTTTCGCCGAGATAGAGCCGGCGGACATTCTCGTCGGCGACCAGCGCCTGCGGCGTTCCTTCGAACAGCACCTGGCCATCGTAGATGATGCAGGCGCGGTCGACGATATCGAGCGTCTCGCGCACGTTATGGTCGGTGATCAGCACGCCGATGTCGCGCTGCTTCAGTTCCTTGACCAGGTCGCGGATGTCGCTGATCGAAATCGGGTCGATGCCCGCGAACGGTTCGTCGAGCAGCATGATCGACGGATCGGCCGCCAGCGCGCGCGCGATCTCGCAGCGGCGCCGCTCGCCCCCCGACAGCGCCATCGCCGGTGAAGTGCGCAAGCCCGTCAGGCCGAACTCGCCAAGCAATTGCTCAAGCCGGTCGGAGCGGGTGGCGCGGTCGGGCTCGGTCACTTCGAGCACCGCCAGGATATTCTGCTCGACCGTCATCCCGCGGAAGATCGAGGTTTCCTGCGGCAGATAGCCGAGCCCGAGGATCGCGCGGCGATACATCGGCAGCTGGGTTATATCGCGCTGGTCGAGGAAGATGCGGCCGGCGTCGGGACGGACGAGCCCCATCACCGAATAGAAGCAGGTCGTCTTGCCCGCGCCGTTGGGGCCGAGCAGGCCGACGACTTCGCCTCGCGACACGCTCAGGCTGACGTCGTGAAGCACCGCGCGCTTGTCATACGCCTTGGCGATCGAGCGCACTTCGAGCCCGCGCACGGGCTGACCCGACACCGCGGGCGCGCTCGCCTCGGGCTCGACCAGGAGCGCTTCGTTCATCGTGTCTAGTTGCGCTGCGGCACGGTGAAGCGGCCGGTGACCCGTCCGCCGCGTTGGTTGATGCCGCGCACCCCGCCGTCCATCACGGCGCGTCCGGTGTCGAGGTCGAGCGTCAGCCGCCCGCCGGTCAGATAGGAGGCGCCGCGGTCAAGGCGGACGTTGCCGACCATCGTGATCAGCCCCTTGTTGAGGTCGTAGACGGCGAAGTCACCGCGCGCGGTCTCGCTCGGGCTGGTCACCGTCACGCCGCCGCTGGCGTCGATGCGGTTGATGTCGATCCCGTCGGTGTTGGCATAGGCCAGCGTCAGCCGTGCCGTGCGGAGCGTGAGGTCGCCCTGCCGGACGACGACGTTGCCCGCGAAGATTGCGCGGTCAGCACGATCCTGTGCTTCCGCGCGGTCGGCGGAAAGGTCGATCGGCGCCTTGCTGTTGTGGCCTTTAAGCGCCGACACTCCGCTCTGCGCGCCGGCCATCCCCGCGCCGAACAGCGCGGTGGCGATGGCGGCAATCAGGATCGGCGAACGCTTCATGCCCCTCATCTGACCGCCCCTTGCCGGATTTTCAAGCGCACGCCCTGATCGAGCGTCACCGTGCGAGCCTCAAGGTCGGCGCTGAGCCGACCCGCGCTGAATTCGCCAAGCTCCATCGTCCCCGTTACCGCGCCCTTCGACTGCATCCGGCGCGAGCCCATGTCGACCGTCACGTCGCGGGTGTTGAGGCTATAGCCGTCGGGTCCGGCGACCTGCACCGGGCCGTCGATCGACACCTGTTCGTTGTCGAGGTCGTAGCGGCCACGCAGCGCATCGATGCTGACCGCCCCGCGCGGCATCGCCAGGCTGGCACGAATGCCCTCGATCGACACGATCGGCACGTCGCTCGACGGCTGGACCGCGCGGTTGGCGACGACTTCGAACGCTTGGTTCTTTTCGTCGCGGCCGACATAGCGCGCCGATTCGACCCGCATCCGCTCGGCGGCCTCGTCGACCTTGTTCTTGTCGAGGATAAAGCTGACTTCGCCCTTCTGTTCGAACGGCGCGATCGCAAGCAACAGCACCAACCCGCCGATCACGATCGGCAGGCCGAACTTGGCCGCCCGGACCGTCTTGTCGTGACGGCTCCCCGGTTCGGCCCAGTGGCGCTTGATCGCGCGATCCTTGGTGGCGGCGTCGGACATTGGGTTTAGCTGTGCGCGAAGATGTCGTCTTCGGCCCAGCCGGCTAGGTCGAGCAGCGCGCGCGCCGGAAGAAAATCGAAGCAGGCCTGCGCCAGCTCGACCCGATTCTCGCGCTCCAGCCGGATGTCGAGCTTGGCTTTCAACTGGTGGAGATAGCGCACGTCGCTCGCGGCATATTCGCGCTGCGCGTCGCTGATCTCGGCCGCGCCCCAGTCGCTGGTTTGCTGCTGCTTCGACAGGTCCTGGCCAAGCAATTCCTTGACCAGTTCCTTCAGGCCATGGCGGTCGGTGTAGGTGCGGATCAGCTTTGACGCGGTGCGCGTACAATACAGCGGCGCGGCCATGATGCCGAGGTAGGCCCGCATGATGGCGATGTCGAACCGCGCGAAATGGTAGAGCTTCAAGCGCTCGGGATCGGCCAGCAGCTTCTTCAGGTTCGGCGCGGCATAGTCGCTGTCGGGACCGAATCGCACGAGATGCTCGGTGCCGCTGCCGTCAGACAGTTGCACCAGGCACAGCCGGTCGCGGCCCGGGATCAGGCCCATCGCCTCGGTATCGACCGCGATCGCCGCGTCGGGCGCGAACAATTCACCGGCGGGAAGATCTTCTTCGTGAAAGTGGATGCTCATGATTTGACGCGTTTCCTCATAAGGCGTGCCCTGACCTCGGGCGCCTGAACGCGGCGTGACGGCGCGCAGGATTGCCTGCCTTAATCGCAATTTGGTCGGTGCTGCCAGCCTTTACCATCGAATCACTAGGATAGCCGCCGTTTTTCCTGTAGAGACTCGCGCCATGCGTGCGGACAATTCCGCGCGGGTGACCGGTTGCGCCATGCCCAGCGCGTTGGTTTTTCGATGACGGGGCAGAAGAGAGTTTGGATTTCCATGGGGTTCGATCGAGGGCGTAAGGGTGACCGCGGTGGTCGCGGCCGTGACAAGCGCGACGGTTTTGGTGGTGGCGACGAAAGCTTCGGCGGCGGTGACCGCGGCGGTTTCGGTGATCGCGGCGGCTTCGGCGGCGGTCCGGGCGGCGGCTATGCCGGCCCTGGCGGCGGCGGTGGCGGTGGCTATCGCGGCGGCGGTGGTGGCGGCGGCTACGGCGGTAACGCCGGCGGCGGTGGCGGTTATCGTGGCGGCGGCGGTGGCGGCGGCTTCGGTGGCGGCGGCGGCGGTGGTTTCGGCGGCGGTGGCGGCGGCGGCGGTGGATTCCGCGGCGGCGGTGCCGGCGGCGGCATGCCTCCCCAGGTCGTTGGCGAAGGCAAGGGCATCGTCAAATTCTTCAACCCGCAAAAGGGCTTCGGCTTCATCGTCCGTGACGATGGCGGCGAAGACGTGTTCGTCCACATCTCGGCAGTCGAGCAGGCAGGCCTGACCGACCTGGCCGACGGCCAGCCGGTGGACTTCACGCTCGTCGATCGCGGTGGCCGCATTTCGGCGACCAACCTGAAGATCGACGGCGAGCCGATGGAAGTCGTTCGCACCGGTGCCCCGGCACCGCGCGAAGGCGCCCCTCGCGATGCCGCCGGCGGTGGCTTCGGCGGACCGCAGCGTCAGCTGACCGGCGAAAAGGCGCAGGGCACCGTCAAGTTCTTCAACGCGATGAAGGGCTTCGGCTTCATCAGCCGCGATGACGGACAGGCCGATGCCTTCGTCCACATCTCGGCGGTCGAGCGCGCCGGCCTGCCCACGATCAACGAGGGCGACCGGTTCGAGTTCGACATCGAAGTCGATCGTCGCGGCAAGTTCGCCGCGGTCAACCTGTCGCCCCTCCAGGGCTGATCGGTCGATCCGACAAGAATGGGCCCGCCCGGAGCGATCCGGGCGGGCTTTTTCGTGGGCATCGATTGGGGCATGAACTGCCGATGCACCTCGAACCCGCCCGGCCCGACGACATCCCCACGCTCCATGCGCTGATCGAAAGCGCCTATCGTGGCGAGAGCGCGCGGCAGGGCTGGAGCCACGAGGCCGACCTGCTCGATGGTCAACGCACCGATACCGAGGCACTCACCGACACGATTGCCGATCCGGCGCAGCGCTTGCTGGTGCTTCGCGATGGCGACCGCATCGACGGCTGCATCGCGCTGACCGACAAGGGGGAAGGGCTGGTCTATGTCGGCATGGTCACGGTTGCTCCCGATCTGCAGGCGGGCGGGATCGGCCGGATGCTGCTCGCGGCGGCCGAAGACCGTGCCCGCGAAGATTTCGACGCGACTCGGGCGGAAATGACGGTGATCGAACAGCGCGCCGAACTGATCGCCTGGTATGAACGGCGCGGGTATCGCCTGACCGGCGAGCGCCGCCCTTTTCCCGCTACTGACCCGCGCTTCGGCCTTCCCAAGCGCGACGACCTCGCCTTCGTGGTGCTCGAAAAACCGCTCTAGGTCGCCAGCGCCAACAGCGTCTCGACGCGATCGGCCTCGTGCGCCGGCTTGTCATCGCGGATTCGGCTGATCCGGGGAAAGCGCATCGCCAATCCCGACTTGTGCCGCTTCGACGCGTGGATCGAATCGAACGCGACTTCGAGGACGAGCGACTTTTCGACCTCGCGCACCGGTCCGAAGCGATTGAGCGTGTTGTTGCGAACGAACTTGTCGAGCCACTTCAGCTCTTCATCGGTGAAGCCGAAATAGGCCTTGCCGACCGGCAGCAATTCGCCCGCCTCGTTCCAGCAGCCGAAGGTGTAGTCGCTGTAGTAGCTCGATCGCTTCCCTGACCCGCGCTGCGCGTACATCATCACGCAGTCGGCGGTGAGCGGGTCGCGCTTCCACTTGTACCATAAGCCGACGCGGCGCCCGGCGACGTAGGGCGAATCGCGGCGCTTGAGCATCATGCCCTCAACGCCCTCGTCGCGCACGCCGGCGCGCTTTTCCTCAAGCGCTTCGAAGCTGTCGGCCTCGATCAGGCGCGACAGGTCGAAGCGGTCGCTGTCGAGACTGGCGACGAACGCTTCGAGCCGCGTGCGCCGGTCCTCCCAGCCTAGCGCGCGCAGATCCTCGTCGCCGTCGAACAGGATGTCGTACAGTCGGACGAAGGCAGGGAATTGGCCCTGCACCTTGGCGCTGACGTTCTTGCGGCCGAGCCGCTGCTGGAGCGCGTTGAAGCTGGCGGCGGCGCCGCCGTGCGAATCGGCGCCCTGCGTTTCGCCGCGCACCAGCAATTCGCCGTCGAGCACGCCCTTGGTCGCGAACGCCTCGGCAATGTCGGGAAAGCTTCCCGAAATGTCGTCGCCGGTGCGGCTGTAGAGGCGCGTGTCGCCGCCGGCGTGGACCAGCTGGATGCGGATGCCATCCCATTTCCACTCGGCGGCATAATCGGCGAGATCGACGCGGCCCTCGTCGAGCGGATGCGCGAGCATGAAGGGCCGGAACACCGGGATGTCCTTGGCGGTCGGCTGCTCGGCGCGGCCTTCGCCCCAGTCGAACAGTTCGGCATAGGGCGGCTTTAACCCGTGCCATACCTCCTCGACCTGCTCGACGTCGAGGCCGAAGGCGTCGGCCAGCGCCTGCTTGGCCAGCCGCGCGGAAATGCCGACGCGCAGCGCGCCGGTGGCGAGCTTGAGGATCGCGAATCGCCCCGACGCGTCGAGGTGATCGAGCATGTCGGCAAGGACCTTCGGCGCGTCGGACCGACTGGCGCTGCGAAGCCGGTCGACCGCGTCGCTAAGCCGGATCGAGCCGTCGTCGACCTCGCCCGGCTCGCCTTCGGGGGCTGGCCACAGCAGCGACACCGTCTCGGCCATGTCGCCGACATAGTCGCGGCTCATCTTCAGAAGCACCGGGTCGATCCGCTCCTCCGCCAGCGCGCGGACCACCGCCGGCTTCACCGCGGGAATGTCGAGGGTACTCGTCAGCGCCGCGAGCGCGAGGCCGCGATCGGGATCGGGGGTGGACTTCAAATAGTCGCCGATCAGCGTCAGCTTGCTGTTGCGCGATCGCGTGTAGACGAGGTCGTCGAGCAGCTGGGAAAAGGCGCGCATTCCGCCTCAATGCATGAGGGCGGCGCTTGGGTTCCTCAGTGGAGCCGGATCGCCAGCGCGGCGAGGATCGATTCGCGGTCGGCGGCGCGGTCGCTGTCGAGCGCTTCGTCCATGTGGTCGAGGCAGGCGCGCGTCGCCTGCGCATGGCCCGGCATCATCGCATGGTGCGCGCCATAGTCGGCCAGCCCCTCCAGCGCGGTCAGCCCATGGTCGGCGGCCAGCGCACGGATCGCTTCCATCCGCGCGGCGATGTCCACTGGACGAAGTCGCGAGACGCGACGTTCGATGTCGGCGATGCGATCGCCGATTCGGGCGCGGACGATGTTGAGCGACTCGGAAGCGGCCATGACGTTGAATCCTCGTTGGGAGGATCACCGTCGCCGAAAATGGTTAACGCCGAGTCAAAAACCGCGTCGAACCCTGAGGTTACTTCGGTCTCGCCTCGCGCTTTTGCTCGATCTGCTTGGCCAGTTGCTCCCACTCATACCGAGTGCGGCATTCGACGCGGCCATTGGACTTGCGGACGAGGCAGGGCCGCGACCGGAGCGTGTCGCTGGGGGGCTGGCTGCTCATCGCCAGATTGCTGAAGTGACGGGCCGAGCCGGTCGAGACGCTTCCGCCCACGGTCTGCGACCAGGCCGGCGCGCAAGCGGCGGAGACGATCGCGAGGGCGCATAATGACTTCATCATAAGCAACTCCTTCGTTCGGCATGGATACATGAGGCGCGTCCTGCGGTAAATCGACGGTCGCTGGCGCGGGTGTCGGCTGCCTTGACTTTTGACCCCTGCGCCGCCATTGGGCGCGGGTTCGGGCGGCGTCATGCGCCGCCTTCATATTTTCTAGCGCACCAGGATATTTGCGATGGCCAAGCCGGCAACCATCAAGATCAAGCTCGTCAGCACGGCTGACACCGGCTTTTTCTATGTGACCAAGAAGAACCCGCGCAACACGACCGAGAAGATGTCGTTCCGCAAGTACGACCCGGTCGCGCGCAAGCATGTCGAATTCAAGGAAGCGAAGATCAAGTAACCCGTCAGGGTTGCCCCGGCTCCGCGCCGGGGTCGATCTTCTGCCTATCGATCGGGGCGGTCTCGGAAACGAGGCCGCCCGATTCGTTTGGCGCTTCCTCGGCGTCGCCGACAGGGCCGTCTTCCAGCAATTGGTCGACCGTCTCAGCGAATTTCATCACCGAAATCGGTTTGGCGACATAGGCCTGCGCGCCCGCGGCGCGGATTCGCTCGTCGTCGCCCGCGGCCGAATAAGCGGTCACCGCCATGATCGGGACCCGCTTCAACTCATCGTCGGCGCGAAGCTGCTGCATCAATTCGATCCCGCTGATGTGCGGAAGCTGGATGTCGGTAATCACCAGATCGGGGTGGAACGCCCGCGCCGCGTCGAGCGCTTCGCGGCTGTCGGTGACCGGTTCGGTCTCATGCCCGTGGGCGGTCAGCAGGTCGCAGAACAACTTGATGTTCAGGGCATTGTCCTCGACAACCAGGATCCTGGCCAATAGCTAAACCCCTGACAATCGAACGCGTGACTTCCCGACAGATAGGCGATGTTGACCCATCCGACAAATGACCCAGAGGCGCTTGCCCTGGCCGCGCTGGCGGCGACGCTTAGCGACGAGCGCCGCGCGCGCCGCTTCCTCGACCTGACCGGGCTTGAGGTCGACGAGCTTCGCGAGCGTGCCGGCGAGACCTCGATCCTCGCCGCGACGCTCGAATTCCTGGAGAATCACGAGCCCGACCTGATCGCGGTGGCCGATGCGATCGGCGTCGCCCCGACGGTGCTGGTTGCGGCGCGATCGGAGCTTGAACGATGAACCGCCCGCTGTTGATCACCGATTGCGACGAAGTGCTGTTGCACATGGTGTCGCACTTCGACCAATGGCTCGACGAGGCGCACGGGCTCGACTTCGCGTTCGAACGCGGCGGCTTCGGCGAGGCGATGACCGACAAGGTGACCGGCGAGCCGGTGGCAATCGAGCGCGTGTGGCCGTTGCTCGGCGAATTTTTCGAAACGCAAATGCATCGCCAGACGCTCGTCCCCGGCGCGCTCGACGCGCTGGGACGGATCGGCGAAGTCGCCGACATCGTCATCCTGACAAACATCCCCCAACTGGCGCACCCGTGGCGAGTCGACCAGCTCGCCAGCCACGGCATCGCGCACGAAGTAGTGTGCAATTCGGGCGGCAAGGGCGTTCCGGCACGCGAGATTGCCGAGCGCCACCGCGCCACCCGCGCCGCCTTCGTCGACGACCTGCCGGTTCACCATGCCTCGGTCGCCAAGCACGCGCCGGAGATTCACCGACTGCACATGGTCGCCGAGCCGCGGCTGGCCCCGGTCGTTCCCAAGGCCGAGGAAGCCGAGGCGCGAATCGACGATTGGCCGACCGCGACGGGCTGGCTGCTGGAAAGGCTGACCGCATGACCAAGACCGCTTTCATCACCGGCGGAACGTCGGGAATCGGCGAAGCGACCGCTCGGCGCCTCGTTGCCGACGGCTGGCAGGTGATTGTCACCGGGCGGCGCCGCGACCGGCTCGACGCGCTGATGGCGGATCTGGGCGCAGGATGTCATCCGCTGCCGCTCGATATGCGCGACGTCGCGGGGATCGAGCCTGCGATCGCGAGCCTGTCCGAACAGTTCCGCCGCATCGACCTGCTGGTCAACAACGCCGGGCTCGCCCCGCCGATGACCGACCTGCAGAATGCGGAGCAGGCGCCGATCGACACGGTGATCGACACCAATGTCGCCGGGCTGGTCGCACTGACCCGCGCGCTGTTGCCGACGCTGATCGAGACGAAGGGCGCCATCATTAACCTGTCGTCGGTCGCCGCGACCTATCCGTACAAGGGCGGCGCGGTCTACGCCGGGACCAAGGCGTTCGTTCGCCAGTTCGGGCTCGGCCTGCGCTGCGACCTTGCCGGGACCGGAGTGCGCGTCACCTCGATCGAACCGGGCATGGTCGAGACCGAATTCACGTTGGTCCGCAACGGCGGCGATCAGGCGGCGAGCGATGCGCTTTATGCCAACATGAACCCGATGACCGCCGAGGACATCGCCGAGACGATCGTCTGGGTGGCGACGCTGCCCGCGCACCTCAACATCAACGCACTGGAATTGATGCCCGTCAGCCAGAGCTGGGGCGGTTTCGCGGTGACCCGCGAGGCTTGACCTAGGCAGGCCAAGGGTGTTGAGCGCGGGTCATGAGCATCGATCAGCGCCTTGCCGAACTCGGCATCACCCTCCCCGCCGCTGCCGCCCCGGTGGCCAGCTACGTCCCCTTCGTCGAGGCCAATGGCCTGCTGCACGTGTCGGGGCAGATCAGCTTTGCCGAAGACGGCAGCCTGATTACCGGCCGGCTGGGCGAGACGATGGACCTTGAAGCGGGACAGGCCGCGGCGCGTCGTTGCGGAATCATGCTTCTGGCGCAGCTGCGCAACGCGCTCGGCTCGCTCGACCGCGTCGAGCGGATCGTGAAGCTTGGCGTGTTCGTCAATTCGACCGGCGATTTCACCGACCAGCCCAAGGTCGCCAATGGCGCGTCGGAACTGATGCAGGACGTGTTCGGCGAAGCCGGCCGTCATGCCCGCTCGGCGGTCGGCGTTCCGGTGCTTCCGCTCGGCGTCGCGGTCGAAGTGGATGCGGTCGTCGCGATCCGCGCCTGATCCACTTGAGCCCGGCCCCGCCGGGTTCGCGCATCGCGGCGTTCATCGCTGGCCCGAAATCCCGGAGAACAGCCTCGCCGCGGCCGCGGCCGCAATCGAGATGGGCGCCGGGATCGAATGCGATCTCCGGCTGACCGCCGACGATGAAATCGTCGTCTTCCACGACAAAGATGCGAGTCGGTTGTGCGGCAACCCCGCTCTGATCCGCGACCTGACCCTGGCCGAGGTGGCATCGCTTCGGGTCGCGGGCGAACCGGTCCCGACGCTTGGCCAGTGGCTCGACCTCGTCGATGGGCAGGTGCCGCTACTGCTCGAAGCGAAGGTCGACGGGAACGTGGCGCGGTTCGGGGCGGCGCTGGTTTCGGCGCTGCGCGATTATCGCGGGCGCGTCGGCGTGATGAGCTTCGACCCGCGCCTGATCCGCTGGCTGGCCGCCAATGCCATCCTCATTCGCCGCGGGCTGGTCGTCCGGGACAGTTTGCCCGACTTCAAGCGTTGGGTGGCGATGAACCTCGCCGACCCGCACTTCATCGCCGTCGACCGTCATTGCCTCGGCAAGCGCTGGGTCGAGGACGCGCGCCGCGACATGCCGGTGTATAGCTGGACGATTGCGAGTGCCGAGGAACGGCAGGCGACCGCGCCTTTTGCCGATGCGCTGATCTGGGAAGCCGATGGCCGACCGTGAAGCGGCGCTGACCGCGCGGATCGCGTCGGGGTTCGGCGCGATCGAGGCCAGTGAGTGGGACGCGCTCGCCGGGACCGGTGACCCGTTCCTGCGCCACGCCTTCTTCAACCTGCTCGAAACGTCGGGGAGCGTCGGGGCCGAGCAGGGCTGGAGCCCGCTTCCCATCCTGGTCGATCGTGACGACCGCGCGGTGGCGGCCGTGCCGGGCTGGCTGAAGACGCACAGCCAGGGGGAATATGTCTTCGACCATGGCTGGGCCGACGCGTGGGAGCGCGCCGGCGGGGACTATTATCCCAAGTTGCAGGTCGCGGTGCCGTTCACGCCATGCCCGGGGCGGCGACTGCTGGGCTCGTCGCCCGACGCCGCGCTGTCGGCGATCGAGGCGGTGACGGTCCAGAACCAGCTATCGTCGGCGCACATTACCTTCCTGACCGACGACGAGGCCGATCGCGCCCAGACGCGCGGCTGGCTTCGCCGCGACGGGCTGCAATTTCACTGGCACAATCGCGGCTACTCCGATTTCGACGACTTCCTAGCCGCGCTGTCGAGCCGCAAGCGCAAGGTCATTCGCAAGGAGCGGGCGGCGGCAGTCGAGGGGCTCGAGGTGCGGACGCTTCGCGGCGCCGACATCGATCGCGAGGCGGTCGCCGCGATGTGGCGCTTCTACCAGGACACCGGCAGCCGCAAATGGGGTCGGCCCTATCTGACGCGCGCTTTCTTCGACGGAATGGTCGCGGCCATGGGTGACGCGCTGCTGATGTTCATGGCGTATCGCGATGGACGGCCCATCGCCGGTGCGCTCAACTTCGTCGGGGCGGATGCACTCTACGGGCGCTATTGGGGCGCGGAGGAGGAAGTGCCGTTCCTCCATTTCGAGCTGAGCTATTATCGCGCGATCGAGTGGGCGATCGCCAACCGGTTGCCCGCGGTTCAGGCCGGGGCGCAGGGCGAGCATAAGCTGGCGCGCGGCTATGAGCCGGTGATCACCCCCTCGGTCCACTACATTCCCGATCCCGGCTTCCGCCGCGCGATCGCCGACTTCCTGGTGCGCGAGCGCGAAGCGGTGGCGCAGGAACGCGAATGGGCGATGGCCGCCTTGCCCTACCGCTCGACGCCCTCGGCATAGACGGCGACGCGGCGACCCTCGGGCCCAGCAACACCGCGATACATGCCGGGCGTGGTGAACCCCCACGCGGCCTCGCCCGATGGCGACACGGCGATCAGCCCGCCGGTGCCGCCAAGCGAGCGAACGTCGGCCAGCACCGCGTCGAGCGCGGTCTGCAGGCTTTCTCCGCCGATGCGGATTCGCGCGGCCAATTCATGCGCGGCGGCGGCGCGGACGAAGGCTTCGCCAAGTCCGGTGGCGCTGACGGCGGCGGCGCGGTCGTCGGCGTAGGTGCCCGCTCCGATCAGCGGCGAATCGCCGATCCGGCCCCAGCGCTTGGCGGTGAGGCCGCCAGTCGACGTCGCGGCGGCGACATGGCCTGCCGAATCGACCGCGACCGCGCCGATCGTCCCATATTTGATGTCGGCATCGAACGCGCCGCCCGCCGCCATGACCTTTTCCAATTGCGCCCGGCGAAGCGGGGTTTCGAACCAACTATTGTCGACCTGCTCCAGCCCATGGTCGCGCGCGAATCTGTCGGCGCCGGTGCCGGTCAGCAGGACGTGGGGGCTATGCGCCATCACCGCGCGCGCCGCGCTGATCGGCGCGCGCGTCGTCCGCAAACCCGCGACCGCGCCGGCACTCCGGTCGCGCCCGTCCATGATCGCCGCGTCGCAGTCGATATGGCCCTCGGCGGTGAGCACGCTGCCGCGTCCAGCGTTGAAGGCCGGATCGTCTTCCAGCACCCGCGCCGCCGCTTCGACCGCATCGAGCGCGCTGCCGCCAGCAGCGAGAACCTTCTCACCCGCGTCGAGCGCCGCTTCCAGTCCGGCGCGCGCCGCTTCTTCCTGTTCGGGCGAAACGGTCTCAGGCCGCATCGCGCCCGACCCGCCGTGGATCATCAGTTTCCAGCTCATGGCGCCGCCCTACCGCCACGAAGACCTTCGCGCCACCACTTGCGCACGCTTCAAAATGATATTAAATAGATATCAGTTTAACAGGGAGGGACTCATGGCCGACTCGGCAAATTTCGCACTGAACAGCAGCCGGGAGCGCACCGCGTCGACCGGCAGCGGGTATATCATGCTGCTCGTCCTGCTGGCGGTCATCGCGTTGCAGGTGTTCGGGGTCGTGAGCCTTGCCAACGATCGCCATGGGGCCTTGGAGATCGCGGCGACGGTGATCTCGCCGCTGCTACTGCTGTTCGTCGCGTGCGGCTTCTACATGCTGCAGCCCAATCAGGCGGCAGCGATCACCCTGTTCGGCGACTATAAGGGCAGCGACCGGTCCACCGGGCTTCGCTGGGTCCTGCCGTGGATGATCCGCAAGAAGGTTTCGGTCCGCTCGAACAACTTCATTTCCGAGCGGATCAAGGTCAACGACCTGCGCGGCAACCCGATCGAGATGGCGGCGCAGATCGTTTGGCGCGTGGTCGATACCGCACAGGCGCTGTTCGACGTCGACGATTACAAGGAATTCGTGAAGGTTCAGGTGGAGGCGGCGATCCGCACCATCGGCTCGCGCTACCCTTACGACGACTTCGCGCACATGGAAGTCACGCTTCGCGGCAATCATGACGAGGTCGGGGCCGAGCTTCGCGAGGAGCTGATCGCGCGCCTGTCGGTCGCGGGGATCACGGTCGACGAATGCGGCTTCACCCACCTTGCCTATGCGCAGGAAATCGCCGGGGCGATGCTTCGTCGCCAGCAGGCGCAGGCGGTCGTCGCGGCTCGACAGACGCTCGTCGAAGGTGCGGTCGGCATGGTCGAGATGGCGCTGTCGATGCTGAGCGAGAAGAATGTGGTCGAGCTTGACGATGAGCGTCGCGCGGCGATGGTCAGCAATCTGATGGTGGTGCTGTGCGGCGAACGCGACACGCAGCCCGTCGTCAACGCCGGCTCGCTCTACCAGTAAAGCAGCGACTTGGCCGACGCCCGCAAATCCTACCCGCTAAGGGTCGACCCGGCGCTGTGGGCCGCGATCGAGCGGCTCGCCGCGACCGAGCTGAGGTCGGTCAACGCGCAGGTCGAATGCCTGCTGCGCGAGGCGATGAAGGATCGCGGGGTCAAGCTGGCCGCGCCCAAGCCGGTCCGGCGCGGCCGGCCACCGAAGGAGGATAGCAATGAGTGATCGACTCGAGTGGTTTTCGGCGAAGAAGCGTGGCTATGGCGCCGGCCTTCCGATCGCGTGGCAAGGCTGGGCGCTGATGGTAGGTTACATGGTCGTCGTGCTTGGTGCCGGGCTTTTCCTCGCCGATCGCAGCGTACTAGGCTTCATTTCGGTGATCGTGCCCGCGACCCTGCTATTTCTGTTCGTCTCCGCCAAAACCACCCGCGGCGGCTGGCGTTGGCGTTGGGACCGGCTGGACTAGTTTCGACGGGCAGGCGGCGCCTTTCCCTCGGGGCCGAGCGCGTCGTCGAGCAGGCGGGCGAGGCGAAGTCCACCGGCGGTGACGTTCTCGCGCACCAACGGGATCAACGCCTGCACCTCGGCCTCGTCGAGCACCGGTCGGCCCGGCGCGACGGTCCCACAGGGGTCGCCGACGGTGGTCTTGTAGGCAAGGTCGCGCGACTTCGCCCACATCTCTCGGCTCCACTCCTCGACCGTCCCGCCGGCGATGCGCTCACGTTCGGCAGGGGCGATGGCGGCCAACAAATTCGACGGTCCCGCCGGCGGGGTGGTGATGGCGCGCTCGGCCAACCAGCCGTCCCAGATGCTGTGCAGATTGGTGCGCCCGCCGATCAGCCCGTAATTGGCCGCGACGCGGTTGCCGCCAAGATCGCCATGATCGCCCGCGTGCATCGGCTGATGAAGATCGCCGACGAAATGGATCAGGTTCGCCAAGGCAATGACCTTTTCGCGGGTCGGGACCTTGGCATCGGCAAGCAGGCGCGCGTTGCGCTCGACCTGCGCCGACACGCAATTGCCGTCGCGGCACGGACCCTTTAGGTCAAACGGCTTGCACACGTCGACGTTCTGGTAGTGCCACGGCGCGGTGTAGTTGAACCGCTCGAGCGGGCGGACGCAGTCGGCCCAGACGCTCGCGGTTTCCAGCGTGTTGATCGGACAGTCGGGGGTTTCGACCGATCGGCCCTGGCGCAGCAGCGCGGCAACCCTGGCCCGCGTTGACGGGCGCATCTGCTCCCACGCGATCCGGGCGACGCTTTCGTGGCCATATTCCCAATAAGCGGCGGCGGGAGTCGCGGCGAACAGGGCGAGTGCGCCGGCGAGCGCGGCGAAAAGACGATTCGGCATGGTTAGCGCTGTAGCGACTTCGCCGCGGATTTCAGCTTGATATCGACAGGTCGTGTTGCTGATTGACGAGCCGCCATTCGCTGAGATCCGCGAACATCGCGCGTGCCGCCTGCTCGGTCAGGTCGGCGACGCGGCTCAAGCCGAGCGCGGGGCGTCGCAATTCCCGCGACAGGTCGCCGAGCGCCGTGGCGGTCGCGTCTGATCGAAGCGCGCTTCCGCCGAAATCTCCCTGGAAACGGATTCCGAAGACGGCGGTGCCGACAGCCGGCAGCCCCGCCGACACCAGGGTCAGCCAGTCTTGCCAGCGATCGACCCACTGCGGGGCGAGCACCAAGGCGGCGATCGTCGCCACGGATGCCAGCAGCGTGACGATGAAGATCGTCGCGCTGACCCGTTCGAGCCGTTCGTCGAGCGCCATGATCTGGCGGCTGTTCCGGCGGTGATAGGAAACCTGCGGATCGACCTCATGCGTTGCGATCGACGCTGCGATCCGAGACACCTCCGCCGCTGTCACGGCTCCACTGGCGCAGCCCATCGCGCGCCATACGGCGGTTGCATACCATTCGGTCCATCTTCGCGAGACCGGGTTGCTTGCGCTTCCCGGCGGGTCGGGGGCGGCGATGCCGATCAGTTTCAGGCTTCGAAAGGGACGAAGGCGCTCGGCAAGTTGGCGATAGTCGAGCCAGCGCCGGTGCCATTCGCGGGCGACGCCGACCCGCGTGTTGACGATGATGGTCAGCGCCAGCACGAATTCGATCGCTGCCAGCCACAGGCGCGCTTCGGCGAACAGGAATCCGCCGAGCCCGATCAGGACCGCGCTCGCGGCGAGGACGAAGTTCAGGACGTGCCCGCTGCGATATGTCTGGGCGTACCGGCTGGCGAGGCGATCGCTCCAGCGGTGGGTGTCGCCGACCAGGTCGAGCGGGACGGCCACGCCGTGCCGCCCCGCGCAACCCGCACAGCCGTGATGCCAGTCGCGGTCGCCAGCCGACTCCGATGCCGTTTCCCGAAGCGTCGCCCATCCGAGGCGGGACACGCCGGTCGCCGCCAGCAGCATCGGATATTCGAGCCGAAGCCGCCAGTTGCGCCGTCGTTCGCGACCGAACCGTTCAAGATAGCCGCGTTCGCGCGGGTCGATCGGTGGCGACAAGAGCGTGACCAGCAGTGCGTCGACTTGGTCACGATCGAACCGCCGTCGGTCGATGTCGCTGCTGTGGCTGGTAATCACCGCCGGATCGTAAGCGCTCCAGATCAGCGTCATCGGCGCGGCGGGGTCGATCGGGATCTGGAGGACCGGTGTCCCGCGCGCGATTGCCCATTCGACCACTTCGCCGGTTCCGCCGCGACCGCGCGGGAATTGGCCGTCCCACACCGCGATCAGGATATCGGCCTGCGCCACTGTCGCGCGGCCGGCCATGACATAGGCCTGTAGCGGCTGCCGAAGATCGCCCGGAAGTTCGAACCGGCACGCCGCCTTGTCGAGCAGGCGTTCGAACGATGCGCGCGCGGCATCGGGCAAGGTCTCGCGATAGGTGGCGACCGCGAAGGGCAGGATCGCCTGCAGCGCGAAGCCGCGATCGATCGCCGACTGAGCCGCCATCTGGTCCGCGCCGTCGGCGAGTGGCGAGACCAGCGACAGCAGTGGCGATGACGCGTCGAACCAACGCCGCTCGCGTTCGTGAAGCGCGAGCGCCGACGCTTTTAGCGCGTCGATCGCCTCGTCGATCCGCGCGCCGGTCGATGCCCGATGCGGCGCGATCAGTTCTTCGCGGTGACCGACGATGCCCAACGTCATTGCGAACGGCGGCAGGGGCGGGGACTGCCCCCGCGCCATGCCGCCTTCGGTCATCCTCGTCAGACGCTGCCGCCGTTTCGGATAATCGGATCGTAGTTATAGGGCGGGCCCGACTTCGACCGATCGCCGTCAAAGCGCAGCGCATAGTGCAGGTCGACCGCACCGCCTTCGTTGCGGTCATGGATGGTCAGCTTCTTGCGATTCAGGTCGACGTCGGAATGCGCGATCTGCCCATTGCCGTTGCCCGGACCTGACGGGCACGATCCGACTGCGATCCAGATTGCGTCGGTCGGGTCGTCGAAATAGCGGAGCTTCAGGCCGGTCTTGTCGTCGAGGTCGAATATGAGGTGATGCGCACCGCTTCCGCGCGGAAGGTCGATCGGCCCGCTGCCTTTGTTGCCATTGGGCATCTTCCAACCGCACTCGAATTTTACCTCGCCGTCGTCCAGCGTGGCGACGACGTCGATGTGGACCTTGTTGGCCATCGACGGCGACGGACTGTTTCCCATTTCCAGCGACATTGTCAGCTTCCTCCCTGTTGAACGGCGGTGAGATAGGTCGGCTCGCGGTAGCCCATCGCCGAGAGGCGGCGGGCCAAGTCACTTGCCTCCGCGCCACGGTTGAGCCGACGGAGCAGGACCACGTGCTCGGCAATCTCGCGCGGGGTCTGTTCGACGTTGGCCGGCCAGTTCGTCGCGGCGCGCTGCCATGCACCGAGCGCTTGCTCGCGTTGCCCGGCTTTCGTCAGAGCTTGGCCCAGCGTCAGGTCGGCGGTGGCGAGCGCGAAGCCGCGATCGATCGGATTGGCGTGGCCGCGTGCGATCGCGAGCGCTTGCCGCGACAGGTCGGCCGCCTCCGAATTCCGCCCGCTGCCGAGCGCGACCCGCGCCTTGGTCGTCAGGCAAGTGAACTGCATCGTGGTGCGCCACTTGGTGACGCTGCGGTCGCGATCGATCAGTCGGCGTGTCACGTCGCACGCCCGCCCTGCCGAAGCGGCGGCCGCATCGGCGCGTCCGGAAGCCAGTTCGAGCGCGGCGCGATCGAAGTCGGCGCCCGCACCCGCTTGCAGCCACTCGGTATTGTTCGCCTCTGTCCGCGTCAGCCACTGGCCGATCGCCGATGCCTGCCCGGCCTGCGCAAGCGCCTGCGGCATCTGACCCTTGGCGGCGAGGAGGCGAGCGATCGCGCGGCGGGCGGTCAATTCCATCCGCCGGACGTCGGTATCACCGCGATTGGCGGCCCACAGTCGCGACAACAGCGCGACCTGCCGTTCGCGCAGGGCCAGCGCCTCTTCCAGTTCGCCGGACTTCTCTCGGGCGTCGGACAGCCATGCGAGCGTGTCCGACAACTGCACCTGCGTGTCGCGATTGGTTGGCGTTCGCGCCGCTAGCGCCTCGACCGGGGCAAGGGTGTCCTGATACACCGCAGCCGCCTCGCGATACTTGCGCTGGTCCATCAGCACGGTGCCAAGGTTGGTGTCGGCGTAGATTCGCTCCAGCCGATACTCGTCCCTCGCGGGGGCCAGCGCGATCATTCGATCGGCAAGCGCTCGATATTTGCGAAAAGCGGCGTTGGCCTTGTCGAGGCGACCGCGCTGATAGTCGATGTAGCCGACCCAGAAGACATTCTGCGCATGGTCGAACAGGCCTTGCGGCGCGTCGGGATTGCGCCGCGCGGCTTCCCCCGTGCTGGCCATTGCCTCGCGGTATCGCGCCAGTGCGCCGTCGAGGTCGCCGCGGGTGAACGCCATCTCGCCCATCAGCGTCAGCGCCTTGGCGCGTTGCGCGAGCGCGGCGTCGCCGAGGTTCTTCTGGTCCTGGCCTTCATAATATTCCAGCGCGCGCACCCCGACCGAATCGAGCACGTCGAGACGGCCGAGCGGTTCAAGTTTCTGCCGCAGGTCGCCGAGCATGAAGCCGATCAGCCCCTCCGCCTCGCGCCGCTGGTCGCGAGCCTCGTCGCGGGCCTGGACGGCGGTGTAGGCGAGCCCGCTGGCGACCAGCATCCCCGCGACCGATGCGGCGGTGATCAAGGTCATCCGCCGTTGGCGGCGAAGGACTTCGCGCTGCACCAGGTCGTCGAGCCCGACCCCGAGCATCCCGGCAACAATCTTGAGCAGTCCGGCCTGACGCCCGTCCCCGCTGTCGCGAAGGTCCGCGGCGATCGGCTCGGCCCTCTTGGCGGTCGGCTTCCCGCGGCGGTCGTAATGAACCCTCAGGGCGGGGGGAAAGCATTCTTCCGCCTCGCGCCCCGGCATCGTGCTGGCGTAGGGCTCGCCGTCGATGATGGCGGCCAGGATATGCTCCTCACCGTGGATTCGCTTGAAGCAGTCGATTTCCTCGTCGATCCAGCGCGACGTCGCGGCCTTGGGCGAGCACAGGACGATCAGGAAACGCGATCCGGCGATCGCCTCCTCGATCTCGTCGCTCAGGTCACCCGCGGCGGCAAGCTCATGCCGATCGCGGAAGATGGGGGTCAGGCGATGGGGGACCGGGCCGACCTCGGTCAGGCGACCGACCAGCCGCGGCGGGACCCGGAATCGCTCGAGACGATCGTGCAGCCAGCCGGCCGTTTCCTCGTCGGAATGGCTGTAGCTGAGGAAGGCCATGTAGCGTTGCTGGGGAGAATGGCGACGGGATCGCGATCCGCGCGCACGCGGGCGTCGTCCAATTTGGGTCAGTTCGGTCATCGACCACCCCCGCGCGACTCCGTTAACCGCTATTAGCACGCCACGTTAACTGCAGCGAATCGCGAGGGTGCTTTCGCCCGGCCCACGCACCGCCTATATGCGGCCCATGTCCGCGATCCGTCCGTGGCGCACGATCGAGCGTCGAAAATCCCGTCAGATCATGGTCGGCAACGTTGCCGTCGGTGGCGATGCGCCGGTCACCGTCCAGACGATGACCAACACGCCCACTTCCGACGCCAAGGCGACGATCGAGCAGATCCGCCGCTGCGAAGAGGCTGGCGTCGACCTGGTCCGCGTGTCGTGTCCGGACGTCGAATCGACCACCGCGCTGAAGCAGATCGTCCGCGCGTCGCGCGTGCCGATCATCGCCGACATCCACTTTCACTATAAGCGCGCGCTCGAAGCCGCCGATGCCGGCGCCGCGTGCCTGCGCATCAACCCGGGCAACATCGGATCGGCCGAGCGGGTTCGCGAAGTCGTCAACGCCGCGAAGGCCAACGGCTGCGCGATCCGCATCGGCGTCAACGCGGGCAGCCTTGAGAAGGACCTGCTCGAAAAATATGGCGAGCCGTGCCCGGAAGCGCTGGTCGAGAGCGCGCTCGACCATATCCGCATCCTCGAGGACCATGATTTCCGCGAGTATAAGGTCGCGGTGAAGGCCAGCGACCTGTTCCTCGCGGTTGCGGCCTACAGTCAGTTGGCGGGCGAAGTCGATTGCCCGCTGCACCTTGGCATCACCGAGGCTGGCGGCTTCGTTGGCGGCACGGTCAAGTCGGCGATCGGCATGGGCAACCTGTTGTGGGCGGGGATCGGCGACACGATCCGCGTCTCGCTGTCGGCCGAGCCCGAAGAGGAAGTCCGCGTCGGCTACGAAATCCTGAAGGCGCTCGGCATCCGCAATCGCGGCGTCCGCGTCGTTTCCTGCCCGTCGTGCGCGCGCCAGGGCTTCGACGTCATCCGCACGGTGCAGGCGCTGGAAGAACGGCTGCAGCATATTCGCACACCGATGTCGCTGTCGGTACTCGGATGCGTCGTCAACGGCCCGGGTGAAGCGCGCGAAACCGACATCGGGCTCACCGGCGGCGGCAACGGCAAGCATATGGTGTTCCTGTCGGGGGTCACCGACCACCATGTCCAGGACGCCGACATGATCGAGCATATCGTCAAGCTGGTCGAGGCCAAGGCAGCAGAGATCGAGGCGGGGATCAGCCAGACGCGCGACGCGGCCTGATCGCCGTTTCGCTTGCCCGTCACGCCCGCTAAGGCGCGGTCATGACCCCGCGCCCCAATCTGATCGCCGCTTATGCCGCGGGCATCGCCGGGATCGCGCTCTTCTCGATCATGGACATGGTCATGAAGGGCCTGACGATCGCGATCGGCGTCTTTCCGACGATGCTGTGGCGGTCGCTGGTCGGCATTCTGATTGCGGCTATTCCCTATTTCGCGCTCCGCAAGGCGTGGCCGTCGCGCGCGGCGCTCGGCTGGCACGTGCTTCGCGGCGTGATGATGGTGCCGATGGCGCTCGCTTTCTTCTGGGGGCTGGCGCGGGTGCCGATGGCGCAGGCGGTCGCGCTGACGTTCATCGCGCCGCTGATCGCCTTGGTGCTTGCAGCGCTGCTGCTGAAGGAGCCGATCGGCCGCCGCACCGCGCTGGGATCGATGGCGGCGTTCGTCGGGGTGGTTATCATCTTCATCGGGCAGGCGCAGGCCGAACTTGGCCCGGTCGCGCTGCGCGGATCGGTGGCGATCCTGTTTTCGGCAGTGATCTACGCCTTCAACATCATCGTCATGCGGCGGCAGGCGCAGAATGCCGGGCCGGTTGAGATCGCCTTTTTCCAGAACCTTGTCATCGCGGTGGTGCTTGTCTTGCTCGTGCCGGCCATCGGCGCGCCGCCGTTGCCGACCGGGCATTGGCCCGAACTAATCCTTGCCGCCGCGCTGGCGCTGGGATCGCTGATGCTGCTTGGCTGGGCCTATGCACGGGCGGGCGCCGCCTATCTGTCGACGACCGAATATAGCGCCTTCCTATGGGCGATCGCGCTCGGCTGGTGGCGGTTCGGCGAACAGGTGTCGCCGTTCACGCTCGTCGGCGCCGCGCTGATCGTGGCGGGCTGCATCTTCGCGGCGCGCAGTCGCCCGGTCGAGCATCCCGCGCTGGAAGCGAGCGCCTAGCGTGCGCCGAGCACGTTGATCGACAGGGCCAGCACGAACAGGTTGAAGAAGAAGCCGGCGATCGACTGGATCAGGACGACCCGGCGGACATGGCGCGAGGTGATCGCGACATCGGCGGTCTGCACTGCCACCCCAATGGTGAAGGCGAAATAGGCGAAGTCGGCCATGTCGGGCTTGTCGGTGCCGGGAAAATCGATCCCGCCGCAGTCGCGATCGTCGATCCCGGGCGTGTAGAAGATGTGCGCGTAATGCAGCGTCCAGATGGCGTTGGCGAAGCTCCACACCAGCACAAGCGTCGCGGCGATGCCGACCTTCTCGCGCGTACTCAGCGTGAATTCGGTCGACAGTTCGACCGCCACGGCGACGAGGATGACCGTGGCCACCAGCCCGCTGACCAGCAACATCACGGTGCGGTTCGCATCGTTGCGCGCGGCCAGCGCCCGCATCTGGTCGCTGTGATGAAGGAACAGTGGCGCGCAACTGACTAGGAACAGCGCCGCGCCGACGTCGAAGCCGGCCATCAGCGCCAACTCCCAGTCCCACCATCGCAGCGCCACCGCGCTTGCCGCGGCGAACAGCAGCAGGAATGCCAGAAAGCGCGGCGGCGCGATGGTGTTGCCGATGGTGGCGGGGACGGGCATGACGCGTTCAACGAGGGCAACAGGTCTTGGTTGCGCGGGCGAAAGGATCAACGATGGCGTGGTTTCTGCTGATCCTGGGAGGGGTGTTCGAAGTCGGCTTCACCACCGCGCTTCGCTTCGTCGACGGGTTTCGCAACCTGCCGTGGACGCTGGCCTTCCTTGGATCGGTCACCGCGAGCATGGGCCTGCTCGAAGTCGCCTCGCGCACGATCCCGATGGGCACCGCTTATGCGGTATGGGGCGGGATCGGCGCGGTCGGGACCGTGATCGTCGGCATGGCCTTTTTCGACGAGCCGAACACCACGATCCGGCTGCTGCTCATTCTCGGCATCGTCGCGTGTATCGCCGCGCTGAAGATTACCGCCTGACGGGTTTCGCGAGCAGCGGCGCGATCTCGGGGGCCTGTTCGATCGCGGGCAGGAAGCGGGCGCCCGGCAGCGGACCGCGCGCCATCTCGTAGGCATTGCCGAGCGACAGGATCGTCGCGTCGGACCATTTTGCCCCAAGGAAACTCAGGCCCACCGGAAGTCCCTTCACCTGGCCCATCGGCACGGTGAGATGCGGATAGCCCGCCACGGCGGCAAGGCTCCCTGCGCCACCGCCCGAAATCTGGTCGCCGTTGACCGCGTCGATCTTCCACGCGGGCGGCATCGTCGGACCGACGAGCGCCACCACTCTGTTCTCGCGCATCAGGCGATCGATCCCTTGGGCGCCGGCCAGCCGAAGCGACTTGGCGCGCGCGGCGAGGTAGGCGGGGTCCTTGATGCCTTTGGTCTTTTCGGCCTGATCGAAGTTGCCCTGATCGAACAGCGCGAGCTCGCGCGGGGTGGCGCGGTTGAAGGCGATCACGTCAGCCAGGCTGCGCACCGGGATCGGCGCGGGCGAGGACTTCAGATAGTCGTTCAGCCCGTCCTTGAACTCGGTCAGCAGCACGGTGAATTCGTTCGAGCCGATGCCAGCGTCGTCGAACTTGGCGATGTCGACCAACGTTGCTCCCTGCGCCTTGAGCAGCGCGAGCGCGGCCTCGAACGGCGCATCGGTGCCGAATCCGTCGGCAAAGCGCATCACCCCGACGCGGGTGCCGCGAAGCGCGTTGGGTTTGAGCGCCGCGGCATAATTGACGCGGCGGCGATCGGCTTCGCGGGTCGCGCGGTCGGCGGGGTCCGACCCGGCGATCACCGTCAGCAACTCGGCGGCTTCGCGAACGGTCAGCGTCATCGGGCCGGCGGTGTCCTGGCTGACGCTGATCGGGATGATGTGGGTGCGACTGACGAGGCCGACGGTCGGCTTGAACCCGACGATGCCGTTGATCGCGGCGGGGCAGGTGATCGACCCGTCGGTTTCGGTGCCAATCGCGAGGCGGACGATGCCCGCCGCGACCGCGGCGCCGCTGCCGCTCGACGATCCGCACGGGTTGCGATCGAGCGCGTGCGGGTTGCGGGTCTGTCCGCCGACCGCGCTCCAGCCCGAGATCGAATTGCCCGAACGGATGTTGGCCCATTCGCTGAGGTTGGCCTTGCCGACCACGACCAGCCCGGCCGAGCGCAGGCGCGTGACGATCGGCGCGTCGCGGCGGGTGTCGTTGGCGACGAGCGCAAGGCTGCCCGCGGTCGTCGGCATTCCGGCGACTTCGATATTGTCCTTGATCAGGATCGGCTGGCCGGCCAGCGGCCCGCCGCCGGGGCGGGTATCGACGGCGCGCGCCTGCGCAACGGCGTCGGGATTGACGGCGAGCACCGAGTTCACGTCGCGGTCGAGCCGTTCGATCCGCTGAAGCGCATCGCGGACCCGAACCTCCGCCGGTCCCTGCGCCGCCAGCGGTGACGCGGTCGCCAACGTCACCGCCGCCAGCCACATCTTCTGCCCGTTCGTCATCCGCCACGACCCCCTTCGTCGAAGAATAGGCAGCAGTCATGGCAGCTTCATGTTGCGGCCGCCACCCGGACCTTTCCCGTCCCCAGCCAGTTACGAGTGCCATGAACCGCCTTTCTCCGCTTGCCCTGCTCCTTGCCACCACGACGCCGCTCGCGGCCCATGCGCAGGAAGTGGCCGCTCCGCCCGCCGACACCTCCGAAGCCACCCAGCCGGTGGCCGAGGAAGTCGTCGACGACATGGCGGTCGAGGATGAGGCGGAAGAAGTGGTGGTGACCGGCCAGCGCCTTCGCGGTTCGGTCATCGGCGACATTCCCGCCGAGAACACGCTCAACACGCGCGACATCCGAGCGACCGGCGCGACCTCGATCAGCGAATTGCTTGATTCGGTCGCGGCCCAGACCGGCAGCGCTCGCGGACGCTCGGGCGGGCGGCCGGTCCTGCTGCTCAACGGGGCGCGAATCTCGGGCTTTCGCGAGCTTCGCGATCTTCCGCCCGAAGCGATCGAGCGGATGGAAATCCTGCCCGAGGAAGTTGCGCTGAAATATGGGTATGCCGCCGACCAGCGCGTGGTGAACATCGTGCTTCGCCGCCGCTTCAACTCGACGAGCGTAGAGGCGCGCGCCCGCACCGCGACCGAGGGCGGTTATGTCGCCGGCCAGCTCGATGGGACGCGCCTGACGATCCGAGATGGGCGGCGGACGTCGTTCAACATTCGCGCCGAGGGCAACAGCGCCTTGTTCGAGGACGAACGCGACATCGCGCTCCAGCCGATCCTCAGCCTGCCGACCGCGGTCGATCCCCGCTCGTCGCGGACGCTGGTCGGTGCGCGGCAGAATGTCCGCCTGACCGGAACCGCCAACCGTACGATCCTTGAGGACGTATCGGCGACCTTTACCGGCGAAGTGTCGCGAGAGGCCGGTCGGTCGCGGTTCGGAGTTCCGGTCGGAACGCTCGACGACGACGGCACCGAGATCCTGCGCGCCTTCCCGGGCGATCCGCTGACCCGGCGGTCGGTCACCGATAGCGGCGCGCTCGGCGCTGCCTTCAATACTCAGCGGGGACGCTGGCGGCTTTCGTCGACGGCCAATGCCGAATTGTCGCGAAGCACGACCCGGAGCGATCAGGGGTATGACCTCAGCCTCGCGCAGGCCCGGCTCGATGCCGGCGATGCGACCTTCGACCCGCTCGGCGATCTGGGGCCGCTCGACGCGCTCGACCTCAATCGCGCGCGATCGGTTCGCCGGTCGCTGACCGCGGACGCGACCGCCAACGGTCCCTTGTTCGAGCTTCCGGCGGGCAATGCGACCGCGACGTTCAAGGTCGGAGCGTCGAGCGTCGACCTCGACAGCCGCGCGACGCGCGCCGGGATCGTGACGCGTTCGGATCTCGGTCGCGACAGCGGCGAAGGCTCGGTCAACCTCGACCTTCCGATCACGCGCCGTGATTCGCCGATCGGCAGGCTGTCGGCCAACGCTAATGCCGGCCTGACCCAGCTGAGCGATTTCGGGACGCTGACAACCTATGGCGGCGGCCTCAACTGGTCGCCGAAGAACCGACTGAACCTGCTGACCAGCTTCACCCGCGAAGAAGGGGCGCCGTCGCTGCAGCAGCTGGGCGACCCGCTGCTCGAAACGCCGGGCAACCGCTTCTTCGACTTCACCCGCGGCGAAACCGTGTTCGTGACGACCGTGACGGGCGGGAACCCCGACCTCGATGCGGATCGGCGATCGGTGTTCAAGGTCGGCGGCAACTGGCAGCCGAAGGAGTCGCTCGATCTGCGCCTTCGCGCCGAATATGTCCGGCAGACGATCGACCGGCCGCAGGCAAGCTTTCCGGCCGCGACCGCCGCGCTGGAAGCGGCCTTCCCCGACCGCTTCGAACGCGATGCCGACGGCAATCTGACGCGGGTCGACCTGCGCCCGGTCAACTTCGAAAAGTCGCGCCGCGACACCTTTCGCTGGGGGTTTGACTTCACCAAGCCTCTGAAATCGGCCGCGCCGTCACCGGCGGCGATCGCCGCGCTCCGTCAACGGTTCGGTGCGCCGGGTCAGCGTCCTGGGGCAGCGAACGCCACGGGGCAGCCCGGCGCAGCGACACCGCCAACCGGCACCGCTCCGACTCCGCCGGCAGGCGAAGCTGGCGCCGCGCCACCGCCCGCAGAGGGTGGCGGTCGTCGCTTCGGCGGTCCGGGCGGAGGTGGCGGTGGCCGCTTCGCTGGCGGACGCAACGGCGGCCGGCTGACCTTTTCGCTGACGCACACGGTCAATCTGGTCGATCGGGTGACGATCGCCGACGGCCTGCCCGACCTCGACTATCTTGATGGCGAGGCATTCGGCCAGTCGGGCGGAAGGCCCCGGCACGAGGTTCGCGTCGAGACCGGCTATTTCAACAATGGGCTGGGAGCGCGGATCGAAGCGAATGTCCGCAGCGCGTCGCGTGTCGACAGCGGCGCGGGCGAGCTTCGGTTCTCGCCCTACGCCGATGTCGATCTTCGCCTGTTCGCCAATCTCGGCGAGCGGTTCGACCTCGTTGCCAAGCATCCCTGGCTGGCAGGGACTTCGGTGCGGTTCGACGTCGACAACGTCTTCAATGCACGCCCCAAGGTGCGCGATGCGTTCGGCGAGACGCCGTTCAGCTACCAGCCCGGACTGATCGAGCCGATCGGTCGCACCGTTGGGATCACGATCCGCAAGCTGTTCCTGCCGCGCCGCTTCATTCGCCGCGCCGCCGGGGCAGGGCGAAACGCCGGGAGTTAAACCCCGGCGTTCTTCGCGTCCGCCTTCGCGATCGAATCGAGGACGACCTGCTTGGCGGCGGCGGCATCGCCCCACTTGCCGATCCGCACCCACTTCTCGGGCTCGAGGTCCTTATAGTGGGTAAAGAAGTGCTCGATCTGCTGAAGCACGATGGGGGGAAGGTCGGTGCCTTCCATCACGTCGGCATAATAGGGCGAGGTCGACGCTTCGGGCACCGCCAGCAATTTCTCGTCGCCGCCGGCCTCGTCCTCGAGATAGAGCACCGCGACGGGGCGCGCGCGGATGACCGAGCCGGGGATCAGCGGCCAACGGGTCATTACCAGGCAGTCGAGCGGATCCCCGTCATCGCACAAGGTCTGCGGAATGAAGCCGTAGTTGGTGGGGTAGCGCATCGGCGTGTGCAGGATGCGATCGACGAAGATCGCGCCGCTGACCTTGTCGAATTCATATTTGACGGGCTCGCCACCGATCGGGACTTCGATGAGGACGTTGATGCTGTGGGGCGGGTTGGATCCCGCTGGAATCAGGTCGATGTTCATGGACGCGGCCCTTAAGCCCCTGCGCGGCGAGGGCAACCCCCGCCGCGCCGGAAGCTCATCGCGCGCGAAGCAGCAGGTCGAGGGGGCCGTCGCCGCGACCGACCTTTTCGAAACGCGGATAGCGAAGGCCGCCGTTGTAGCGAATGTCGACCGGCCGCACTTCGTCGCCGCGCTGGACCATCAGGCGGATCGGCGCATTGCCGCCTTTCGCCGCGGTAATCGCGGCGCGGATCGCCTCGCCGCTGTAGACCTTGCCGTTCACCGACACGATCGTCTGGTTGACGGTCAGGCCGGCATCGAAGGCGGGCGACCCCCATGCGACTGAGGTGATGCGCGCTTCACGGCCGACATTGATGCCGATCGACAGGCCGAGATCTTCGTAATTGCCGAGCCGGGCGCGGAGCTTCGCCGCGTCGGTCATCGTGTCGGTGTAGACCAGGCGATAGCCCGAACGCGTGAAGCCTTCGAGTGGGGCGCGCGGGCTGGCCGTGTCGACCCGGGCGCGGAAGAAGCCCGCCCAGTCGTACGGGTGGATGCGGTTCAGCGTCGCGATCACGTCGTCGCGAGTGTAGGTGACCTGCCCCCAGTCGCCGTCGTTGATCCCGAAGAAGGCGCGCGCGAAATCGTCCATGCCGCGGCGGTTGGCGGTGCCCTGGCGGATGATCGCATCGGCCTCGGTCCAGATCAGCAGGCCTTCGTTGTAATAATCCTCCGACCGCTGGAAGCTCGGCCACGCCTTGGGTCGGCGGGCGGAGATGATCGGGTCGTTGGTCGTATCGATCAGCGGGCGCCACGCGCGGCCCGCCTGATTGTCGAGCCCGGCGGCGATCAGCGCCAGCTTGTCGAGCACTTCCTGCTTGGTCGAAAGCCCCGATCGCGCTTCGAGGACATAGCCCCAGAACTGCGTCTGGCCCTCGTAGACCCACAGCCCGCTGTCGCGCATCGGCGTCTTGAAATCGGGCGTCCACAGGTCGGCCGGGCGGCGGTACTTGCCGTCCCAGCTGTGTACGAATTCGTGCGGCAACAGGTTGCGGTCGAACAGGCTGTCCTTCCAGTTGATGAAATAGCCCGGATCGTTGCTGTTCTCGCTGCTGCGCTGATGCTCCAGGCCGATTCCGCCGAGGCGGTCGGTGATCGCGTGCAGGAAGTCGTAATGATCGTAGTGCCGCGCGCCGAACAGCTTGATCGACTGGTCGACGAGCTTGCGATGCTTGGCGAGGATGTCGGCGGGAAGCGCGAGTTCCTTGGCGGTGTCGGCGACGGTGTTGAGCGTCACGCCATGGCCAAGGTCGTCGGCGCGGAAATATTTGCCCGCGAAGACGGGCGAGTCCTGCAGCGTTTCGTAACTGACCCGGCCGTAGGTGATGACGTTGGCCGCCGGAGCCGCGCCAGCGGCGGGGCGAAGCGCGGTCGCGGCACGCCAGCCGGGGGGAACCGTCAGCGTCGCGACGATCGGGATCCGGCGGGTGAAATAGCCGGCGGGATAGAGCGATACCTGCTCCCACTGGATGTTCATCATTTCGCGGGTGATCGTGACGCGGCCCTGGTCGGGCGCGGTTGGGGTGAGGAACATGAAGCGCGCTTCGACCTCGCTCACGCCGGCCGGAACGTCGATGTGGAAGGCATAGACATCGCCCGGATCGCGGGTCCACGCGATCTTCTGGCCGTTGGCGAAAATCTCCAGTCCGGCGAGCTTCTCGATCTGGCCACGCGGTGCGTGATTCCCCGGAAGCCATTGCGGGAACAGCAGCGTCATCCGGCCCGGATTGGCGACCGGGATGGTCTCGCGAACCTTGAGGATCCGGCGGTCGAGGTCGGTCGCGTCGACGTTGAGGCGGATCGTGCCCGGATAGGCGACGTCGCGGGCGACGGGGATGGTGGAAACGTAGGGCACCGGCTGCGGCGCGCTGTTCTGAGCAAGGGCGCCGGTCGCCATCAGCGAGAGGGGCAAAGAGACGGAGAGCGCGAGCGCGCGATACAGGCTGGTCATGGGCGGGGAGGCTAGCGTCGTCGCCACAGCACCGCTAGTGGCGCTGACAACCATATGTCGAAAATCCAGACCCCCCAGCCCATTCGCGGCATGCAGAGCCTGCTCGGTGAAGAAGCCGACCGATTCCATGCGGTCGTCGCCGCCTTCGACCGGGTGCGAAAGCTGTACGGCTTCCGCCGTGTCGAGGTGCCGGTGCTGGAGCCGACGGCGGTGTTCGCGCGGACGATGGGTGAGACCACTGACGTCGTGTCCAAGGAAATGTATTCGTTTGAGGACAAAAGCGGCGATAACGTCACGCTTCGTCCCGAATTCACCGCCGGGATCGCGCGCGCTTATTTAAGCGAAGGCTGGCAGCAATATGCGCCGCTGAAGGTCGCAACGCATGGTCCGGCTTTCCGCTACGAACGCCCGCAGAAGGGTCGCTTCCGCCAGTTCCATCAGCTCGACGCCGAGATCATCGGGGCGGGGGAACCACAAGCAGACGTTGAGGCGATCGCGCTCGGCGCCCAGTTGCTCAAGGAACTGGGGATCGAGGGAGTCATCCTGAAGCTCAACACGCTTGGCGACCCCGAGACGCGGAGCGCATGGCGCGATGCGCTGCACGAGCATTTCGCGAGCCGCCGCGCCGACCTTAGCGAGGAAAGCCGCGACCGGCTCGACCGCAATCCGCTGCGCATCCTCGACAGCAAGGCGCACGCCGACTGGCCGATCGTCGACGCGGCGCCGGGGATCGACGAATTTCTGACCGGCGAAGCGAGCGACTTCTTCGCGGCAGTCACCGCCGGGCTCGACGTCGCCGGGGTGGCGTGGGAGCGCGCGCCGCGGCTGGTGCGGGGGCTCGATTATTATCGCCATACCGCGTTCGAATTCATCACCGATGCGCTCGGCGCGCAGGGGACGGTGCTGGCGGGCGGCCGCTATGACGGGCTGATCGAAAGCCTGGGCGGGCCGCACACGCCGGCGATCGGCTGGGCGGCGGGGATCGAGCGACTGTCGATGCTGATCGATGCGCCGGTTCGCGACGGGTTCGTGATCGCCGTCATTGCTGACAGTCCCGACCAGGCGCTGGAGGCCGAAGCGATCCGCTCGGCGCTTCGGTCCAACGGCGTTGCCGTAGCGATGAGCTATGCCGCGAAGGCCAAGCGGCAGATCGAGCTGGCGAAGAAGGCTGACGCCGATGGCGTGCTGATCGTGCGACCGGCCAATTCGGATGGCCAGCCGCGGCTGCACCTTGCCGGAGGCCATCGCCTCGCGGCCGACCAGCTTGCGACGGTCGAGCGCGCACTCCCGTCTGGATGGGGATCGATTTCGGGCGGCGAGGCTGTGCGATGATCTCGCTCGACCGCATCGTCTCGATCGAGACGAAGAAGGCCGAGATCGCGGCGGCGATGGCGGCGGGCGATCTTCCGCCCGAAGAGTTCGTCCGCATGTCGAAGGAATATGCGCAGATCGAGCCCGTTGCCGCGTCGGCGCGCGAGGTTCGGCGGCTCCGCGCCGAGCGCGAAAGCCTGCAGGCGATGACGCGCGAGGCCGACGAAGAGTTGCGCGCGATGGCGGCCGAAGAGCTGTCGTCGATCGAGGCGCAACTGCCGGTCGCCGAACGAGCGCTCGCGGTGCAGCTGCTCCCCAAGGACAGCGCCGACGAGCGCGCGGCAATGCTCGAAGTGCGCGCCGGGACGGGCGGCGACGAGGCCGCGCTGTTCGCGGGCGACCTGTTGCGCATGTATCAACGCTTTGCCGAAGAGCGCGGGTGGAAGTTCGAGCTGATCTCGGCCAGCCAGTCAGACGTCGGCGGTTACAAGGAAGCGGTCGCGTCGATCGCTGGAAGCGGCGTCTTCGCGCGACTGAAGTTCGAAAGTGGCGTCCACCGCGTCCAGCGGGTGCCGGCGACCGAAAGTGGTGGGCGGATCCATACCTCGGCGGCGACCGTGGCGGTGCTTCCGGAAGCCGAGGAAGTCGATGTCCAGATCAACGACGCGGACCTGCGCATCGACGTCTATCGTTCGTCGGGTCCGGGCGGGCAGTCGGTCAACACGACCGACAGCGCGGTTCGGATCACCCACCTTCCTTCGGGGCTGGTGGTGATCCAGCAAGACGAAAAGTCCCAGCACAAGAACAAGGCCAAGGCGCTCAAGGTGCTTCGCACGCGCCTGTTTGAACTGGAGCGCGAACGGCTGGCGTCTGAGCGGGCCGGAACGCGCAAGTCGATGGTCGGGTCGGGCGATCGGTCGGAGCGAATCCGCACCTATAATTTCCCGCAAGGCCGCGTCACCGACCACCGCATCAACCTGACGCTGCACAAGCTCGATACGATCCTGGAGGGCCCGGGCCTCGGCGAGTTGACCGAAGCGCTGATCGCCGAAGACGAAGCGGAACGGCTGGCCGGCCTCGAGGAGGCGTGACCGCCATCTCCCGAGCCTTGTCGCGGGCGACCGAACGACTGTCGAGGACCAGCGACACGCCGCGGCTCGATGCCGAATTGCTGATGGCGGCCGCTTTGGGGATTGGCCGCGACCGCCTGATCCTGTCGCCGCCGAAGGGTGAGGAGCCATCGGCGTTCACAGAATATGTAGAACGCCGTTCCGCAGGCGAGCCGGTGGCCTACATCACCGGTCAGCGCGCCTTCTGGACGATCGACCTTGAGGTCGGGCCCGGCGCACTGGTGCCGCGCCCGGACAGCGAGACGCTGATCGCCAGCGCGGTCGAGCATTTCGCCGGGACAGCGGGTCCGCGAACGATCCTCGACCTCGGCACCGGGCCGGGCACGCTGTTGCTCGCCGCGCTCGACGAATGGCCCAAGGCGTCAGGGGTTGGAGTCGACGCCTCGCCGATCGCGCTGGCTTACGCGCAGCGCAATGCCGAGCGGCTTGGGCTGTCGGGGCGAGCCGCGATGCAGCTGGGCGACTGGGCGCAGGGGATCAATCGCCGCTTCGACTTGGTGTTGATCAACCCGCCCTATGTCGCGACTGACGCGCCGACGGGACCGGGCGTGGCCGAGTTCGAACCTGCCGAGGCACTGTTCGCGGGCGGGGACGGCCTGGACGAATATCGCCGGCTCGCTCCGCAACTCGGCCGATTGATTGCGCCGCGCGGGCTGGCGGCGATCGAAATCGGCTACGACCAGGCGACGAGCGCGGCAGCGCTGTTCGATGCGGAGGGCCTCCCGTCGACGCTCGCGCGCGACCTCGGTGGGCGGCCGCGCGCGTTGATTATCAAGGGATAGAGTCGAAATCGCTTGGAATTTAGCGTTGCGCCCTTTACACCGGGACGCAGGGACGGGGCTGCTCTCACGAAAATGACGCGCCCCCGCCGCTGACCCCCGACGAACATTGCCGCTCTTCCGTACGCTCAAGGGCAACGCAGACCGGCAGGGAGGGTCGACCAGCGTTTCGATGCTGGCCGGCCGTCGCGAAGGGACAAAACCTTACCCCGGAAGGGAAGAATAGGGGCGCTCGGCAAGACGGGTGCCAGTGCGACAGGGAAGCCAAAATTTGATCAACAATCGTCAAGGCGGCCGCCGTCGCGGTCGCGGTGGACAGCGTCCCCAGGGTATGTCCGGCAATGCCGGCGGAAATGCCCGCGATACTCGCCAGCGCGGCAACGCCGCCCAGCTGCTTGAAAAATACAAGAGCATGGCGCGCGATTCGCAACTCGCGGGCGACCGCGTCCAGACCGAATATTATCTTCAGTTCGCGGACCATTATTTCCGCGTGCTCGAGGAAAGCCGCTCGCGCTATGAAGAGCAGCAGGGCCAAGGCCAGCAGCGCCGCCGCAACCGCGACGACGAAGACGAAGAGTTCGACGGCGACGAGGACATGAACTCGGACGGCCAGGACGAGGGCGACGAGGACGGCGACAACGACGTCCGTGCCCGTCCGCAACGCCGTGATCGCAACGAGCGCAGTGAGCGCGCACCTCGTGAAGACCGCGCCCCCCGTGAGGAACGCTCCGAGCGGGCACCGCGCGAAGAGCGCAGCGATCGTCCCGAACGCGCCCCGCGCGAAGACCGGCCGCAGCGCGAGCGCTTCGCCAACGACCGCGGCGACCGCCCGCAGCGCGATCGGCCGAGCACGCCGCGCCGTGACGCCGGCGACAATGAAAATGGCGAAGAGCGGATCGCGATGGGCGTGCTGCCCCCCGCGATCGGGACGTCGGACGAGGTGGCCGAAGATGCGCCCAAGCCGCGTCGCCGCGTCCGCAAGCCGCGTGACGAAAACGGCGAGGACATCGCTCCGGCGGCTTAAATCCTCATCGACCTACGCATGAAGGGCGGGCCGGAAACGGCTCGCCCTTTTTCATGCTCGCTTGACTTCACCGCGCAATGAATCACGATCATGCGTGAGTAGGGGGAGAGTGAGCATGCGTATGCTTGTTGTCGGCGTGGCCTTGTTGACCAGTGCGCCGTTGTTCGGTCAATCGGCGATCCAGCCGGTGCTGCCATCCCCGACCCGCACCGCCCAAGGCGATGTCGCGATCACCATCTATAACGACGACCGCGCGCTGATCCAGGATCGGCGTGAGCTGTCGCTCCCCGCCGGGCGATCGCGTCAGGAGTTTCCGGATGTGTCGGCGCGTATCCGTCCGGAGACCGTGACGCTGACCGGCCAAGGCATCGGCATCATCGAGCAGAATTTCGATTTCGACCTGCTGACCCCCGCCGCGATGATGCAGAAGGCGGTGGGCGAGACGGTGACGCTGGTCCGCACCAACCCCGCCAACGGAGCCGAGACTCGCGAGCGGGCACGCATCCTCGCGGCCAATGGCGGGGTCGTCATGCAGATCGGCAATCGCATCGAGGTGCTTCGCGACGACGGCCTGCCAACGCGCGTCATCTTCGACCGGGTGCCAGAGCAGCTTCGTGCGCGGCCGACCCTGTCGATCACGATGGAAACGCCGCGCGGCGGGCGCCAGCCGGTGACGCTCAACTATCTGTCGGGCGGTCTTGGCTGGTCGGCCGACTATGTTGCGCTGTTCGACGAGGCCAATGGCCGGATGGACGTGCAGGGCTGGATCACGCTGACGAACAGCAGTGGCACCGCTTTCACCAATGCGCGCACCTTGCTCGTGGCAGGCGAAGTCGGCGGTGGCGGTCGCGGCTATCCGTCGCGCGGCGGAATGGTCGATGCGGGCACCGAGACCGCGGGCCGCGAACGGCTCGGCGGCTTCTATCTCTATCCCCTGCCCGAACGAACGACGATTGCCGACAAGCAGACCAAGCAGGTCAGCTTCCTCGACGTGAAGGGGGCGACCGCCGCGCGCGCGTATGAGTATCGCAATGGCTGGCTCGGCACGTCCGCGGAACCGCGCAGCGCGTCGAGTGTCCTGCGCTTTTCGAGCAGCCGCGCCGCCGGTCTGGGCGATGCGCTTCCGGCGGGAACGGTGCGCGTCTATCAACGCGACGCGCGTGGAAATCCCCAGTTCGTCGGCGAGCATGAGATCGGCCACACGCCGATGGGATCCAACCTGTCGCTCGCGACGGGCGAGGCGTTCGACGTCAAGGTCCGTCCCGTCGTCGAGGAACGAGTCCGCGCCAGTGCCAACGGCGCGCGGTGGACGACGCGGATGCGCTACACGCTGACTAATGCCGGGCCGGCACCGGTGACCGTCGACCTGGTGCAGGACGGACTTTGGGGAGACGTTCGGGTCACGGCGCAAAGCCAGGAGGGCGAGCGTCTGAACGCCGACCAGATCCGCTGGAAGGTCGGCGTGCCGGCCAATGGCGAAGCGGTCGTCACCGCGACCTTCGACACGCGCTACTAAGGCGCGGACGATGCGCGTCGGCGCACTCCTGCTGATGGCGTTGGCAAGTTCGTCGGCTTTCGCGCAGACGGTCGTCGTCTCGCCGCGGGCGGACGCGGTGGCGGTCACCGTCTACCGCGCGCCCAATGGCCGGGGGCCGATGGATCTGGGCTGGCTGAATGGATTCGCGCTGATCAGCGAAACGCGTCGCGTGTCGCTCCCGGCGGGGGAGAGCGAATTGCGGTTCGAAGGGGTCGCGGGGGGACTGATTCCGCAGAGCGCGGTCGTCGATGGCTTGGGCGACGGGGTGACCGAAAAGAACCGCGACGCGAAATTGCTGTCGCCCGGCACGTTGCTACAGGAATCCTTGGGCCGACGCGTGACGCTTCGGCGGACGTCGCGCGCGACCGGGGCGGTGCGCGTGCAGGACGCGGTGATCCGGTCGGCCACCAATGGCGTGGTCCTTCAGACGGCGGAGGGGGTCGAGGCGCTTCGCTGTACCGGGCTCGGCGAGACGCTGCTTCCCGACAAGGTGCCGGCGACTCTCTCCGCCAAGCCGACATTGTCGGTGCGGCTTCGGGCTGAGCGACCCGTCGAAGCGACGGTCAAGCTGACCTACCTCAGCAGCGACTTCGACTGGCGCGCGCACTATGTCGCCACCCTGGCGCCCGACGGGAAGACGGCGTCGCTGTTCGCGTGGCTGACGCTGGCGAATGGCGACGAGACCGGCTTCGTCGATGCGGAGACGATGGCGGTGGCGGGCCGGCTCAATCGCGAGGAAGTTCGCATCCAGCCTCCCGAGGTCCGGCCGATCTCGCTCAATTGCTGGCCCGACGACCGCACGCACGAAATCCCGCTCGAGGAAGAGGATTACGGGCCGCCTCCGCCTCCACCGCCTCCTCCGCCCCCGCCGCCACCTCCTCC
>NZ_CP141587.1:2210000-2463131 GCF_035593985.1 Sphingomonas sp. LY29
GCTCGATCACCCGTTCCTGCAGGAACCGCAGCAGCTTAACCTGGAGAGGTAAAGGGATGTCGCCGACCTCGTCGAGGAACAGCGTTCCGCCCTGCGCCTGTTCGATCTTGCCGGGCGTCGTCTTGACCGCGCCGGTGAATGCGCCGCGTTCATAGCCGAACAGCTCGGCTTCGAGCAGATTCTCGGGGATCGCGGCGCAATTGATCGCGACGAATTCGCCTTTCGATCGCGGCGATTTCTCGTGCACCGCGCGGGCCAGCAGTTCCTTGCCGGTGCCGCTCGCACCCAGCAGCATCACCGAGACATCGGCATTGGCGACCCGCTCGATCGTGCGGGCGACCTTGAGCATCTCGGGACTGGCGCTGATCATGGAGCCGAGGACGGTCGCGCCGCCGGCGCCGAGCGCCTCGAGGCGGCGATTCTCCCGCTCCAGCCCGTGGACGTGGAACGCGCGGCTGACGATCAGGCCGAGGTCGTCGATGTCGACCGGCTTGCGATAAAAATCATAGGCGCCGAGCGCGATCGCCCGAAGCGCGCTTTCGCGGGCGCCATGGCCCGACGCGACGATGACCTTCGTGTCGTGCTTGATCGCCAGGATCTCGGTGAGGGTCGCGAAGCCTTCGGTCGTGCCGTCGGGGTCGGGCGGGAGGCCAAGGTCGAGCGTGACCACGGCGGGCTCGTGCAGGCGGACGAGATCGATCGCTTGCGCCCGGTCGGTCGCGCTGACGACGCGATAGCCCTCGTAAGCCCACTTCAACTGACGCTGCAGACCCTCGTCATCCTCGACGATGAGCAGGACGGGGAGGTCGGACGGGGAGTCGGTCATGCGATTTTCCGTTGCGGTTCGGCTGCGGCCGTGGAGGAAGCGAGGGGAAGAGCGATGGTGAACTGGCTGCCCGCGCCGGGGCGGCTCTCGACCGTAAGGCGGCCGCCCATGGCGGCGACCAGGCTCTTGGCCTCGAAGGCGCCGACACCGAAGCCGCCCGACTTGGTCGACATGAAGGGCTGGAACAGGCGGCTGCGGACGAAGTCGGCGTCCATCCCGCAGCCCTGGTCAATGATCGCGATCGTCGCGTGCCCGGAGACACCGCCCATTCGGACGGTCACCGGTTGGCGGTCGGGGCTGGCGTCGATCGCATTCTGAAGCAGGTGCCCGATCGCCTGCTCGAGCAGCAGCGGGTCGGCCATCGCCCAATCGTCGGTATGACCCAGCAATCGCACGTCGTGATCGAGGCGCCTGGCTGCGATCGTCGCCGCAACGATCGGCCGGAGCGCGACCGGCTCGGTCTTCGCGGGGCGGTGGTCCGGCGACGGCGCGAGGCGGGCGAGCAGGTCGTTCATCTTGCCAACCGAACTTTTGAGGGTCGCGATCATGTCGACCCTGAATTCCTTGTTCTCGGCATGACGCTCGGCGTTGCGCGACAGCAGCGACAATTGGCTGACCAGATTCTTCACGTCGTGCAGGATGAAGGCGAAGCGGCGGTTGAAATCTTCGAAGCGCTGCGCGTTCATCAGCGCTTCCTGCCCATGCGCTTCGGCGAGGCTCGACGCGGCCTGACGCCCCGCGGTGCGGAGCAGATCGAAGTCTTCCCAGTCGAGTGGGCGGCGATAGTCGGGCGCTGCCAGGAGGACGAGGCCGACCAACCGGTACTCGTGGATCAGCGGCACGCCGGTCCACGCCTGTTCCTCCGATCGCAGCGCGTCGGGAATCACGTCGGTCGGCGCGCTCCAGCCCGTGGCCGCGCTATCGAAGTCGATGATCCGTCCCTCCGCACCGACCGACATCCAGAATGCGATCGCCTGCGCGCTCGGAATGGCCGCCCCCGGGTTGGCGCTTCCCGACCAGTTCCAGCTGGCGGCGGGCTCGATCGACCCATTTTCGTCGGCGATGAGGAGAAGGCCACCGGGGGCGTCGAGGATATCGGCGAAGGCCTTGATCACGCGCTGGCCGAGCGGCGGAGCCTCGGGCCCGCTTGCCCCGAGCGTTTCGGTGAAGCGCAGCCATTCGACGCGGTAGTCGTACCGATGCTCGAACAGATGCTTGGCAATCTTGACCTTGGCCCACGCCCGCGCACGCGAGGAGGGGAGCAGGATCATCGCCGCGACCGTCATCGCCGCCAGCAAGGCGACCAGCAGCGCGCGCGTCCAATCGATGCCCGATCCCCGCAGCGCCGTGACCAGAACGGCCATGACCGCGAAATATCCGCAGATCGCCAGCAGGGAGAGGCTTTGGAAGGTCGCAGCGCGCGACAGGCGGATCCGCCAGCCGTCGCTCCGGGTTCCGCCGATTGCAAACAGCGGCGCGGTCAGCGACACGAGCATGCCCCGCCAATCGAACAGCCCCTGCGCCGCGCGAGGATCGAAGTAGGCGACGGTGTAGAGGTTGAGATCGTACGCCCACAGCATCGCCAGCGCGAGCATCGCAAGGCGGATCGAGCCCCGGCTGGCAGGCGCCGCCTGACCGTAGAGGTTGTGGACCAGCACGAGCGCACCGGCGGCGGCGGTAAGGCGCAGGATGATCGCGGTCAGGACGAGCGCATGGTCGCCGCTGATGTCCGACGTGTCGATCACCAGCGGAAGCGCGTCGACGACGAGCTGGAGTCCCAGCACGCCCGCGACCGCACCGTAGACGAGACGGACGGCGCGCTGCCCCCCGTGCTCGCGATCTCCTTCGGACAGGCGGTAAAGAACACCGATCCAGACGAGGTTGCGCGCGGTCTCGGAATAAGCGGCGAGCATTGTCGTCGGCGCCATCGCCGTCAGCCACGCCCAGCATCCGGTCAACGCGAACGCCGCGAGCAGCATTCGCTGGCTGCTCTCGGTCAGCCCGCGCCGCAATTCCCACAGCGTCAGGCCCGCGAACAGCAGCGCCGCAAGAGCGTGGCTCCAGAAAGCGATCAGCGCGTCCACGGCGTCCACTTTGTCAAAATATCCGACACGCGACGGGTGTCGCTAAATTTTACAAAGAATTGGTGAACGAGCGTGCGATGACCGCGTTAGACGACTTGGAGGACTCATGGACATTTCGAAGACGTCGCGGCCGATCCGCCCGATCATCCTTGCGGGCGGAGCAGGGACCCGGCTGTGGCCCCTGTCGACCGCGGCGCGGCCCAAGCATCTGTTGCCGCTGCTCAGCGACGAAAGCCTGTTCGAGGAAACGCTGCGTCGATTCGGATCGGACGTCTTCAGCGCGCCGTTGGTGGTCGCCAACCATGCGCAGGAGGACGAGCTGAGATCGCTCGTACCGGACGACGCCCGCTTGTTTCTCGAACCGATGAAGCGTGACAGCGCGGCGGCGATCGCGCTTGCCGCCGTCGCGGCGGACGGTGACGAGTTGCTGCTGGTCTGCCCCAGCGACCATCATATCGCCGACGTGGCCGCCTTCCATCGCGCGATCGAACTTGCCCGGCCGGTGGCGGAGCGCGGGCGGATCATCACCTTCGGGATCGAACCCGACCATCCAGCGACGGGCTTCGGCTACATCGCCGCGGGCGAAGGGGAGGGCGTTCGCACGGTCGCCCGTTTCGTCGAGAAGCCTCCGCTGGAGCGCGCGCAGGCGATGCTCGACGAGGGCGGCCATTACTGGAATGCCGGAATTTTCCTTGCCCGCGCGGACACGTGGATCGAGGAGATGGAACGGTTTGTGCCGGCGATCCTCGCCGCGGCAAGGGATGCCGTAGGTCTGGCGATCGTCGACGGTCCGATCACGAGGATCGACGCCGACGCTTTCGCGCGCGCGCCTGCCCAGTCGATTGACTATGCGGTGATGGAGCATAGCGATCGCGTCTCGGTCGTGCCCGTGGCGATGGGCTGGTCTGACATTGGCAGCTGGCAGGCACTAGTCGACGCGTCGGTGACCGACGACGACGACAATGCGCTGGTCGGCGGAGTCCTGGCGCTCGACAGCCGCGGCAACCTCGTCCGGTCGAACGGTCCGCGTGTCGCGCTGATCGGCGTGGAGGGTCTTGTTATCGTCGCCACCGGCGACGCGGTTCTCGTCATGCGCCCCGAACAGGCGCAGCGCGTTCGCGAAGCGGCCGATTGGTACGAGAAGGAGATGGAAGCATGAAGCGGCCGGTCGGAACGAGCGCCCTGCAAGTCGCCCCCATCGCCCTCGGCGGGAACGTCTTCGGCTGGACCGCCGACGAGGCCGCGAGCTTCGCGGTGCTCGATGCGTTCGTCGACGCCGGCGGCACCATGATCGATACGGCCGACGTCTATTCGGCGTGGGTGCCGGGCCATTCGGGTGGCGAGAGCGAAACGGTGATCGGCAAGTGGCTCGCGCGCGATCCGGGCAAGCGCGACAAGGTCGTGATCGCGACCAAGGTCGGCTTCATGGCGGGCCTCGCGCCGGAAACGATCGCGCCTGCCTGCGACGCCTCGCTGCAGCGGATGGGGATCGACACGATCGACCTTTATTATCAGCACAAGGACGATGAGGCGGTGCCGCTGGCCGACAGCCTCGGTGCGTTCGACGCGTTGCGCCAGTCGGGCAAGATCCGCGCCATCGGGCTGAGCAATTTCACCGGTGCGCGGGTCGAGGAAGCGCTTGCGGTAAGCATCGAACAGGGCTTCGACCTGCCCGCTGCGCTCCAGAATTGGTACAATCTGATCGATCGCGACAAGTTCGAGGACGAATTGCGCGACGTCGCGCTAGCGCGCGGCCTGTCGGTCTTCCCCTATTACAGCCTCGCCAACGGCTTCCTGACGGGCAAGTACCGGTCGAAGGACGATCTTGGCAAAAGCACGCGCGGGCTCCGCACGATTGAGTATCTTGAGGGGCGAGGACCCAAGGTGCTCTCGGCACTCGACGACGTCGCCGCCGAGACCGACGCCGCGCTCGCCACGGTCGCCTTGGCATGGCTGAAGGTTCAGCCGGGCGTGACCGCCCCGATCGCCAGCGCGACGAGCCTCGAACAGGCGAAGGACCTGGTCGCGGTGCTGACGCTCGAACTCACGCCGGGCCAGTTAGAGCAACTGACCGCGGCGAGCGACTAATCAATCGGTATCCGATCCTCGCGAGCGCAACGGTCGGATGAGCCAAAGATAAAGGGCGAATAGCGCCATTACCGCGCCACCTGCGGTCGCCAGCGGTATGAGTGCAGCCGATGCCGGGCCCGACCATTGGAAACGTCCTAATGCGAAGCCAATCGCGATGCAGAACGCGGCAATTCGCGACGGCCAGGATGCCGCAAAAGCGTCGAGCAGAAATCTGGAGGCGACGCCGACGACGATCGTTCCTGCGAACGCCATCAGCAACGCGCTCAAGATCGACATTCCGGTTAGCTCTTCTTCAGCACGTCGAGCGAGGCCAGCGTCATCGCCTCGGTCGCGGTCGAGATGACCGCTTCGGCGTCGGGCGCCCAGAAAGGACTGTGAAGCGACGGAAGCTTCGCGGCGTCACCCTTGGCCGCATCCCACACCGACTTGGGCGTTCCGCCGACCCAGAAAATCAGGCTCTCGATCGATTTGTCGGCGAGCCAGAAGCGGCTGAAATCCTCGCCGCCCATCACCGCAGGCGTTTTCATCACCCGGGCCGCGCCGAAGTTGCTGCCGAACAGCTCCAGCATCCGCGCCGAAAGCTTTTCGGTGTTGAAGGTCGAGGGCGTGTACATTTCCTCGCGCACCGTCACGACCGGCATCCGGTCGTCGGGCATTCCCGCGGCAATCGCCTCGCCGCGTGCGATCCGGCGGATGCCGTCGAGGAGCAACTTGCGCACCTCAGGCGTGTAGCTTCGCACCGTCAGCTGCAGTCGTGCTTCGTCGGAAATGATGTTGTGCTTGGCGCCGGCCTGAAAGCTTCCGACCGTGACCACTGCCGGGCTGGCCGGGTCATTCTCGCGGCTGACCAGCGTCTGCAGGGTGGTGACGATCCGGCTGGCCAGGACAATCGGGTCCTTGGTCGTCTGCGGATAGGCGCCATGGCCACCGACGCCCTTCACGCTGATGTCCACGCTGTCGACGTTGGCGAGTGCATAGCCCGGCGTAACCCCGATCATGCCGGCGGGAAGCGCGGCGGCGTCGTGGAAGCCGATCACCGTCGCGGGCTTCGGGAAGCGCGAATAGAGCCCGTCGTCGAGCATCGCCTTGGCGCCTTCGCCGGTCTCCTCGCCCGGTTGCAGGATCATCACGAGTGTGCCTGCCCACTGGCCCTTCATCGCCGCGAGCCGCCGCGCGGTGCCGATGAAGGCGGTCATGTGCGTATCGTGGCCGCAGGCATGCATCACGCCGGTCTCCACACCCGACCGCGCGGTCGCGCGAACCTTCGACGCGAAGGCCAGGTTGGTCTGCTCAACCACCGGCAGTCCGTCCATGTCGGCGCGAAGCATCAGCACCGGGCCCGGCCCATTTTCCATCACCGCGACGACGCCGGTCTTGCCGACCTTTTCGGTGACCTTGAAGCCGAGCTTGCGCATCTCCGCCGCGAGCTTCGCAGGGGTGCGCACCTCCTGCATCGAAAGCTCAGGGTTGGCGTGCAGGTCGCGATACAACGTCATCAACTGCGGCATGTCCGCCTGCACGGCCTCTCTCAGCGTCGCGGCGCCGACCGGACTGGCGAGGATCGATGCGGCGAGCAGGGCGGCGAGAGTGCGGGTCATGGGCATATGCTCCTGGGGTCAGCGGGCGGGCACGAGTTCAACCACGTCGATAAGCGATTCATAGCGCGGATAGGGCAGGATCAGGCGCCAGCGATCGGACCCGACGCGCTCGACCCAGCCTGCCAGGTCTCGGTCGGGATCGCCGCCATATTGCATCGCGCGCGCCTCATCGCCGAGCACCAGGCTGCCGAGGAACACCTGGCGGAGCGCGCCGTCAGGATAGATTAGTCCGACCTGCCGCTGCGACCCGGTCAGCTTGGTGAACGATTGAAGCCGGCCCGCCTGTCCGATCACGCAATCGAAGGCCGGATAGCTGACGTAATCGAGGAGCGGCGCGCCTTGTGAGCCGACCTTGATGACCCGGCACTTGTAGCGGCCGCTGGGAATCGGCGCGGGGCCAAGCGCCGCATCGGGAACGAGCAGCGCGCCTTCGCGTGCGATCTCCGCCGCGTGCCCGGCCGCCCGTGCCTGGGCCAGGGCACGATTGAATGCCGTCCGCCAATCGCGAAGGCGGGTCCGGTCGCTCGAAGTCGCCACCTGCCGCCAGCTGGTCGACGGCGATTGCGGCATTGAATGCTCGCGCGGGATCGCCGCGCAGGCGGAAAGGGCGAGGCAGGCGAGGAGAGCGACAGACTTCATTCGCCCTGTTTGTCATCGCCTTGCCAAAGGCGCAATCCGGTCAGGCCGCGGTCCAGCCGCCGTCCATGCTGAGGTTGGCGCCGGTCATCGACTTGGCATCGTCGCCGCACAGGAAGATGACGAGCGCTGCGACCTGTTCGGGCGTGACGAATTCCTTGGTCGGCTGCGCCGCCAGGAGGACGTCGTTGATGACCTGCTCGCGCGTCAGGCCACGGGTCTTCATCGTGTCCGGAATCTGGTTCTCGACGAGCGGCGTCCAGACGTAGCCGGGGGAAATGCAATTGACCGTGACGCCGTGAGTCGCAAGTTCCAGCGCGAGCGTCTTGGTCATCCCCGCGACGCCATGCTTGGCCATGACATAGGCCGACTTGTTGGGCGAGGCGATCAGGCTGTGCGCCGACGCGGTCGAGATGATCCGGCCCCACTTGGCCGCCTTCATCGCCGGCACCGCGGCGCGGGCAAGCAGCCATGGCGCTGCCATGTTGATCGCGACGATCGCGTCGAACTTCTCGACCGGAAAATCCTCGATCGGCGAGACGTGCTGGATGCCGGCATTGTTGACGATGATGTCCGGTCCGCCAAGCTCCGCCTGGCACCGCTCGACCATCGCCGCGATCTCCTCGGGCTTCGACATGTCGGCGGGATCGTAAAGCGCCTTGGCGCCGCTCGTCTCCGCCAGTGCTTTCCGCTCGGCCTCGATCGCGGCGTCGTCGCCGAACCCGTTGATCATCACCGACGCACCCTGCGCCGCAAGCGCCTTGGCGATGGCAAGACCGATGCCCGAGGTCGAGCCGGTGACGATCGCCGTTTTGCCGGTGAGGAACATGAGATTACTCCTTGGTGCGTGTCTGGATGGGGTCGGCGCGCCGTTCCAGGTCGAACGCGGCCGACCGGCCGGTGCCGATCGTTTCGGCGATCACCTGGGCATTGGCAAGCGCATGGTCGATCGCTTCGCGTCCCGACCGCCAATGGTCCTCCATCGTCCGGCGGCTGAACTCGAAGTCGCGGCTGCCACCCTCCCATGCGTTGGCGCGATAGATGAGGTGGACGAGGTTTACCGGCGCGTCGCGGGTCAGAGCGGCCAGCCGCTTGGCATCGCGATCGTCGGCAAGCTCTGGCGGGAGCTTGGCGAGCAGGCGGCGGATCGTTTCATGTTCCTTGCGCTGCTTGATCATCTGCGCCGAGATCTGCCGCGTCCGGCTCGAATATCGGATCTCTTTCTCACGGGCCATCACGTCCATGATCGTCTTGGGCCGATCGGCGGTCGCGCTGAACAGGTCAAGCTGGAACACCAGCATCTCGTCGTCCTGATGATCGAGCAGGTGCGACAGCGGCGTATTGCTGACCAAGCCCCCGTCCCACCACCAGCAGCCGTCGATCTCGACCGGCGGAAGACCGGGCGGGAGCGCGCCCGACGCCATTACGTGACGGGCATCGATCCGCTCGTTCTTCGTGTCGAAGTAATGGAAGTTGCCGCTCTCGACGTTGGTCGCGCCGACCGAAAGGCGGACCGGGCCGTCGTTGACCAGGTCCCAGTCGACGACATCGTCGAGCGTCTTTCGAAGCGGCGCGCTATCGTAGAAGCTCGTCGCCTCGACGCTGCCGGGGATGGCAAATCCCGGTGAAATCGGTCGCGGGGTGAAAAACCCCGGCACCCCAGTCAGCGCGACATAGGATGCCGACCATTCGTGCAGCGCCTCGCGTATCCGGTCGTTGGGCGTGAAGGGAAAGCTCGGCAGCGCGCTGGTGGTGCATTCCCAAAAGGCACGCAGCCGCTCGACCCGGCGCTCGGGCGGGTTGCCGGCGATGATCGCGCCGTTGATCGCACCGATCGAGATACCGGCGATCCAGTCGATCTCGATATCGTGATCGGCCATTCGTTCGACAACGCCGGCCTGATAGCTGCCAAGCGCGCCGCCACCCTGCAGCACGAGTGCCACCGTCTCTGGGAGCGCCATCGCGCCGCCCCGGCGTGCCGAAGCTTTCTTGGGGTGGGCGATGTTCGTCATTGCAGTGCAGCAATCGTCGGCGGGAGGGGAGGTTCCGTTGCAACCGTACCGGGTGCGAAGCATTAGTGCATCGAACACAGGGAAGGATTTGGTCGATGCGGTTAGGGGATGCACCCGAAAGCGGGAATTTCGAGGATCGGACCGGCCAGAGCGGCGGCGGTGGCCTTGGCGGAATCGGTGGCGGATTGATCGGCGCATTTCTGCCGATGATCCTGTCGAAATTCGGAATCGTCGGCGTGCTGGTGCTGGCGCTCGGCTATTGCGCGCTATCGTCGCTTGGCGGCGGTGGCGGCATTCTTGGTGGAGGCGGCGGTGCGACCAAGGCCGGCGAATCCAAGCTGACCAAGGAACAGCGCGACGTTCTCGTCGGCGTACTGGAATCGACCGATCAGGTGTGGACGCGCCTGTTCGCGGCATCGGGCGCCAAATATGTCGAGCCCCAGCTGGTGGCCTACAGCAATCAGAACCAGTCGGGATGCGGCGCGGCGCAGGCGGCGATGGGGCCGTTCTATTGCCCGACCGACCAGAGCATCTACATCGACCCCGACTTCTTCAACGAATTGTCGCGGCGCTTCCAGGCCCCCGGCGATTTTGCACAAGGTTATGTGATCGCGCACGAAGTCGGCCACCATGTCCAGAAGCTCGAAGGCACGCTCGACCGCGCGTCGACGGCACAATCGCAAAGCTCGAAGGCGGCCGGCAATGCGGTCCAGGTCGGCGTCGAGCTTCAGGCCGATTGCTACGCCGGCGTCTGGGCCAAGCAGTCGGGCGTCCTCGAAGCCGGCGACATCGAGGAAGGCATGCGCGCCGCCGAGGCGATCGGCGACGATATGCTGACGCAAGGTCGCGTGTCTCCCGACAACTTCACCCACGGCACGTCGGCGCAGCGCATGGAAGCGCTCCGCCGCGGGCTGCAGTCGGGTGATCCGGCGCAGTGCAACTACGCGCGGTAACGAGAAGCCCCCTCCCGTTCGCGGGAGGGGATCTCTTACAGCTTGACGAGCATCTTGCCGGTGTTGGCGCCGGTGAAGAGGCCGCGGAACGCCTCGACCGTGCGGTCCAGCCCTTCGACCACGGTGTCGCGCGACTTGACCTGACCCGCCGCGATCATGCCGCCCATGTCGCGGTGGAAGTCGCCGAGCTTGGCGAGATAGTCGGTGTAGATAAAGCCCTGCAGGCGAATGCGCATCGCGATGATCCGCATGATGTAGCGAAGCTGGGTCGGCTCTCCGCCGTTATACCCTTCGATCATTCCGCAAATGGCGAAGCGCGCATTCTGGCGCGCCAATGCCAGCGCCGCATCGAGATGGTCGCCGCCGACATTGTCGAAGTAGACGTCGATGCCCTTGGGCGCGGCGGCGGCGAGCTGCTTGAGGAGCGGCCCGGCCTTATAATCGACCACGGCGTCGGCGCCGAGCGATCGGACGAATTCGCACTTGTCGGCGCCTCCGGCCGATCCGATTACGGTCATGCCCTTGGCCTTGGCGATCTGCACGACTGCCGACCCGACCGCGCCGGCTGCCGCCGACACGAACACGATGTCGCCTGGCTTGGCCGACGCGGCTTCGAGCAGCCCGAAATAAGCGGTGCCGCCGGTCAGACCCATGTTGCCAAGGAATGCCTGCGGCTCGATGCCGGTTATGGGGGGCAGCTTGTTTAGGGCGGCCGAGGGAAGCACGGCCTCGTCGCGCCATCCCGCCATGTGAAGCACCATGTCGCCCGGCGCGAAGCCCGGATCGCGGCTCTCGACCACTTCACCGACCGCACCGCCATCCATCGGCGCATCGATCGCGAACGGCGGGACATAGCTTTTCACGTCGTTCATCCGCCCGCGCATGTACGGATCGACCGACAGCCAGCGATTGCGAACGCGCACCATTCCTTCGTCGAGCGAGAGAAGAGCGTAATCCTTTAACGCGAAATCCTGATCGACGGGCGCTCCGTCGGGGCGGCGCATGAGGTGCCAGGCCTGGGCCATCGTCTGTCTCCATGAAAAGCGGGCGTTGGGTTTGTCCTAGGCGTGCGCCGCGCACAAAAAAAGGCCCGGTCGCAGGGGTGGGCGACCGGGCCTTTGGGCGGTAGACGACTGTTCTAGCCGTCAGGCCGAACCGGCTTAGTAGGTGCCGGAGAAGCTGCGGTTGAGCATGTGCGCACCCGTCTCCCGATTGTCGTCACGCTCGAACAGCGCGCGATCGCGATCCTCATTGGTCCAGTGGCGCTTGGCTTCCTCGGCGCTCTTTTCGAGGAACACGCGGTCACCTTCGACCCGGTCGATCATCGCGCAATTGATGCTGTGATGCATGTTGTCGTCGCTGTCGCTCTTGGTCAGGATGACGCGATCGCCACGGACCTTGTCGACCTTGCCGACGGGTTGTTCGTCCGAACCGACGACTTCCATGTGCTCGCGAATGTTGCCGAGCAGTTGGCGCTTTGTCTGACGCAGGTTGCGCCAGTTCGAGAATTCGCTTTCGAAGCGGCTTTGGTTTTCGCGGCGATAGTCGTCATAGTCGCGGTCGAGCGCGTCGATCTGGCGGCTGCGCCACTCGCTGTAATGCGGATCGTGCGCACCACCGGTCGCGCTCGACGAGCCGTAGTTGCTCGATTCCGATTGGCTCGACCCGCGATCGAAGCGGTTCTGTCCCGACGAGAAGTTGTCGCCATATTCCGCCGAACGACCATAGTCTCCGGTCATTGGGCGATAGCTGCTCGACGACGAACCAGCGCGCAGTTCCTGGCTGCCCTGGCGGCCGGTGTAGGGGCGGCGATAGCCTTCGTCGCGATAGCGCGCGCTGCGGTCGCCCTGGCGATCGTCGTCATAGCTGTTGCGCGGCCGGGGATACTGGTCGTCCTGCGATCCGAAACGATTGTCGTAACGGCGGCGGCGTTCGGCTTCCTCGTCACCAAACCAACTGGCGATCTCGTCGCCGGCGCGTTCGAAGAAACCGCGATCTTCGCGGTCGAAGCGGTCGTCGCGAAAGCGGTTTGACTGCTCGTCGCTGCCGAAGCGGCTTCGCGACGGGCGGCGTCCCTCGTAGCGGTCATAGCTCATGAAAAATCCTCCTTTTGGTCACTCGCCCATCCGCTCCAAAAGCCCGACTTCAAAACGAACCGGGCGGGGCCGCGTTCCGGCCCAAGCGGTTGCGACAGGCCAAATCGAAGGCCTTGAACGGCAGGGCGAAAAAGGGGGTTGCTAGGACGTTGCAAGCCGCGTTCGGCGCCGCTATTGGGTCGCTCGTCCAAGGTGTGGGGCTGTAGCTCAGATGGGAGAGCGCTGCAATCGCACTGCAGAGGTCAGGAGTTCGATCCTCCTCAGCTCCACCATTCCTTGACCGCAGATTTCCGCCAAAACCTTATCCCTTCGCCGAGTCGGTTGCAACAACTGTCTCCGGTGCAAGTCCGGTGAAAGCGTTTGGAACAAACTCCTCAATCTCGTCGATGATGGCTTCAATTTCGGCCTTCGCGCGGCGCAGATAGTCGGGACGCAGCGGCGCATAGAGCCCGCTGGTTTCCTCGAATTTGTCGTGCCCCATAAAGATCTCGATCTCGCCCCACGCTTCCTGCGGGAGGCGGCGACGCAGCAAGTCTGCCATCGAACGCCGCACCAGCTTCATGCCGCCTTCGCCCGCCGTGGGGAGGCCGATGAAGTCTGACATGGCTTCCCACGCGCGCCGCACGGACTTCACCCCCACAAACCACCCCGACGCCTCATTGAGGGCGGGGATGATCTGGCGAACCGTGGGAACGGTCGCGCGGTACTTCTTCGTCTGTCGGCGGTCGCGGGGGTTGAGTTCGATCGCTCGGCCCTTCCACTGCCGCTCGATGTGGAAGTCATGCACTGCGTCCGGACGGCCTAGCGTGGCCACTGAGAGCGTCAGGAAGCGGCGAAGGGCCGGATAGCCCATCGCATAGCAGAACATGGCTGCTAGCTCTTCCACGTCGCTCCGGTGTTGCGGCGTCCGATTGACCTCCTTGAACGGGACGGTCTTGAAGTCGGAGCCGGAAAGGATCTGCTTGCTCTTGTGAGCATGATTGATCGCCGCCGAAAGCTGGGCAACGCTCGTCTCTACCGTCGAAAGGGAGCGCGGGCGCTTGTGGCCTTTGGGGCTGACGATCGGCTGCTTGATCGCCCACTTGCGGAATCGCCCGATCCACTGCTCATTGACCGCGGTGGCTTGAACGCCAGGGTCGGGCAGGGTGGCGATGTAATCCAGCACATGATTAAGGCGCGACCTGATGGCGCCCGCAGAAGCCCTCTCATCGCCCACGTCGGACAGATAGGCTTCGATCGCTTCGGTCACGAGGTAGCTTGTCGAGGCATTGCGGGCTTGGCCACAGGTCGGGCAGATGACTTGCCCGGTTTCGTTCTTGAGATAGAACGCGTCGAGCCACTTGCGGCCGGCTTCGCCATCCGTCGTGCCCGTTGAAGTGCTTCTAACGCGTCGTGTGGCTGGATCGTAATGGAAGACGGCAAGGAATGGGGAGCGGAGGGTTCCGTCCCGCTTCTGGTCCCAGTCGAGCCAGTATTTTCCGCGCCGATAGAGCGACGTGTCTCGTTTCGCTTTTGGCATTCGATCCTCTGATGCTCGGCTGCTGCGGACTGTAGCACGTCGTTCGCGCCGATCTCGACAAGCAGGTCTAGTTCGTTGGCTCCTATGCGGATGCCACGGCCCCCGGCGATGGCCATGCTGATCTTACGCGCCAGGACGGGGAGGGCTCTGTCGGCGGTCATACCCTACTCTCCTTAGTAAGGGGGCGGGTGTTCCAAGTGCCGATAGCGATGGATCTGTCGTAGTTCATCGAGACCGCTTCCACGGTGCACTGGTTGTTTTCACAGCCGACCCCGTAAAGAGGTTTAGCGTCTCGCCTCATGCTTGTGTTGTAATCGTCGATACCTGCTTCACCCCCGCAGAACGGACAAGGAAGCAGTTCATCATCTGTTGGGTTATTAGTCATGGGATGGTCCTGACTTATCAACGGGTTGGGCGATGCTTTCAGCCCGCGCTTGGCAGTCCTTAGGGACCGGAGCCGGACAAGCCGTCTCCGCGCTATCGCGTGCCATCGCTATCGCGTGGCGAACTTCGTGATAGGCTGCGAACACCATCATTAGCGGCCAAAAGGCGACGAATATGGCGAAGGCGATTCCGCTGCCCGCGTCCTTCGGTCGATTGATTGACCACAGATAAAGCGCCGTCCCCAGCGCGCCACCAAGGTAGAGGCCAATCAAAACCCGCCCCCTTCTTCCCACTTGCGCTCGTTATCGAGCAAGGTGAGAACTTCGGTGGCGATCTGCCAGTGCAGATTATAAGCCCTGTCCGCCGCGCTCAGGTGCTGACCTATAGTGTTGGCAACAGCTTCAAAGCGCCGCGCTGCGTTAGGGATAGTCGCGGTATCGCCAAGACCCAGAGGGGCTTGGTCCGAAGGACGACTAGCCCGACCCGAAGGGGAACGCCCTAAATCAGTAGCCATCCTACTACTCCTTATCCGACACATTACGGGTGAGGGCTGGGTCGATCTTGATTTGCACGTAGAGTCCTGCGGGCTTCGCCAATTCGAGCATTCGCGTTGCAAGTCTGCCAACATCTTGCGCTGCAGATCTAGAGTCCGGTTCCTCAACCTGTTCGGAGTGGGGCATGGATGCGATGGCCTCGATTGCTGCGCGATGATCCTCAAGGGCATGGCCGAAAACTTGGTCGCGTTCATCGCGGCTGTTGGCATCGTCGTTAGTCTCGCGCGTCGGTTGCGGAGTAATGTCGCGCCTTTGGGCGTCGATCATGTCGAGCAGGTGCTTTCCCGTTCGCGCCACCCGTTCCACCAGTATCTCTTTATCTGTCATGGGGTTCTCCGTCCCAAGGTTGGGGGCGTTCATGCTGCCGACCTTTCGCCAAAGCGCACTTCGCCTTCCGCGCGCAGTTCGGTTACGTCGCAGCCGATCCACTCGGACAGCTTGGCGAGCGCCTGGTCGATGTATTCGGCCCGCTCCGTCTCGCTCATCTTCTCAAACGCGATGCTCTCGTCGTCCCACTCGACAATCTCGCCAGTCTTCTTGCTGACAATCGGAGTGGAGAGGCCGCAGCGGCGCTTCAGAAAGCGATGGAGGATGCGCGGGGTCATGATCCCATCGACGGCATCGGAAAGCTGCTCACAGCCCACCTTGAGGCAGACGAAGTAGAACGCGAGGCGCTTGGTGTTGCCTTTGACGTTCTTGATCTCGACGCGCACCGCCTTGTCGGGCAGGGCGCGAAGCAGTTGCTCGGCTGCCGGCGTAACGGGGCGCAGCGAGCCAAAGGCTTTTCGAAACAGGATGGGTTCGTTGTCAGTCATGACCCTTGGCCGGGGCGGTTGTTAGCCAACCCCGGCCCCCTGGTGGAACGGATGGTTTCAATCTCGCGGCGCTTGGGCGATGCCTTGATAAGCTCGGCGATTAGCTGCTCGACGCCTTGGCCGTGGTTCTTGTGGTATTCCTTCCAGAACACCGGCTCCCCGACAGTGTGCTGGGTGCTGTGACATCCGCCGCCGCCACACAGCGGAACTGTGCGCCAATCGTCGGGCTTCTGGCCCATGCCAGCGCCGCTCCCCATGCGAACGTGAGCCGCCTCGATGTTCGTAGTCGAGCCACACATGGCGCAGGCGAACCCTCGCACGAAAGTCGTGTGGGCAGGACTGCGCCACCGGCTTTCACGCTTGGGTTCTTTGGGAATGCGGCGCGGCAGCATCAGATCCACCGCCCCTTTGCATCGCGCTGGCGACTCCGCGCCCATGCAGGACGAACCTCGCCAACGGGTGGCAGACTATCCACGGTCGGGCGTCCGGCCGCGCGACGGCGCTCGTTTATCCGCGCTAGTCGAAATTCGGGATCGTTGCGGTAGCGCTCGTGGAAGCGCTTAGAGGCGCTCAGGCGCCTTCTCAGAGGCGTCTTGAACATCAGCCCGCTCCCAGCGGCGCAACGGCGGCAATCGCCACCTCGCGACCATTGTAGGCTTCATCCCACTTGCGGGACTCTTCGCCGTCCAGTTCCTCAATCACGTTGCCATGCTGATCGACTAGCGAGGCTAGATCGTCGCGGGTGGCGCATTCGGACAAGACGCTCATGAGCATCTGAAAGCCGACGCTTTCCTCGACCGGCGTGAGGGCGGCGTATCGACTATCCAACCACTTGCCGAAGCCCTCCCAGTCGTCGCCATCGCCGGTCCACCATTGGTGGTTCGCGTCGCGGATAGTTTTGATGTCGTCTCGGTTCGCCTTCACAAGCGCCTTAAAGTCGGCAAGGTCGGTCATCGCATTGCCAGCGGTCATCATCTTGCCGAGACGGTCTTTGATTTTGGTGATGCCTGGCACCTTCTCGCGCTCGATCACTTCGCCAGTCTGCGGATTGTGCTGGACGTCATCGAAGCCCGATGTTGGCACTTCTTCTGCGGGCGTCGTCTGAAGCCCTGCATTCATCATTACGACGACATGTGCGAAGGCGGAACGGCAGGCGCGGCTGATGGCGCGGGTCTGCGCCATTGCGCGGATTGCATAGTCAGCGCGCTTTGGAAGTGTCTTGCCGCGCGACTGCCCGCCGAACCACGTCGGCTCATCCTCGCCAACGAAGCCTTCTGCCGTGGCGATAAGCTGCCCGTCACTCATGCGGCGCACTTCGCCGACAGCGCGGACCCCTCCATCGACGCGCTCAACATGACCGGAGCCAGCAGCGCAGCCGTGAGCGATTGCGATGGCCTGCCAGCCTTCCACAGACACATACTTGCGCCCTTGGATATTGCTCGACGTGGCGACCACGATCTCTTTGCAGACGCTCGCTGCGTCCGTGGACATGCGGTAATTATCAACAGGGGCGGCTTCGCGGATTGCGACGAGTTCGTTCACTTCGCACCTCCTTTAAACAAGCGGGTGAAGAGGTTGGGACGGGTTGGTTTATCCATGGGGAGGAGTGGCCCGTTGACGGCGCGGCTGTGTTCCTTCTGCGGCAAGTTGCCGTGAGAAATGTTGAGCTTGCGCCAGTCGTTCTGGCGATGCGTGTATCGAAGGGCGGTCATGCATTGCTCTCCCTACATTGGGTTGTGTCGTTGAGACTGAGGTCGGCGTTCGCGTGAATGTCCGACACGAGGCTGCAAGCCAGATCGGATACACCGACGGTCGCTAGCTCTCGGTCGAGCATCTCGGTTTGCGATGCGATCCACCGCAGAGCCGCTTCCAGCTCATCCACCTTCTTGGTGAGGGCGATATGTTCGGCGGCTAGGTGGGGTGCGGAGGCTGCAAGGCGAGCGTTGGCGCAAGCTTCGCCCCACTTGTGAACATGCCGGGGGTTGCAGGCAGCGATGTGACGGGGCTGGCAAGCGTGTCCAGAGAACACGTTGTCGTCGTCTGCCCGCCACGGTCCCGGCGTCGTGCCTTCCAGCAGCGCAGCCACGTCCAGCTTCTTCTCACTTATGGGATGGGTCATGGTGCTATTCCTTGGGCGATGCCCTTCGGGCCGCTCTGGCTGCCTTCGGCCTGAGCCTGCGCTTCGCTTGTCTCATCCGTGCCGGAGCCTGCCGCTATCGCGGGAAGAATGCGGCGAACGTCGGCGCGGGTGACGCTGACATCTGGACGACAAAGCATTCCCTCAGGACAAAAGCGGGAGGCGTCGCGAGCAGCTTGGCTGCACTCGTCTATCGCCTCGTCCCAGTCGTTGTACCGAGTAGCTGCCGGACCTGTCGTGGAACGAAGGCATTGGTCGAGGACGTAGGCATAGACCTGCGGCTCTTTCGGCACCTCCGTCCAGTTGAGTGGATCTGGCTTTCCGTCACAGCCGGCCAACGCGATAGCGATACCCACCGCAAGGCCGAGACGGCGCAGCACGGCTCGGTTCATGGGTAGCGCGGGCCGGAACGGCATCGCCCTGCTCACGACACCACCCAAAGACAAAAACCATTCGTAACCAACCCAGCCCCAACACAGGCAATAAGGATGGCTAAGGCTTGAAGACGGTTGCTCATGACGACACCCGCCCGACGCGAATGGTTTCGATGCTGACGACGCAGCGCATGGCTACGCGCCAGTATTCGACCACTCCGCCCTGAGGCGGCTTGTGATAAAAGATAAGCCAGTCATCTTGAGTGCCCATCACATCGGCATCGATGACGCGAATGGGCTGGCCCTCGGTCAACTCGACACGGAACTGCCGCTCTCTGCCCATCATGATTTCCCTTCATCCGAGGGCATCAGACGAGTAGCGACGTAATCACGCGCCATGTCTGCCCAGGTTTGGTAAAGTGCGGGGAACTGGCCAGCGTCTTCCGCTAGCTCACGCCAGAACTGTGCGAGTTCGTGTCGTCCCGCTGTCTCGGCAATATCAGCCGATGCGATAAGGCTGTGGACGGCGCTCATGCCGCATCTCGCTTAGCAAGAGCCGACACTTCGGCGCGCTCCCAACCAGTAGGCGCAAACACAGCCGCAATCTTGTCCTGAGCAGCCTTCAGCGCAGCCTCACGCTCATCAGGCGTCATCGCTAGGTATTCAGGCGAATAATCGATCTGATACTCGCACTCATGACCGTGATAGTCACAGCCGCAGTCGCAGGACGGGCCGCTGAACCAGTCGCCATCATAGCGCTCGCCAGTGGTGCGGATGAAGCGGGCGGTCATGCCGACACCGTGAGGAGCCAGTCACGCGAACCATCGGCGCGCATCGCATTGCGGACGCTGTAGGAAAATCCGTGGCGGCGATTGAGGCGTTGTCCTGCCCGCTCTGCGGAAGCCTGGCTCCAAAAGAACTCGGTGTGGATTGCCATCGTATCTCTCCAGCGGCTCGATTGCCGTTGGACAGACAGTGCGATTATCGCAACTCTATGTCAAGCGCCTTTTTGCGATTATCGCATTAAAGGTCAGAAACTCTCTTCTTGGCGCGACCGATCACGGTGAACTCGTCCACGCCGAGCATGATGTCTTTGTGGGCTTCGTTGTCCGAGCAGGGCGCCAGGCGAGCTGGGTTTTCCCGATACTGTTTGAAGGTCGTCTCGCCGTCGCCATTCCGAACGACATAGTATCTACCGTTGATAAGCTCGCGATCGCGCGGGTCTATGACGATGCCTTCGCCCTCTTTGGCGACGAGGTTCATGCTGTCACCTTCAACGATGACTACGAAGGCTTGCCGACTAAGCGCTCGATCGGGACTCGGCATATATCCCATAATGTTTTCAAACCCCTCACGCCATGTACCCGCCGAAACCAAACCCACGACAGGCAACATGAAAGGGGAGTCTTCCGGCGCGTTAAGCTTAAAATATGCGCGCAGGATATTAGCCTCGGTTAGTTTTAAATTGCGTTTACCGGCGAGCGTCTTGGATAACTTGTCGGGAGTTATGTCCAGAAGTCGCGCCAGCCCCGCCTGTGTTTCACCACGCTCATTTATTAAGCGTTTAAGGGTCTCGATATCCATACTGGCATGAACGCGACTCGGTTGAATATCGCAATTGTCGATTTCGCAACATAACGCTTGACGCCATGTTGCGATTATCGCACTATCGCGGCCATGTTCAGGCTCAGCGACAAGATCATCGACGACTTTGGCGGAACGACCGAACTGGGGAAGCTCGTCAAAGCGCCAGCTTCCACGGTTCATAGCTGGCGCAACCGCATCACAGATAGCCGCTTGGATCACTTGAAGCTGGCGGCAGCGGCGGCGGGCAAGCGAGTCCGTTGGGAAACGCTGGAGCCAGTCAACTCCAATGACAACGCCATCCAACCGGACACCGCGGCATGATCGTCGTCGTCCTCGCGCTCGCTCTGGGCTGCCTTGTCAGCACCTTCTTCGCTGTCGGCGCCTTCATGCTTTCCGCCCGCGCGGATGACACCGCGGAGCAGATCGCTCGCCAACTCGCCGATGGCGAGAACCCGTTTTTCTCTTCCTTCCATAACAAGGACATTGGTCGATGAGCGTCCCCACAATCCACGGCAAACGCATCGCCGTCACCGCTTCGAACGTCCTTAACGCCATCGGCAACGACCTCTTGCAGATCAAGATGCAGGACGGCCTTCGCTGGGCCGACATTGGCGAAATCCTCGGCAAGAGCGAAGATCAGGCTGCCAAGTATGCAGACGGCTCCGCTTCGATGGACGTGGTGGCTTATGCCAAGGGACGCACCGCCTGGAATGGCCGCTTCACTGGCTCGCTCGATCGCCTGATTGAACAGGCCAAGCCGGAAGCCAACGCCCACAACGCTCAGTCTTGCATCCTGAAGGCCGCTCTCGCGCTGTCCGTTGCGCTTGAGGACGGCGACCTCACTGTCGATGAAATCCGAAAGAACCGCGCCACGCTCGAAATGGCTCGCGGTGCGATCGACGACCAGCTTGCCCGTCTGACGGTGAGGGCTGCATGAAGCTGTTCGACCGCCTTTTCCGTCGCGCCGAATTAAACCAAGCAGCATCCCTGCTCGGCAAGCGCGGCAACGCCATCAAGCGTGAACGCAACCGCGCCCGTGTCTGCGCCAAGGCCCGCCAGCTTCGCCAAGAGTGCGGACTGCCGGACGATCCTAGGCTTGCGGCGTGAGTGGGCGCGACTTCGTTCTGGACGGGTCTCATTTCGACGCCCGACGCCAAGCTGGTGAAGGCCGACTTGGCGAAGCTCGCTGCACGTCACGAGATTCCAGTCGAATGGGCCGCCTTCTACCTCAAGACTTGGCTGGAGCGCTCTAAATGATCGAGCTTCCTTTCCCGCCCGCCACTCTGTCGGGACACAACACCGGCCATTGGCGCGCCAAGTCGCCGATCGTCGCCAAGCATCGTGAGTGGGCAAGGAACGCCACGCTTGCTGCTGGCATCGTCGCGCCGGCAGTCGGAGACATTCGCGTCGGCGTCACCTTCTACCCGCCCAACCGGCGCGGAGATCGCGTGAACTTCGCCAACCGCATGAAGCCGTACTTCGACGGCGTGGCAGACGCGCTGAAGGTCAACGATAGCCGCTTTCTGCCGAGCTACCATTTCGCCGAGCCAGTGAAGGATGCCCGCGTCGTCATCACGGTGGCGGCATGAGTTTCGGGAATCTCAGCAAGGCCGTCGAGGCCGCAATCAACCACGGCAACACCCTCGCGGACATTCGCCCCGAATGGTGGGCGCGCACCTACCATTGCACCGCGCATGACGTGGAAGCCGAGTTCAAGCGCCAGGAGGCAAGCAAGTGACCTTCCAGACCACCAACGAAGAGATCCAGCAGCTTTGCTCGTACATCACCAGCGACGTGTCGATCGCCCAATACTTCGGCATCAGTGCGGCGCGGGTTGCGAAGGCTCGCTCCGAGATTCCGGCCAGCAAGGGCTTCGACCGCATGAAGCTGCGCGCCGACGCTGAGCCTGCGAACGATCGCCGCACCGACAACATGGCGAAGTCTGACGCCTACTATGGCAGCCAAGCGCTAGAGAGCGCCATCAGGGGCCTTGCAGAGCGAGAAGCGCTGCGGTTGCGCCTCAACGACGCCGAACACGCCCTGTGGCTGCTTCAGGACCGTCCCAGCATCGCCGACATTCAGGCCCGCGCCGCGTAATGGGCCAGGTTATTCCCATCGTGAACGAGGCGGCGCTCAACAGCGCATGGGACGAGCATCGCCTGCTTCAATGCGATGTGATGGATAACCCCGTCCTGTTGCTCGATCGTCAGCATACCGAACGCCGCATCCGCGCATGGCGCCGCTTTGAGCGCCTCATCCATTTGCAGGACCGAGTATAATGGCCGCTCTCCCCTACATGCGGCTTTATCCCGCGGACTACCTTGCCGACACGGCGCACCTTAGCGCCATGCAGCACGGCATCTATTTCCTGCTCATCCTGAACTACTGGCAGAGGGGTGGCCCGCTGCCGAATGACGACGCCCGACTGGCTAAGATCGCCCGCGTTTCGATGCGCGACTGGATGCGTAACCGGGACGAGATTCTCGACTTTTTTACACTAGTGGATAACCACTGGTGTCACGGCAGAATCTCCGCAGAGCTTTCCCATGTAACGTCTAAGTCGTTGAAATCTAAGGAGGCGGCTAAAGCGTCCGTTCAACGTCGGTTCGGCGAACGCTCAACGGGCGTTGAACCAACAGATACAGAAGCAGATACAGAAGTAACGTTAGCTAAAGCTAACGGCGCAAAGGGCGCCGATTCCGATAAAGAATTTTGGGACACGGCGAAGTCCTATCTGGCTGACGAAGCCAAGGCTCCAGGTGGTCTCATCGGCAAGTGGGCGGGTCAGTACGGCAAGCAAGCCGTGGCGCAGGCGATCACGAGGGCGCAGCTTGAGCGCCCCGTCCAAAAGATCCCCTTCATCACCGGCACCCTCAAGACGTTTGGGCGAGCCTCGGATGAGCCGAGATTGGGGTCGCTATGCTGACCGCTGGCGAAATCCTTTCCGCCGTGGGCATCCAGCTTCGGAGCCTTCGCCAAGGTGACCACAAGACGACTTGCCCGCGCTGCTCAGACACGCGCCGCAACAAGCGGGATCAATGCCTCTCGGTCACGATCGGTGACGAGGGAGTGCTTTTCAAATGCCACAACGATTGCGGCTATCAGGGAGGGGTTTTTTATGATTCACGACCAGCACACGGCATGGTTGGATCAACGCGGTCTAAACCCCGAATTGATGGCAAAGCTGGGTTTCGAGACGGTCAGGGATGGCGCGGGACAGTGGCTGCAAGTCCCCTTCATCGAGGCCGGCAAGGCGATCAATCACAAGCGTCGGCTAACGAGCCGCAAAGACTTCCGCATGGACGACGGAGCGCCGCTGACCTTGTGGAACCACGACTGCATGCTCGATCCCCGCGTCCAGAGTGGCGAGCAAGCCGTGATTGTGACCGAGGGGGAGATGGACGCAGCGGCGGTTATCCAATCCGGCTTTCCGTTCGTGGTTTCCGTTCCGAACGGCGCCCCGGCTAACGCGACCGACGATCCGCTCGATGCCAAGCGCTACGCCTACCTCGAACGCCTCAAGCCGCTGTGGAAGAACGTCGGCAAGTTCATCCTTTGCGGCGATGGGGACGGTCCAGGCCAAGCGCTCAACCACGACCTCGCCCGCATCTTCGGCCCGTGGCGCTGCAAGTTCGTTCGCTACGGCACCGACGCCAAGGATCTTGGGGATATGCTCCGCCTCTACGGCGAAAGTTCGGTGGTCGAGACGATCAACGCCGCGCTCGATTGGCCGGTCAGCGGTCTCTACCGCGTCAGCGAGATCCCCTCGCGCCCAACGCCGGAAGGGATGCCCTGCGGCATCGACGGCATCGACGACATGTTCCGGCTAGTCCCCGGCACCTTCACCGTCGTCAGTGGCTTTGCCGGCAACGGTAAGACGAGCCTGCTGCTGACCATGCTGGCGAACCTGATGCAGCGCGGCGTCACGATGGCAGTCGCCAGTTTCGAGACTTTGCCCCGCCCGATCCTTGAGCGCCGCCTAAAGTCGGCAATCATGGGCGTCCCAGAGTTCCACCCTGAAGCGATCGGCCCGTCCGATGCCGACGACATCCTTGAGGATAAGCTGCGGGTTATCTGCCAGCTTCCGCAAGACGAGGACGAGGAAATGGACCTCACGAAGCTGCTGGACCTCGCCGCAACCGCGGTGGTTCGGGATGGCGTGAAGCTGCTGGTCATCGACCCTTGGAACGAGATCGAACACAAGCGCGGCAAGGACGAGAGCGAGACCGACTACACGGGCCGCGCCATCCGCGAGATCAAGCGCTTCGCCCGCAACACCGATTGCGCCGTGTGGCTGGTAGCGCACCCGGCCAAACCCGACCCGACGCGCGCGGCCAAGATGCCAGGTCTCTACCACATCAGCGGCTCGGCCAACTGGGCGAACAAGGCTGACTACGGCTTCATCGTCCATCGCGAAAACAAGGAGACAAACCTTGTGCAGGTCGCGGTGACGAAGGTTCGCATGGGCCTTCCCGGCAAGGAGGGGATCGTCACCCTCGCGCTCGACTACCGCAACATGAGCTACACGCGCCCAGCGCGCCAATTCGAGGGAGTGGCGGCAAATGGCTAAGCGCAAGACCAATCGCATCCGGGTCTCATCGGCAGCGCAGGTCGCGCGCAAGATCGGCCTGCCCGAAGCGCAGATCGCCAACGACGACTTCGTGCTGGCTGACGTGTCGAACCACAGCGACGCCGAACAGCGCCACATGGTTCGATCGGGCGAGAAGAAGACCGTCCGCAAGAAGACCAAGCTGGAGAAGCTCTATGACGCCGGCCTGCTTACCCTCGAAGGCTATCGCGCCTGTCGCTGGTATCAGGACAGCTACAGCCTCGGATACGACACCATTGGCGTCGTGGCGCAGTATGAGAACACGGGCGGCGTATCGAGCGGCCAGCGCACCTTCTCGCATTCGGGAACGCTAGAGCAGGTCCAGGCACGGCTTGATTATGCATTCGCCCGCGAAGGCTTGGACAGCATGGCGCTCTCCCTGCTCGACAAGGTGGTGCTGCATGGTCGGCCCATTGGGCGGCTGTCGATCACGTTCCGGCTCGCGGTGGCGAAGCTGGTTGTTCAAGCTGACAAGCGGGGTGTGATGTGAGCCGGGTCGAGCATATCGGTCGGGCGACGCTTTATCTCGGCGATTGTCGCGACATCCTGCCGACGCTTCCTAAGGTTGATGCCGTGGTGACTGACCCGCCTTATGGGTTGGGCGATAGAATGCAGGGCGGAAAATGGGGGATTAAACGCGCCCTCGACATGAAAATCTGGGACGCAGAAACCCCGACTGAAACGGTGCTGGGGCTTCTCGACTTGGGGCCGTGTATAATCTGGGGCGGGAACTACTACCCGCTTCCGCCCTCACGCGGTTGGCTTGCTTGGGTGAAGCCCGATGCTCCGCCCACTTTAGGTCAATTCGAATTAGCGTGGATGAGCATCGATCACCGGGCTAAGCTTCTATCCCACAGCATCAATCAGAATAGTCGGGAAGTTAACGGGCATCCGACCGAAAAGCCTTTACGGCTAATGAAGTGGTGCCTCGGATTCCTGCCCACCGCCGAAAAGGTTCTAGACCCGTTCATGGGTTCAGGAACGACGGGCGTCGCAGCCGTCCAAATGGGCCGTGACTTCATCGGCATCGAGCGCGAGCCGAAGTATTTCGAGATCGCCTGCAAGCGGATCGAAGACGCCCAACGCCAAGGCGATATGTTCATCGAAGAAGCCGCTTGACGATTCCGCTTGACTTTTGGGCAAAGAAATGCGTTAATTACCACACTGGGACTTCGCGTCCCGACCTCCTCACAGTTTCGGCCAAGTCTCAGCGGGTTCTCCCTTCCTCGCTGGTGCAAGGCCGCGTCCTGCGCCGAACATCCGACGCGATCTTAAAAAGCTATGCTGTCGATGCGGTCCGGCACTGCTCGCGCGCAGGACAAATATCCAGGAGTCGGACCATGTTCGCTCTGAAACTCACCGCCAAGCTGGCTGTCACCTTAGCCGCGGCGGTTCTTGTCTATGAGGCTGGCCTAATCGCATGGGCCAAGTGGGGATGACTCGCGGAGGGTGCATGATGCGCGAACAAGCGTTCTTCGGATGACCAACCGCGCCAAGCACGAAGCGATGTTCGATGCCATGCGTATCGAAGCGCTGAATGCTCCGGCTCAGTTGTCCGAACAGATCATCGACATCCTCAACAGCTACCACCTGTTTCCCGGCGATCGCCTGGTACTCACCGACGCAGCCGAGATGCTTGCTGACATTGGCGAGGGATATGATGGCTAGGCCAAGCGGGCCTTACGCCATTGCTGCCAGCCTAACCCATCGCGAGAAGCCTGAAGACATCCGCGAGCAGTTCGCGCGCTGGCTCAAGTCCGCCGACAAGAAGCCCGCACCGCTGAAGCATCCCATCAAAGAGAAGATCCCGTCCGACCGATAGCGGCGACCCGCGCAAGCGGACCTGCGAGGAGTGACCTATGGCTGACGACACTAAAATAGTGGCGAATAGGAAACCGCCTAACGCGGGCAAGGGACGGCCCAAGGGTGCGGTCAACAAGACCACCAAGGCAGCCAAGGAAGCGATCGCAGAGGCCTTTGAGAAGATGGGCGGCATCAACGCGCTCGTCTCTTGGGCTTCGACCTCGGACGATAACCGAAAGGTGTTCTACTCGCAGATTTGGCCGAAGATCGTTCCTCTCCAGGTTGCTGGCGATGCGGACAATCCCTTCAAGGTCGTGACTGTGGTTGAGTTGGTAGCACCGGAAGCGAAGTGAAGGCGCAGATCGAGCTTCCTCCGAAGCTCATTCCACTGTTTGCCAAACCGGCAGACTATCGAGTTTCATGGGGCGGACGCGGATCGGGCAAGACCCGGACCTTCGCCAAAATGACCGCGGTTCGCGCCTACCAATGGGCGATGAAGGGCGACGAAGGCACGATCGTCTGCGGTCGTGAGTTCATGAACAGCCTAGCTGAAAGCTCGTTCGCCGAGGTTGAGGCTGCTATCAAGTCCGAGCCGTGGCTGTTGGATCACTTCGACCTTGGCGAGACCTACATCCGCACCAAGGATCACTTGCCGGGGCGTATCGACTATTCCTTCATCGGCCTTCGCCGCAATCTCGACAGCGTTAAGTCGAAGGCGAAGATCAAGCTGCTGTGGGTAGATGAGGCAGATCCGGTAACGGACACGGCATGGGAAAAGGTTATCCCATCGGTCCGCGAAGAAGATTCAGAGATTTGGGTTACGTGGAACCCGGAGCGGAAGAACAGCGCCACGCACAAGCGGTTCAGGCTGGACCCTCCCGATCGTTGCCTCGGCGTAGAGATGAACTGGCGGGACAATCCGTGGTTTCCCGCGATCCTTCAGCGCAAGCGCCTAGCCGACCAAGAGAAGCGGCCCGACAGTTACGACCATGTATGGGAAGGCGACTTCGTTGGGCTGGTTGAGGGTGCCTACTTCGTCAAGCAACTGATCGCCGCTCGCGCCAAGGGGCAGATCGGCGAAGTCCACGCTGACCCGTTGATGCGGATCAGAGCCTACTGGGACATTGGCGGAACCGGCAACAACGCCGACGCCGTTTCCATCTGGATCACGCAGAGCATCGGTCCGCGCGTCTTGGTGCTGAACTATTACGAGGCGGTCGGGCAAGACCTGGCAACGCACGTCAACTGGCTGCGGGACAACGGCTACGGCAAAGCGGTCTGCATCCTGCCTCATGATGGCAAGACGCACGATAAGGTCTTTCCGGTCACTTACGAGAGTGAACTGAAGAAGGCGGGCTTCGACGTTGAGGTGGTGCCCAACATGGGGCGCGGTGCCGCTCTGAAACGCATCGAAGCGGTTCGCCGGCTCTTCCCGAATATCTGGTTCAACGAGGCAACGACGCAAGGCGGCTTGGAAGCGCTGGGCGCGTACCACGAAAAGCAGGACGAGGTTCGAGGAATCGGCCTTGGTCCCAATCATAACTGGGCGTCCCACGGCGCTGACAGCTTCGGGCTGATGGCCGTGCATCAAGAGACGCCACAAGAGACCGGGTGGGGAACCCTAACGAGGCAGCGCACCCGCGTTGTATAACCAGGAGACGACTTATGGTTACGAAGGCAACGGCGGGTTCGACCGCCGCGGACAAGGCTGCCGACAAGGCGGCAAAGGCAGCAGCGGCTCCGGTTTCGGCCGACCGTCGCACTGCATCGGGCGGCAAGGGCGCTGGCCCTGCATCGTCGCTCAAGACCAAGGAACCGACGATCAGCGGTGCAGCTGGTCCGGCCACGAAGAAGCTGGCCTACTCGGTCCAGATCCACACCGACGAGAAGGGCCTCGAAGTGTTCGAGCCTATCTCGGCTGACAGCGGTGACGAAGCCGCCAAGATCGCGCTGGAGAAGAAGAACTTCCGCGGCGCGTCGGTTCGTGGCGTGACCCCGTACAGCGACCCCGATGCGAACAGCCTCGGCGGCGAGCGTGAAGCGGGCATCATGTACGCCAACGCTGAGAACCAGGGCGCGATCATCAACACGCTTGGCACCGAAGCCAACCGTGAAGCGACCGAGAAGCTCGGCAAGGCCGACGTCACCGAACTCGGCGAATAACCTTATCGGGAGCGGGTTCCGGCTCGCTCCCACCTCTTTTTAGGAGCCTCACATGGCTGCCAAGCAAGACGAAACGCCGAACGCGACGTTCTTCCACCGCGAAGAGAGTCCGACGGCTGCATCCTCGCACAAGCGCCTTTATCGCGCATCGGGCGTCATCTCGTATGACGTGACGGTCGCCAGCGGCATGGGCTTGAGCGTTGTTCCGATCGAAGCCGCGACGGGTGACGAAGCTGCCGAACTGGCGCTTGCCAAGTTCCCCGGTGGCAAGGTTGCTCGCGTCGAGCCGACCCCGCAGGCCGCTGCGTAAATGGCTTCCCCGGCCAAAGACTTCCGCGATTTGGTGGTCAAGCGCCGGGATAGTTGCGTCAGTTACAAAGACGACAAGCCTAGCCGGGACCGTCGTGAAGCCCTGCGCTTCTACCGCGGTGATAATCTGGCGGATTATGGCGACAGCGGCGACGGTCTGAGCACCGTCGTAAGTCGCGACGTGATGGAAGCGGTGGAGAGTGTCATGCCTCCGCTGGTCCGTCCGTTCGTGGCGGGGGAGGAGGTGGTCTCGTTCGAACCGATTGAGAAGGCCGATCTACCGAGCACTGAGCAGGCTAATACCTACATCAACCATGTCTTCCGCCGTCACAACAACGTGCTGGACGTTGCTCAGACCTCACTCAAGGACGGCCTTCTCTTCCGGGAAGGTGTTGCCAAGACCGTCATGGAAGAGTGCGAGGAGGGCGGCGAGGAATACGACAACCTCGACCAGACCGACCTCATGGCGCTGCTTGAAGAGAACCCCGATATTGTCGGCCCGATCACCCTCGACGAAGAGACCGGCCTTCATTCGGTTCGCTTGGCGCCTCGCAAGGTCAAGAAGTACCACGTCCACATCATCGCGCCGGAAGAGTTTCTTCGCGAAGAGCGGCTAGTGTCGCTCAAGAACGCGACTTTCCTCGGCCACAGCAAGCAGATGACGCTTGAGGACGTGATCGGGCTTGGCATCGACGTTGAGACCGCCAAGGGGCTTAATTCGGGCCGTCCCACCTCGGAAGAGACCGACGATCGCTTCGAGGAAGAGGATGAACAGGAGTGGGATAGCGACGATCTGGCGCGTCCTGTTTGGGTTGATGAGTGCTATATCAAGTGCGACCCCGACAACACGGGCGCGCTGGAATGGCGCAAGGTGCTGTTGGGTGGATCGCAGAGCAAGATCCTCAGCAACGAGAAGACGGACGGGCATCCCTACTCGCACTGGACGCCGATCCCCATTCCGCACAAGCTGACGGGCCTTTCCTACTTCGATCTGACTAAAGACATTCAGATGAACAAGACTGCCGTTCAGCGGGAGTCGAACAACGCGCTGTATCTGGCGAACCGTCCGATGCGCGCGGTCCTGGATGGCGCGGTCAACCTTGATGATTTGCTGAATCCCTCGGTCGGCGGCGTGGTTCGCGTGAAGGACATGGGCGCGATCCAGGCTTTGCCGAGCGGTGGCGACATTGCGTTCGGTGCCGCAGCGCAGATGATCGAATATTGGGACAGCGTTCGCGAGGCTCGCACGGGCGTCACCCGCTACAATCAGGGCATGGACAGCAACTCGCTGAACAAGACCGCTACGGGCATGAATATCATCGCCAGCGCGTCCCAGCAGCGGCAGGAGCTTGTTGCACGGCAGTTCGGCGAGTTTCTGCGGGATATTTTCGAACGCTTGCTGAAGCTGGTCGCTCAACACGCCGACAAGGCCGATGTCGAGCGCGTGACCGGCAAGCCGTTCGTGCCGTGGCCTACCTCGTATGACACGAACGTCAGCGTTGGCTTGGGAACGAACAACAAGGACCAGGTGGTCGGGCATCTGATGGCCCTGACCCAGATGTATGAGCGCATCATCACGCTTCAGCAGGGCGTCGAAGGCCCGCTGGTCACGACGACGAACCTTTACGAGGTGCTGAAGCGCCTTCCTGAAGCGATGGGGCTTAAAGGCGACTTTTTCACCGATCCTTCGCAGGAAGAGCAAGCGCCGGCCGAGCCTGAAGGGCCTCCGGTCGATCCAGAAGCCGAGACCGAGATCGCCAAGGCGCAGATCAAGGCCGAGAGCGCCGCGAAGGTGGCGACCATCCGTGGTCAGTTCGACCTCGCCAAACAGGCAGCGAATAACGGGTTTATTGACCCGAACATGGGAGCGGCGCTGTGAGGCTGGGGCTGGGCATCCGGCTTGGGCCGATTGGCGGCTTTGCCATGCCTTCGGGCTTGTCGTGGGACTCAAGCTATCCGGTTACTGTGCAGAGGTCTGGCACTGGTTACACCGTCGTCGAGCAGCCACGCAGTTACATTCCGCCTGAAGTGTTCTCAGGGACAACTTTCTACGTCGATATTGCCACGGGCAGCGATGCGGATTCGGGATTGACCGAGGCGCTGGCAAAGAAGTGCATATATCTCGCCATCGCGGCGGGCAACGCGACGGGTGCGCCATTTCAGGTTATGGTCAAGGGCGGCAGTTACAACCGCGACTTCAACTTCAATGCCAGCGGCGGCGGCACCGTACCGACGCAGCATTGTGCGGTGATCGGATATGGTGGTCGGGTTATTACGGGGTCGTATTCGGAAACGCACACTTGGGCTGCTGACGCGACCTTCACCAACACTTATTCTGCAACCCGCTCCGCTTGCACCCGCCTGTTTGACCGCCTCAACCTCGATGCTTTCGGGAATTATGCCGAGCTTACGCAGGTAGCCGACGCTGCGACCTGCAACACTACGCCGGGGTCTTGGGCGCAGGTTGGATCAATCGTCTATGCCCGTCGTCTCGACGGCGCACCCGTCACCCATGCCAACACCCGGACGCTCTTGACGGGTGAGGCGTGTCTGCTGGGTACTAAGACAATCTATCTTGAGGGCATCGACTTTGAAGGCGGCAACATCGTCGGCTGCATGAACGCCACGCAAACCGCGACGCGCAATATCGTCGCCGTGGGGTGCACGTTCAAATATGCTGGATCGGCGACCACTCCAAGCAATGACGGCGTGGCGGTCAACAACATGACGGGCCTCGCCGCGTTCTTCAACTGTGAGGCTGACGCTAACTCCAAGGACGGCTTCAACAGCCACGCCAACACTGGCACTCACAACTTCCTGACCGTCAATTGCCGGGGCGAGGACAATGGGCGCTATGCGTCCACGTCCTGCAATGGCTTCACGGTCCATGAGGCTACCAGCGCGATTGATGTTGGCGGATATTACGGCGGGAATCGCAACGGTTCTGACTTTCACAACATCAATACCAGCAAGTGCTGGGCAATCGGCACGGAGGTTGTCCAAAGCGCGGCGGGCTACGCGAGCAATCTTGCGAACGCCTGCTTCACGGTCGGCGACACGGCGATCATCTGGGCCGAGAATACGCGCGCCACGGCCCAGAGCGGTGCGCGAGCTCTTCAGGCGGTGAACGGCACCATTCGCAAGCGCAATCATACGACTGTCGCGGGGGCCGAGGTGGCTACCGGCACCGGCGCCATCGACAGCTTCTAGGATTTTCGCATGTCCGATCGCATCTCCCGCGCCCAGCGGCTCATCGACGACCCTCTATTGAAGGAGGCGTTCGAGAACGTCCGCGCCAGCGCAATTGCTGTGTGGCAGCAGACCAAGGCCGATGACGTGAAGGGCCGCGAGATGGCGTGGCTCACGGTCAAGGTGGTCAATCGTGTCGAGGGCGAGCTTCAGTCGATCATCGACGGTGGGAAGATCGCCGCGAGCCGGGTGCAAGCCCCGCTTCGCTAAGTTTCCGCGCCAAGGCGCACAACCCAAGGAAAAATCACCATGGAAGATACGGCGACCCCGGAAACGGGACCCGTTGACGCGCCCGCGTCGATTGAAAGCGTAACTGCCGAGATCATGGCGGGTGGTGACGAAGGCCCTGCTGACAACCTGAAGGAAGTCACGCAGGAACTGGTCAATGAGGCCGAAGGACACGGCGACTCCGTTACGGAACCCGAAACCGAGGAAGATGCGACCGATCCCGCTGAGGAAGCGGCCGACGAGACCGAGGAAAGCCCCCTTGAGGAAGCCATCGACGAGCAGCTAGTCACCGTCAAGGTGAATGGCGAGGAACGCCAAGTTCCGCTTGCCGAGGCGATCGCAGGCTACAGCCGGACCGAGGACTACAAGGCCAAGACCGCGGCGGTTGCGGAAGAACGGCGACAGCTTGAGGCCGAAAGGCAGCGAGTTGAGACCGAAGTGTCCGCAAAGTTTGCGAACCAACTAGAAGAAGCAACCAATCTCTTCGCCCAGTACGACCCTGTGCTTGCAGAAGCGCAGCGGATCGATTGGGCTGCCCTCAAGGCACAAGACCCGGCTGCATTTCTCGCTGCCCAGGATGCGGTGCAAGACCGCCTCTCTGCCATCCAGCGCATGAACCAGCAGGTCGCCGAGACAAGGGCGCAACATCAGCAGGCCCAGCAAGCTCAGATCGAGCAGGAGCGCGCACAGCGTTTCGACCAAGCCGCTGATGAGATCGTCAAGCAGCGTCCAGAATTAGCCGACGAGGCGAAGTTCAAGGCGTTTGCCGGCGAGACCGTGGAGTTCCTGAAAGGGGTAGGCTTCACCGGAGAAGAGATTGTCGATGCGCTGGACCATCGTGTCCTGACATTGGCCGACAAGGCGCGGCAGTGGGATGCTCACGTAGCAGCTCGCCAGTCGCTCCCCGAAAAGCGGGTTGTTCCAAAGTCGGCGGTTAAGCCGCTGACCTCTGACGGCACGGGTTCGCAGACCTCGAAACCCCGGTTTCCCAGCAACGCCACGCGCGAAGCCAAGGGCGACTGGATCGCACGTCAAATCCTAAATTCGGAGTAATCCCAATGGCTGTTCCTACGAACACCCTGCTGACCTTTTCGATGGTCGGCAACAAAGAGTCGGTCCTCGACAAGATCACCAATATCTCGCCGACCGACACGCCGTTCACCACCATGGCCGGCACCGCCACGGCAAACGCCGTGTTCGACGAATGGCAGACTGACGCTCTCGCGGCGGCTGCCCAGAACGCCCAGCTTGAAGGCGATGACGTTACCTTCGCTGCTGCTGCCCCGACTGCCCGCGTGGGCAACCGGACGCAGATCAGCCGCAAGGAAATGATCATCTCCGGCACTCAGGAAGCGGTCGATTCCTACGGTCGCAACAGCGAAATGGTCTATCAGACCAGCAAGCGTCGGGACGAGATCAAGCGCGACCGCGAGTTCGTGCTGTGCTCGAACCAGGCGCCTGTCACCGGCAACTCGGCAACGGCGCGTCAGCTTCGTCCGCTGTGTGGCTGGATCACGACCAACGTCGATCGTGGTGCTGGCGGTGCGAACGGCACCAGCTCGGCGGCTGCTACTGACGGCACCCAGCGCGCTCTCACGCTCGCCATGGTGACGACTGCCCAGCAGAACGCATGGACGCAGGGCGGCAAGCCCACGTTCCTGATGGCTGGTCCGAAGCAGCGCAGCGTCCTCACGACTGTCATGGGCGGTGCGGCGACCAAGTTCTACGCGGTCGAAGACAAGACCATGACGGCGACGATCCAGGCATTCGAAGGCGACTTCGGCATGGTCAAGATCGTCACCAACCGCTTCGTTCGCGGTGGTCAGACCGGCGCCGATCGGGAGATCTTCCTGCTCGACCCGTCGCTGTGGGAAGTTGCCTACCTTAAGGGCCGCAAGCTCTTGACCAAGGATCTTCCTTCGGCCGGCGATAACGAGAAGGGCATGATTTTGTCAGAATACACCCTGAGGTCGCTTCAGGAAGCAGGAAATGCTATTGTCGCAGACCTTAGCTGATTGCTTTTGTAACTTGACTTAATCCGACTGGTCCGCATGATGGTTTCCTCAAAAGGGGAATTGTCATGCGGACTTGTTCGATCGAGGGATGTGAGCGGAAGCACTTGTGCAAGGGCTACTGCGGTATGCACTACCAGCGCATGGTGGCGCACGGTTCAGCCACGGCGCCCGTTCAATATCGTGAGGCTGGGCGCGGATGTTCGATTGAGGGCTGTGACGGTCCGCATTCGGCCAAGGGTTATTGTCAGACGCATTATTCGCGGCTCCGTGACCACGGATCACCGCTTGCCGAAGTGCAGTTTCGCGGTCCCGATGAAGTCCGTTTCTGGGCAAAGGTCGAGAAGGCTGGCCCCGACGACTGCTGGCATTGGAAAATCAAGAAGGGCCTCAACCAATATGGTCAGTTTCGTTCATCCGAACTGAAGCGGCCAATCGGTGCTCACGCCTTTTCGTTCTACCTAGCAAATCATTACGTTCCGCCAGAGGTCATGCACAAATGCGATGTGCGGTCCTGCGTTAATCCGCGGCACCTTCAGGCCGGAACCCGCAAGCTCAATATGGCCGATATGAAGGCCAAGGGACGCGCTCCCATCATCGAGCGCAAAAAGGGTGAGGCACACCACGCTGCCAAGCTCACGGAAGCAGACGTTCGCGCCATTCGCGTCAGCACGGAAACCCACGCATCGCTCGCTCGCAAGTACGGCGTGACGGTTCAGGTGCTTCGCGCGGCGCGCATGGGAAAGACTTGGAAGCATATCGAATGAGGCAGGTGCCTCCTGTCTGCGTATATTCTGACAGGAGGGACTTATGGTTTGGAGGATCATCCCTCGGCCAGGTCGCACCATCCCCATCGGATCGGATGCGCCAGCTTATTACATTCCGGCAAGCAAGTTAGGCGCTCCGCAAGGCGTTGCGACGCTTGATGCCGACAAGAAGATTCCGCTCGACCAACTCCCCTCCGGCGTTGGCGGGCAAAGCGGTGAAGCGGGAACAGTCGGACCCAAGGGCGATACCGGCCCCGCAGGCCCACAAGGTCCGAAAGGGGACACTGGCTTACAAGGACCGAAAGGCGATGCAGGCCCCACGGGTCCACAAGGGCCTATCGGTGCATCTTCGACCGTTGCTGGCCCTCAAGGTCCGCAGGGTCCGATCGGTCCCACTGGCGCAGCCTCTACGGTTGCTGGTCCGCAAGGGCCTAAAGGAGACACGGGCAATACTGGACCGCAAGGACCGGCAGGACCAACCGGACCCGCTTCGACGGTCGCAGGACCGCAGGGCGTCAAGGGCGACACGGGACTGACGGGACCGCAAGGCCCCGCAGGAGCGCTTCGCAGCGCCTCGGCGGCTATCGGATACGAGACGGGCGCTGGTGGCTCTGTGACGCAGCCTACGAGCCGTGTGACGGGTGTTACGGTCAACAAGGCGTCTGGCGCGATCACGCTGTTCAACAAGACGACGACGGCCAACCTGATCGAGAGCTTCACCGTCACCAATTCGCTGGTCGAGATCGGGGACACGATCAATCTCTCGGTGCGGGCGACGGCCAACTTCTTCGCGTTCGTCACCAACGTGACGGCGGGTTCTTTCAGGGTTTCGATCTTCACGCCGGTTGCGACGACCATCCAGGCGCCAATCCTGAACTTCACGATTATCAAGGGAGTTTCCGCATGATCCGAAAGATCGGACAGCATTGGGAAGGCGACGTTCGCGTCACCTGGTATGGCGATGACGTTACCAAGGAAGTGACTGTCGAGCGCTGGCAGGACCCGCAGCGGGCCGTTGATATGGTCGCCGCGGTCAATGCCGAGGGCGGTGGCAAGACCATCGACGGGCTTGGCAAGCCGGTGGTCGAGGTCCCGATTGTCGCTGCCATGGACTTTGCGGCTCGTCGCGGCATCCCGTGGGAGAAGCTGCTTTACTCGAACGACTATGACGAAGAGTTCAAGCGCTTCGCCGCCGAGCATTCCAAGCTGACCTATCAGAACGCCAAGAGCGTTCACACCGTCCAATGATTACGACCTACGACGAACTCGTGTCGGCGGTCGGCGATTGGCTCGACCGTGACGACCTCGCGACCCGCGCATCGACCTTCGTGCAGTTTGCCGAGGCTCGTATGAACCGGCTGCTCGAAGATCCAGAGATGGAGGTCGTCTCGACGGTCATTGCGGACGGCGATTACACCGCGCTCCCGGCAGACTTCGGCTCGATGGTCAGCATTTCGACGGGCGACGGGCCTTTGTCGGCGGTTGGTGCGGTCGAATATGCGGGCCTTAACGAGATCAGCGGCGTTCCGCGGCACTACGTCATCGTTGATGGCTCGATCGGCTTTGCGCCTCGCAATGGGACCGCGACCATTCGCATGGTCTATCGCCGCCGCATCCCGGCGCTGTCGGACAGCAATCAGACCAACTGGCTGCTGAGCCTTGCGCCAGACGCCTACCTCTACGGCGCGCTGGTGCAGGCTGAGGGCTTCCTGTCTGAGGATGACCGCATTTCGGGCTGGAAGGACATGTTCGACGAGGCTCTGTCTGAGCTTCGCGTCGATGCCAACAAGCGCAAGTGGGGTTCCGGCCCGATTGCACCGCGGATCAAGCGTCAATGAAGCTGGCTTGGGGCGACTTCCTTCCCGATCTGCCTAATCACGGCACACCGGGCGTGGCGGAAGCCGTCAACCTGTACCCTTCGTCGGGGGGCTATCGCCCCGTCGGGCAGTGGGTTGCCCACACCGAGGCGCTTCCGAGCTTGTGCAAGGGCTCAGCGGCCTTCGTGGCGCCTTCAGGCCGTGTGTCGATCATCGCAGGGACCGCGACCAACATCTACCGTCAGAACGGCCTAGCGTGGGACGACATCGGCGGCGGGTTTAGCCTAGCCGAGGAAGATCGGTGGCGGTTCGTGCAGTTCGGCAAGTACGCCCTCGCAACCAACTCGGTCGATGCCATCTACAAGGTCGATCTCGAATTGGACGAGGTCACGCTGTTGTCGCTGACCGCGCCGATCTTCGAAGCCTTGGCGGTGGTGAATAATTTTGTCGTCGGGACCAAGATGGACGGCGTGGTCAACCAGCTTGCCTGGTCGGGTGAGAACAACGCCGAATGGTGGACCTTCGCTCAACGCAAGTCGGACTTTCAGGAGTTCGCGGACGGCGGCGAGATCACCGGGATCATCGGCGGCGAGATCGGGCTTATCCTGCAGCGCAGCGCGGTTCGCCGCATGGCCTATGTCGGGGGCAACGTCCTGTTCCGCTTCGACAAGATCAGTGCGAACGTCGGCTGCGCCTCGATCCACTCGGTCGCTCAGCACGGCGATCTGGCGTTCTGGCACTCGGATAGCGGGTTCCAAATGTGGGACGGCGCTCAGATCCGCCCGATTGGCTTCGAGAAGGTCGATAGCGCGTTCGCCAGCCTCTATGGTCAGATCAACTATGCCGAGATGTCCACGGCGACCGACGGCCAGCGCAACACGGTCTGTTGGTCCACCGGGAACAAGATGTGGATCTATAACTGGGTCCTCGACAAGTGGAGCATCATCGACTTCCCGGCTTCGATCGTCACCTCGCGCATCACCCGCGCGCCGGGACTGGAAGAGCAAGACCCCGCAATCGGTGTAGAAGACGACAACGTGGACGCGCCTGACCTCGACAGCTTCGATAGCGGGCGGTTCGTAGGCGGCGATCCGCTGTTCTACGTTTTCCAAGAGGGAACGATCGGCACTTTCAGCGGCGACAACATGGCGGCAAAGATCGTCGGTCGGTCAGTTGAGATGATCGAAGGCCGCGACGCAAGGATTCGCAGGGTTCGCCCGATGACCGACGCAACGGACGGGATCACGGTTCGCCTTGATACTCGCCAGCGTCTTGGCGACATGGGAACGCGCCGCGACTTCACGACGCTACAGGCGAGCGGAGAGATGCCAGTTCGGGCTCGTGGGCGATTTGTTGAGCCGCGGCTGATGATCGCTGCCGGCGAGCCATGGACTTACTTGCAGGGCATTGATGCAACGCTGGCGGTCGGTGGTCGCCGATGAGCGAAGTTTTCACGTATATCTGTACCAAGAGCACGGTCGATCCGTTCCTCCCGCCGCGGACGGCAAGTGTTGAATCCTTGTCGCGCGACGTGTCGGATGCCTTCTTCGCCTTGCAGGGTGGGCGCTTTGAAGTCGGCAAACTGGCTCAGTTTCCGCTTCAGCGTTCGGTTGCCAATCACCTGCTCTGCGATGGGCGGGAAGTCTCGAAGGTCTCGTTTCCTGAGTTGTACGACTACCTGTCCGACAGCCAGGGTGCCGCGACCGACCCAGACTATTTCGTTCTGCCGAACTACCTCGGCACAATCACCCCGGCTGCTACGGCTGAGACTGAAACCGTGGTGGAAGGCACCGTCACAAGCCCGCCGCCCGTCCCGCCTGTTCCCGGCGATCCAACTCCGGTTGCGCCGCTCTATGGCGACGTGGACAGCGGTGGCCGGTTCCGCCGCCAAGTCGATACGGTCATCCCGTGAGAATTTTGCCGGACTGGGCTGGCTACTGCCAGTTCCGCAGCGCCTTCGCCGACGTGATGGACGAGCGCTACCACAGCCTCGATTGGCTCGATCAGCAGGTTCTCTCCGGCGAATTTAAATTCTTCAGGACCGAAGATGCGGCAATCGTGGTCGAGCTTCGCGATTATCCGACCGGGGCGCGCGACGTGCATGGCCTCATCGCAGCCGGAAACCTTGCCGATATTGTCGAGCGATTGATCCCCGCCGCCGAGGCGTGGGGCAAGGAACAAGGCTGCATCGGCGCCATCATCGAGTCTAGGCCGGGGTGGGCCAAGGCACTCTCACAATACGGCTACGAGCCGCATCAACTAGCCGTGCGAAAGGAACTCTGATGGGTCTCTCAAAGTCGAAGAGCAAAACCACCAACGACCCGTGGAAGCCAGCTCAGCCGTTCATAATCAAGAACCTGCAGGACCAGAGCGCCGTCTTCAATTCTACGCAACCGCAGCTTGAAGGCTTTGCCGCTCAGCAGCGCGACACTTACGGGCGCATCGCTCCCGGTGCCGAGCAGGGCATCATGGGCGCTCAGAGCCTCGTCAATCGCAACCTGTCGGGCGCGAACCTGCAGGGCAATCCGTATCTCGACGCCATTCTCGGCCAGACCCGCGATAATGTCATGGCGCGCGTGGGTGACGAGTTCGGAAGCGCCGGACGGTTCGGTGGGGGAATGCACCAGGCGATCGCCGCTCGTGAAGCGCTGAACGCCGAAAACGCCATGCGCTATCAGGACTATGGGCAGGAGCGCGCCTATCAGCAGGACGCGATCGGACAGGCCGGCCAGATGATGCAGGGCTCGCAGTCGATCCTCAACAATGCAGCGGAGCTTCCGTGGCTGGGTATCCAGGCTTCGAACGGCGCGGTTCGGCAGGCCTCGAACGGCTACGGCACCAGCTCGACGACCTCAAAGCAGGCGCTTGGCCCAATGCTGCTCAATGCGGCGGCTAGTGCGGCCCAGTCGGCGGCAATGGCGTCGGATCGTCGCCTCAAGCGCAAGATCAAGCTGCTCAGCCGCGCCAAGGATGGTCTCGGCTTCTACTCGTGGACCTACCTCAACGGGAAGAAGGCGGTCGGCGTCATGGCCGATGAAGTCGCCAAGCTTCGCCCGTGGGCGCTTGGTCCGAAGATCGAAGGCTTCGCAACCGTCAACATGGGAGCGCTCTAATGCGTGAACTCGGCATGGCCCTAGCGCAGATGCTCGGTCAGACCGGGCAAGCCGCGCCGCAAGCACCCGCGCCGGGTCCGAAAGGGCCTAGCAAAGGCGCGATGATCCTCGGCATCCTCGGTGACGCTCTGGCCGGCGCTGCGGGTCGCGGACCTACGTTTGGCCCGATGATCGCCAGGCAGCGTCAGGAAGAGCAGGACGCGATGAAGGCGGAAGCCAACTGGGGCCGTCGCCTCACTCAGTACGAGCAGCAGAAACAGATCGACCAGCGGTATTCCATGCCAGACGTGTCGCCGATTGAGCGCGACCTTGCGGTATGGGAACGCCTCTCGCCTGAGCAACGCACTGCCTATCAGTCGATGAAAGCAATGGGCGCCCCCGATCCCGATGTTGCTGTGACGCTTCCTGATGGCCGCTTCTACGCTGGGCCGCGTTCCGGTCTTGCTGCAGCCCTTCAAGGTGGCGGCGCGGCTCCTGCACCTCAAGCGCCGGTCGGCAAGCTTCGCCCGATGAACGGAGGTCCGGCGTCGCAAGCGCCGGGCGGCTTTCGCTAGTTTCCCAGACCCGTTCAAGGCTCCTGGTAAAGTTACCAGCGGTCGTCGGACGGTCGAAGGCAATCGGCTCGTCGGTGGCAAGCCAAACAGCCACCACTTGACCGGCGATGCAGTCGATTATGTCGGCACGAACGTCGATCAGCTTCGCAAGTATTTCGGGCCGACGGCGCGCTTCCTCGACGAAGGCGACCACATTCACACGACCCTGCCCGGATACGGCAAGGTCCCTTATTTCGGCCGTCGCGGCACGAAAGGACGATAGATGCAGCAGCAGATGGTCGATGAAGCGGGCAACATTTGGGAAGTCGATGCCGCTGGCAATCCGATCCGCATGGTTCAAGGCGCGCAGGCTCCGGCTGCCGGTCGCGTGTTCAACCTCGGCATGTCGCCGAAAGAGGCGCGCCAAGAAGCTCGTCTCGAGGAAACCGACGCTCGCGCCGATCGCCGCGAAAGCCGCGCAATCAGCACTGAGGAACGAAAGGCCGATAACGACGCGCTTTCGAACGAGTTGAAGCGTCTTGAGCTTCGCTTGAAAGAGCAGGAGCTGAGTAAAGGCGAAAGCGGAGGCCGCACGACTGCCCTTAAGTCGCTCGTCAATCAGATCAACCGCGTCCAGACGCTCTTCAACACTGGTCCCGGCACGACCAGCGGCCTCGGCGCGGTGCAGGACTATCTGCCGACCGGCCCGAACAAGGCGTTTGACGCTGCGGGTGCGAGCTTGTCGGCTCAGGGGCTCGCGGCATTCCGCGTTCCCGGCACCGGCACCGTTTCCGATCGCGATGCGATCATGTTCGACCGCGCCAATCTCCCGCAGGCGTCCAACTTCGACGATGCCACGCTAGAGCAGCTTCGTGGCCTCCGCACTCGCGTCGAAGGCGAGTATGAGGCGATGGGCCTCGGCAAGCCCGCTTGGGACGGCATCGGACAGAAGGCCGACAACGAGGTCCCCGATCCTTCGACGGGCGCTGACCTCAAGCCGCCCGCAGACATGCGCGACCCCGCCAACTATCAAGCGCGGACCTCGGCAGCGTCGGGCGACCGCCGCGTCACCTATGATGCGCGCATGTCGTCGCAGATCGACAGCCTCATCAACGCGGGCGCCAGCAAAGCTACGATCGACGCTATCCTGAAGCGCCAGAACTTCCCGGTTGTGTCGCCGCAGGAGTGGACCGCCATTCAGGGCTGGAAGTCGAAGAACCCCGGCAAGAAGTATTTCGGCGCCAACATCAGCCGCACCGACGACCTCTCCATCGGTCAGCAGATCGCAGGCTCGGCTCCGGGGGCATTCCTCGCCCAGATGGCGAACAGCGCCACGGCGGGCATCCCTGCGGCTCTCGCTGGCGATCAGGGCAAGGGTGCGCTCGATGCGATGGCAGCAGCCAATCCCAACGCCTCGATGGCAGGTCAGCTAACGGGCGCGGTGACGGGTGCCATGGGCGCTGAAGCTGCGATTGCGGCCCGCGCTCCAGCAGCGATTGCCGCTTATGCCCCGCGCATCGCTGACGGCCTGTTCGGTGCCGCTACGGGCTTCAACCAAGCGCAAGAGGGCGAAGGTCTAGCGGATGCGGGCAAGGGTGCCGTCGCTGGCGTTCTAGGCGGCTTCGTCGGCGAGCGGGTCTTGCGCGGCATCGGTGCCGCTACGCGCGGAGTCCAGAATCCTTACGTTCGCACCCTTCGCGATCAGGGCGTCCCGCTTACCGTGGGACAAACTGTTGGCGATAGTGGCAACATCGGCTCAACGATCAAGAACATCGAGGATGCGCTGACCAGCATTCCCGGCGTTTCGAGCGTCATCAATGCTCGTCGCACGGAAGGGCTAGAAGGCTTTGACCGTGCCGCATTCCAAGCAGCCGGCGCTCCCGCTGGCATCAACGTCGATGCTATTGGTGCACAAGGAATGGAGCAGCTCCGTAACGGGATCGGTCCAGCCTACGATAATGCTCTGGGTGGCGCGCAAATCAACGCCAATGACCCTGGCTTTCTGCAGGCTGTAGAGGAGTTAGTGCAGGCGTCTAACCGCATCCCTCCTGTCGGCGGTGCTCGTGAAGCAGCAGCAGCGGCCATCGAGAATCGCATAGGTGGTGCTGTCGATCCCACGACCGGCGCGATGACCGGACGCGGCTTCCAAGAGGCTTATCGCGGCTTGGGCCGAACCGCTCGTGAGCGAGCCAATGGCGACTACGGGCATGAGGTCGGGCAAGTCATGCGCCAAGGCCAGAACGTCCTTGCGGATGCGCTTGATGAGCAGAACCCCGGCGCACTTGAGGCATTCCGCAATGCGAACGCGGTCAATCGCAACGCCAACGTCCTTGCTCAAGCACTGAACAGCGCCAAGAATCAGGGCGACGAGGTATTCACTCCCGCTCAACTGAACACCGCCGATGCAAGCTCGGCTCGGCGTTTGGAAGGCCCGATGGCGAGTGCTGCGGGCGACCGTCCGTTCTTCGATCTTGCGCGAGCCGGCCAGCAAATTCTGCCCTCGAAGCTACCGGACAGCGGCACGGCCACGCGCGGGATTGTCGGCGCCACGCTAGTCGGCGGACTGGGCGGGGCTGGCGTCGGCTCCGCATTCGGTGACCCCGGCAGCGGCGCTCAACTGGGCCTAGGCGCCACGCTCCTGCTCGCTGCTGGCGGGTCGCGTCCGGCTCAGCGGGCAATGGTCAATATCCTGGCAGAGCGTCCCGATGTCGCTCAGCAGTTAGGCCAGCGGATCATGCAGGGTTCGCGCTTTGGCGGCGCGTTCGGCGCTGGCGCTGCTACGCCACTCGCTGTTGGCTACGGACAGTGAATTTGAGCCGTTCGGGAATCTTCGGATCTTCGAACGGCCGCTTACCGGTTTTCTCGCACCACTCTTCGTAGGCTTTGAAAACGCGCTGGGCTTCTTCCCGCTTGTAAGCGCGCTCTTCCCAGTCGGGCCACCAGCCCTTCTTCGCTAGAAACACGACAAGCGCGCCTTTGATGGCGACCGCTAGACCAATCTCAAGAGCTGTCATCGGACGCCGACCATAGGCGAATCCGGCCCTATTCGCAACGGAGCATAATCAATGGCTTTTCGTGACTATTCGACTGATCCCGCTGCGAACACGACCATCGGCGATGATGTGTTCATTGGCCCCAATATGCTTCGCAATAAGGTGCGACCTGCGCTGCAGCAGTTGGCCGCGGATGGGAAGGAATTGGCCGATCAATTCGCTGCTCGCGCTCTCTTGGAAAAAGGCGACACGGGCGATACCGGCGCGCAGGGACTTCCCGGCCAAGCAGCGTTCAATACCCCGTCGCAAAGCTACGTCGGCTATGCAGCAACTCTCGCTGAATGGATGGCCGCAGCGGGCAAAGTCGGCGCCATCTATAACCCGTCCGACCTCTCGACCGTCTGGCAGGACGCTGGCGGCACGGTTGCGGGCGTAGTCGGTCAGCCCGTTCTTCGCCTTGATGACCTGTCGGGCAACGGCAACCACCTCAACACCAAAATCGGCGCTGGAACAATCACTCTCCAGATTGACGCGAGCGGCCGACACTATCTCGCCTTTCCGTCGAACGCCGGACTCAACCAGCCTTACTCGGCGGTCCGCACGTTCTCGACGAGCGCTTATCTCGCAGCGGCTTTCGCGAAGCCAACCGAAGCAGGTTTCGCGGCCTTCGGTTTTGTCGGTGGCCCGCACCTATTCTATATTCAAAACCAAATTAGCAATCATCGGGCTAGTGTCCTTGTTGCAGTGGGAGGGTCGGCGGCACTAAGCGCACCCTCTGGTTCGTTTGCGCCGAATGTTCCGGCCGTTCTCGATGCTCAACTTTCCCCAACCTCACTAAGTTCTTGGCAGCACGGGTCGGGCCATTCGCGGCCGGAAACGTGGGCGCAGTTCGACGGCGGCAAGCGAGTTGTCACAGCAGCGCTTACCGGCAGCGCCAGCGGGCCAGAGGCGGCGTTGGGCATCAGCCCGCAGACCCTCACGCCTCAGAGCTTCTACGGCGGCGTGTGGGTCGATGGCCCTATTCCTCTGACCACGCGCAACGAGATCAATCAGTGGCTCCGCTTCCTCTGCGGCGAAAGCGACCTCGACAGCCTGACCTATGACGTATTCATCGTGGCAGGTCAGTCGAACGCTCAAGGAGCGGCAGCAGGCTTCGGCACTACGCCGGCACTCGGACGCGGCGCCTATTGGAGCCCTTGGTATACGGTCAATCGCATGGCGGATCCCGTGCGTATGCTGGAAGACGACGTGTCGCTGACCGGTTCGGCTTGGCCCGCGTTTGCAGAGGCTTGGTATGTCCGCACGGGCAATCCTGTCCTCATCATCGGCGCGGCAGTCAGCGGGTGCGGTCTCGTGACAGCGGGACCGGACGGCTTGTGGGGATCGTCGGGCAACCTGACGACCCGCGCTGCCAACCAGGCGCTTGAGGCGCTCACCTATCTCGGCGCCCAAGCCAATCTGAGGGGCGTCATTTGGGCGGGTGGCGAGCAGGACGCGGAGGCTTTGGCAACGGGAACGCCGAGCCAAGCAACCTACGCAGCGGCCCTTGTGGACCTTCGCGACCGCTTCCGTACCGCGCTCGACAAGCCGACGCTGCCCATGTTCATGATCTCGGCCGATCGCCGCACCGACGGCACCTACGACGCGGGCTACGTCACGCTCCGCGCGGCTCAAGTGGCAGCCGGAACGGCGGACAGCGGGATCAAGCTAGTCGTGCCGTATCAGAACTTCGTCGGTGCTGGGCTGATGAGCGATGTCGTGCATTGGAACCAGACGGCGCAGAACACGGTGGGGACGACTGCGGCGGGCGCTATCGCGACGCATTTCGGTTACGCCTGATCTACTTGATCGCACACCACCATTCGCAATCTTCCGGCTGCACACATTCACCGTCATTGCAGATGCGGCAGTAAACTGGCGGCTTCTTCAGCCAAGCGATGAAGCGTCGGAGCATTCCCGAACAATAACACAAACTGGCGACCCGAACAGCCCTCGTGAAGCTGTCCGGGTCTGACCTTCCTCGATCCTTAGGAGACCGAAGATGGCTGGGCAGCGCCCTACGCACACTTTGCGTGATTCGGAAAGGGCGGCGGTATGCTGATGGAACTCCGCGTCCTTAACGTCGCGATCTGGCTCGCGGTCTTCATCTACATGATCCCCGGCGCCTGGGCTGCATCCTTTGGCCGGAAGCACACCCGCTACGGCGATCCCATGCGGCTTGCTGTGCAGGGCGTGGCCTTCGTCATGGTCGGCTTCAACCTCCGCTGGCTATTTGCCCCTAACGATCAAGCCACTTGGGCCGGTCTCTACATCATGAGCGCCGCGCTGGGCATCTACATCGCCTACCTCGCCCGCGTATATGGTCGAGGAAAGAAGCTGTGAGCGTCCCTGTGACAGTGGCCGGCTTTACCTGGACCTCCGCCCTTGTCGGCCTCCTGAACGTGATGGTCGGGGGTGCCATCGTCGCCTTCTTCCGCAGCCGCGCTCCAGTTCGAAAGGTCGCCGCCGATCGCGAGGCCAACCTACTAGCAGAGCGGGCCAAGGAAATGGCGGGTATGCGTGAACAAATTGAGGAGCTTCGCATGAAGCTCGACCTCGCCAGCGAGGAAATCCGCGTGGTCCGTCATGACCTCGCCAATGCCAACCACAGCTTAGACCTCTTCATCGCCTTGATCGAGGCGAACCCCGAACGCGCCGCGGAACACGCCAAGCGCGTGAAGGAGCATCGCGAAGAGGCTCGTCGCCAGATCGGCGAAGAGAAGGCCGCTCTGACCAAGGTGCGCGTTTCGAAAATCGGAGGAAACTCATGAACCAGTGGAACGAGCCGCGTTTCCTAATCACCGTCCTCCTGATCGGGTTGTTCGGATACGCCTACATCATCGATCCCAGCGACGAAGCCATGAAGGGTGCGCTGATCGGCGCTTTCTCTGCGGCCTATGGCTTTTGGATCGGCAGCAAGCAGAACGATAAGGCGACCGAGAATACCGGCAAAGCCTTTGACGCCATCCAGGCTGCCGCTGCCATGCCTTCCACGACTGAGCCGCAACAGGTCGAAGTCGTCAACTCGCCTAGCCACCCCGTCCCGACCACCGCCAGCGATGAAGAATTGCCGGAGTATGCGCGATGAATCGCCGCCCAATATTCGATGCCGTGCGACAGCTACGTGGGGGCCAAGCCTTCACCCTTGCGGATGTGAAGCTGCTCGACGCGGCGATTGACGCCTCAGTCGCTTTCCCTGTCGCTCAGCCCGCTCAGCGGCGCATCAGCGACAAAGGGCTAGCACTGGTCAAGGTGTCGGAAGGTCTGCGCCTCGGCGCCTACCGCTGCCCCGCTGACGTCCCGACGATCGGCTACGGCTCGACCGGCGCCCATGTGAAAATGGGAATGACCATCACCGAGGCTGAAGCGGAGAAGCTGCTGCTCGAGGATCTGTCGCGCTTCGAAAAGGGCGTGGCCGAAATGGGCGGCAAGATGACGCAGGGCGAGTTCGATGCGCTGGTCAGCTTCGCGTTCAACCTTGGCCTTGGCGCGCTGAGCAATTCCACGCTGCTGAAGAAGCACAAGGCCGGCGACCGCAAGGGTGCCGCGCTAGAGTTCAAGCGCTGGGTGAACGCGGGCGGGCGCAAGCTGCCGGGTTTAGTGAAGCGCCGGGAAGCCGAACGCAAACTCTACACGGGAGAGGCCTAATGCTCGCTAAGCTGATCGAACGCGTCCGCAAGGGGCCGCGTTATCGCTACCGGGACGCTGAGACCGGGCGATATGTCTCGCGGCTCTACGCGCTGCTTCACAAGGCGACCACCGTTCGGGAGACCGTCCGATGATCCCGTATCGCCCAAGCCCGCGCACAATTGCGCTCATCGTCGGCCTGATCGCGCTTGTCCTGGCTGCCGCCATCATCCCCGGCTGTGTCCGTGATTGGCGCTCACAGCGCGCTCAGAGCCGTGTGGACAACGCTCAGGCCAGTGCAGCACAAACGAGCGCTGCCGAGGCAGTCAACACTGTGGCGGCGTCTGGCGAGGCCGAGGCGGCATCCGAAGACCTATCGCGGACCAATGAGCGGGACATTCGCGCCGCCGATGGTGCTGACGAGCGTGTGAAGCCGTCGGTCGATTACGCCGGTCGCGCTGCGCTTTGCCGCCGCGCCGCCTATGCGACTGACCCGCGCTGCGCCATCTTTCGAGGAGAGGCGAAGTGATGAAGAGCGTTCTCTTGCTTGCGGTTCTGCTGACCGGCTGCGCTGTCCCGACCGTTATCTCGACGCCGAATAGCTGCTCGACCTTGATCCCGCAGACGTGGCGCGAAGGTGTGGCGGGCGCTGAACTGCCAGCAGATGACAGTATCGGCTCGTGGATCGTGTTCGGCGATTCCCAGACGGGCAAGTTGGATCAGGCGAATGGCCGGACGCGGGACACTATCGAGATCGTGAGCGCTTGTGAGAAGCGGGATTCCGAGGCGGTGCGCCGCTCGACCAAGGGCTTCTTCGGTCGGCTATTTAGCTGACGGAAACTCCCCGCTAGCCGCCTCTCTCGCCTGAAACCCTATCCCGTAATACTCTATCTCGGATTCAGCGAATGTCTCTCCAGACATTGCTCTACGCAAGATGTAGAAGATCTGTTGCCAGTTCTCTTCTCTGCGGGTGACTGAGGTATCTACCGATAGGGTGATAGAGGCGTGACGGGGGAGCTTCATGCGGCTTTCGCCTTCTCTTGCCAGCTATGCATCGCTTCGATTGCCACACGGCTAAGCAACGCCATGTCGCGCAGCTTCTCAAGCGGGTCACGGTCATCGGTCCACAGGCCGCGTTCCCGCAATGCCGCAGCCAATTCGCCACCGACCCAATGAGAGCAGGACATCGGACCACCTTCGGTCCAGATCATGTCGTTTGCGTTCGGAAGGATACCGTCTTCCATTACTCTCTCCTTTTGGGGGTGTCTGGCGATAGACATCCTAGATCATGGGCGATGCCTGACGGCCCGCGCTGTCATCCTTCGGACCATGCCCTTCGGTCATGGCGCTTTGCGTCTCCATCGCTATCGCGGCTCGTGCGCGCAAAGCCGCTGCGCAAAAAGCGAGGGCGGGAGTTGCTGCAAAAGCCCGCTCAGCGCCCTCAACCCAAGCACTGGGTTTGTTGCTGGTGTAGATACCTCTCGGGCGGCCCCAAATCTCCAACGCCCAGTCGCACCCTTCCGGTACCAGCATCATCGCCGCATCGATCGAAGCACTGTAATTGAGGGGGATGGCGCGCTGCGCAGGACCGAGCGCAGCGTGTATGTCACGTTCGAGTGCGTATTCCGGCCCCGCCGCTTCCTCGCATCGCCGCGCAAGGGATAGAAGCCCGTCAGGGTCGAGACGCGAAGCAGGCTCGATCGCTTGCGACGATAGCCCGTTCGGCTTGCCGATGCGTCCAGAATCAGTATCCATAACCACCCTCCCTATACTAGAACAGATAGGCAACATACTCATGCTGCCGTCAACATCGACCCAGCCCATCGGGGCGCGATTGCTGCCAGTCGTTCATGCTGCGAGACTGGTGGTGACGACGCGGCCAGGCGCATGATGAGCCAGCACTTGCCGATAGCACTTGAGCATACAAAGCTCTGTCATCGCGCCGTAGCGGTCCACCACGTACAGCCGCGGCATCCACTTGGTCATCTCGCAGTCCATGTAGAACCAAAACATGCCGAGCGACTGAATCTTGAAATTACTGAGGGCGTTTGTGACCTCGACCTCATAGATCCGGATTTCCTTCGCCTCCTCGTCGAGTAGATAGGCGTCGGGAATGAACTCACCGAGCGGCACATTCTCCGGATAGATGCCCTCCCGCTCGAACAAGGGCTTCATCGATCGGGCAAAGCCATTGCGGCACATGCGCGGATCGCTATCGATAAGCTCCCGGATTAACTCCTCGTGGCGGGTGACCTTCCCGTCGGAGCGGACGCAAGGCTTGCGGAGGTCGCGGTTGCGAGGCATCAGGCCGCCTCTCTCGCTGAAGGGTCCGGAGCAAGTCCGGTGCAAGTGCTTGAAGTTCGCGCCATGTTCCACTCCCGTTCCGCGCCATGTGCAGACAAAACTATGGGAAATCCGCCAATCATGTAGCGATCCACTTCAATCGCACTGCAGAGGTCAGGAGTTCGATCCTCCTCAGCTCCACCAGCCTCGGACCCGCGGATATATCCGCACCTTCGACGGACCTGCGCTAACGCAGGTGGCTCAGCCCGGCGCCTATCCCCGGGATAATCGGCATCGATGCTGCCGCTGACCGTTTCTGGAACTCTCATGACAAATCTTGCCACGCTCAAGCGCGACTGGCTTTCGAATCCGCGGGCGGACATCCTTGCCGGGATCGTCGTCGCGCTCGCCCTCATCCCCGAGGCGATCGGCTTTTCGATCATCGCCGGCGTCGATCCCCGCGTCGGCCTTTATGCCTCGGTCGCGATTGCGATCGTTGTCTCCTTTACCGGCGGGCGGCCCGGCATGATCTCTGCGGCGACGGCGGCGGTGGCCGTCCTCGTCGTGCCGCTGGTGCGGGATCATGGCGTCGAATATCTGTTCGCCGCCACCATTCTGATGGGATTGCTGCAAATCGTCGCCGGCCTCGCTCGGCTCGACCTGCTGATGCAATTCGTCTCGCGGTCGGTCATCACCGGCTTCGTCAATTCGCTGGCGATCCTGATCTTCATCGCGCAGCTGCCGCAACTCATCAACGTGACCTGGCAAGCCTATGCGATGATCGCGGCCGGGCTGGCGATCATCTACCTGCTGCCGCGCCTGACGAAGGCGGTGCCGTCGCCTCTGGTCGCCATCGTCCTACTCTCGGCGATCTCGATCTGGACCGGAGCGCCGGTCAACAGTGTCGGCGACATGGGGTCGTTGCCGGAAGGGCTGCCCTCGTTCGTACTGCCCGACGTGCCGCTCACGATCGAAACGCTTCGGATCATTCTGCCTTATTCGCTGGCGATGGCCGCGGTGGGCCTGCTTGAATCGCTGCTCACCGCGCAGATCGTCGACGACATGACGCACACCGACAGCGACAAGAAGCGCGAGTGCGCGGGGCAGGGCGGGGCCAACATCGCGGCCGCGCTGGTCGGCGGGATGGGCGGCTGCGCCATGATCGGCCAGTCGGTGATCAACGTCACGTCCGGCGGCAGGGGGCGGCTGTCGACCTTTACCGCCGGCGCCTTCCTACTGTTCCTGCTCGCCGTGCTCGGACCGCTCGTCGGCCAGATCCCGATGCCCGCGCTGGTCGCGGTGATGCTGATGGTGTCGATCGGCACCTTCAGCTGGAACTCGATCCCCAACCTGCGCCGCCATCCTTGGCCCTCGTCGGTGGTGATGGTGACTACGGTCGTCGTCGTGGTCGCGACGCACGACCTGTCGATGGGCGTTCTGGCCGGCGTGCTGCTGTCGGGAATCTTCTTTGCGGGCAAGGTGCAGCGGATGTTCGCTGTCGAGCGAAGCGTATCAGCCGACGGCGAGCTCGCCACCTATCGCGTGTCGGGACAGATCTTCTTCGCGTCAGTCGAGCGCTTCACCCGCGCTTTCCAAGCGGAAGAAAGCGCGGCGAAGGTGCTGATCGACATGACCGGCGCGCATTTCTGGGACATCTCGGCAGTCGGCGCGCTCGACAAGATCGTCGCGAAGCTGCGACGTGAAGGCCGCGACGTCGAAATGATCGGATATAATCGGGCAAGCGCCGACCTCGTCGACCGCTACGCCCTTCACGACAAGACAGGCGTCGAAAGCGGCGTCGTGCCCCACTGACGGCGCCCGAACCTTAAGCTCAGCGAAACGGCGCATTCAGTCCGTCGTCAGCGCGGCGGGTCCAGACCGTCCCTCGACATCCGGCGCTTTCCGGCCGGACCCATGTTCGAGGAGACAGACATGTTCACCAAGGCTCTTCTGGCCGCCGCCGCGGCAACCACCGCCGTCGTCGCGCTGCCCAGCGCCGCCAGTGCGCAAAGCTATTACGGTTACGGCACGCCCTATTATGGTGGCGGCTACAACCAGGCTTACGGCCAGCGCTACTACGGTCAGCGTTACGCCAATAACTACGACAACCGCTATTATGGCCGCACCTATCGCGGCTACCGCGGCCAGCGCTGCGGCAATGGCACGACCGGCGCGATCATCGGCGGCGTCGCCGGTGCCCTGCTCGGTCGCGAAGTGACCCGCGGTCGCAGCAGCTATGGCTATCGCCGTGGCAACAGCGGAACGACCGGTGCGATCATCGGCGGTGCCGTCGGCGCGTTGGCGGGTCGCGAAATCGCCAAGGGCCGCTGCTAACCGCTGGCAGCCGCATTGGCCAAGTGGTCGGGCCGGGAGGCTTCCTCCCGGCCCGAAACTTTTTGCAGCCATTTGGCGAGGGCCGGATTATAGACCGGTCGATTCAATCGGGAGAGACAGGTGTTCAAAGGGCTGAAGCCCATCCTTTACGGCGGCCGCGAAGTGTGGCCGCTGGTCGAGGGTGGCAAGGGGGTTTCCGCGACCAACCACATGAGCTCGGGTGCATGGGCTGCCGCTGGCGGCATCGGCACCGTCAGCGCGGTCAACGCCGACAGCTATGATCCCGAAGGCCGCATTATCCCGCAGGTCTACAAGGCGCTGACCCGCCGCGAGCGGCACGAGGAACTGGTGCAATACGCCATCGACGGTGCGGTCGCGCAGGTGGAAAAGGCGCATGCGCTTGCCAATGGCAACGGTGCGATCAACATCAACGTCCTGTGGGAAATGGGCGGCGCCCAGCGCGTGCTCGAAGGAACGCTCGCGCGCACCAAGGGAATGGTCACCGGCGTCACCTGCGGCGCGGGCATGCCCTACAAGCTGAGCGAAATCGCGGCGCACCACGAAGTCTATTACCTGCCGATCATCTCGTCGGGCCGTGCCTTCCGCGCGCTGTGGAAGCGCGCCTATGCCAAGGTGCCGCAGTGGCTCGGCGCGGTGGTCTACGAAGATCCCTGGCTCGCCGGCGGCCATAATGGCCTCAGCAACGCCGAGGATCCGCGCAAGCCGCAGGATCCCTACCCCCGCGTCGCCGAACTTCGCGCCGTGATGCGCGAAGGCGGGATCAGCGACGACGTGCCGATCGTCATGGCGGGCGGCGTATGGCGCCTCGACGAATGGGATAACTGGATCGATAATCCCGAACTGGGCGCGATCATGTTCCAGTTCGGCACCAGGCCGTTGCTGACGCAGGAAAGCCCGATTCCGGCCGACTGGAAGGCGCGACTGATGACGCTGGAGGAAGGCGACATCCTCCTACACAAATTCTCGCCGACCGGCTTCTATTCGTCGGCGGTGCGCAACCCGTTTCTGCGCAGTCTCGAGGCGCGCAGCGAACGCCAGATCGCCTACACGAAGGAAGTGGTCGGCGATCATGCCTTCCAGCTCGACGTCGGCGTCGGCACGCGCAAGAATTACTGGGTGACCAAGGGCGACCTCAACCACGCCCGCGAATGGTATGGCCAGGGCTTTACCGAAGCGATGAAGACCCCCGACGATACGTTGATTTTCGTCACGCCGGAAGAGCAGCAGATGATCCGCAAGGATCAGGCCGACTGCATGGGCTGCCTGTCACAGTGCAGCTTCTCGAGCTGGGCGGACAATGAGAAGAATTCGACCGGTCGCCTCGCCGATGCGCGCAGCTTCTGTATCCAGAAGACGCTGCAGGACATCGCCCATGGCGGCCCCGTCGACGAAAACTTGATGTTCGCTGGACACGCCGCGTTCCGCTTCAAGACCGACCCCTTCTATTCGAACGGGTTCGTGCCGACGACCAAGCAATTGGTCGATCGAATCCTGACGGGCGCATGATGCTGGCACGGGGGCTCGGCGTCGCGACATTGCTGTCGATCGCGGCGACCGCGTCGGCGCAGGATCGCCAGCCGCCGTACTGGGCGTCGATCGCCAGCGGCGAGGCGATGATGCGGTCGGGGCCGGGGCGCAATTTCCCCGGCCTGTGGCTCTACAAGCGCCGCGACCTGCCGATCCGCGTGATCAAGACATATCCCAACTGGCGCATGATCGAAGACCCCGACGGCGCGCGGGGCTGGATGCTGGTGACCCTGCTCAGCGATCGCCGTACCGCGATCGTGAAGCCCGGCGAACCGCGCGACATCCGCACCAAGCCCGGCGCGGGTTCCCCCGTCCGCTACCGCGCCGAAGCCGGCGTGGTCGGTCGCCTGAACAAGTGCGACGGCAGCTGGTGCGGGATCGAGATCGGCAACCGCAAGGGCTTTATCGCCCAGTCCGACATCTGGGGCGTGGCCGAAGGCGAGACGGTCGAGGACTGACCTCGACCGTCGCTTGCGTGAATTAGACTAGTTCGACCGCGATCGCGGTGGCTTCGCCGCCGCCGATGCACAGGCTCGCGACGCCCTTCTTCAGGCCCTTGGTCTTGAGCGCGTTGACCAGCGTCACGAGGATGCGGGTGCCGCTGGCGCCGATCGGGTGGCCGAGCGCGGTGGCGCCGCCGTGGACGTTGATCTTGGCGTGGTCGATGCCGAGGTCCTTCATCGCGAACATCGCGACGCAGGCGAATGCCTCGTTCACTTCCCACAGGTCGACGTCGCCGACCTGCCAGCCCGCCTTCTTCAACAGCTTCTCAATCGCGCCGACGGGGGCGATGGTGAACTCGGCCGGCTCGCGCGCATGCGCGGCGGTCGCAACGATGCGGGCGACCGGTGACAGGCCCTGCTCGCCCGCAGTCGATTCACGCATGAGTACGACCGCTGCGGCGCCGTCCGAAATCGACGAGCTGGTCGCGGCGGTGATGGTGCCTTCTTTGGCGAAGGCGGGCTTCAGCTGCGGGATCTTGTCAGGGCGACCGCGGCCGGGGGCTTCGTCAGTGTCGACGATCGTGTCGCCGCCGCGGCCCTTGATCGTGACCGGCACGATCTCATCCTTGAAGCCGCCGCTGTCGATTGCCGACTTGGCGCGGTTCAGGCTTTCGATCGCATAGGCGTCCATGTCCTGGCGCGTCAGCTGATATTCGTCGGCGGTGCACTGGGCGAAGCTGCCCATCGCGCGTCCGGCCTCGTAGGCGTCTTCCAGTCCGTCGAGGAACATGTGGTCATAGGCAGTGTCATGGCCGATGCGCGCGCCCGAGCGATGCTTCTTGAGAAGGTACGGTGCGTTGGTCATCGATTCCATGCCGCCCGCAACGATCAGGTCGGCGTTGCCGCTGGCGAGCGCTTCGGCGCCCATGATGACGGTCTGCATTCCCGAACCGCACACCTTGTTGACGGTGGTTGCCTGGACCGACTTGGGCAGGCCGGCCTTGATCGCCGCCTGGCGCGCCGGCGCCTGGCCGAGCCCGGCGGGGAGGACGCAGCCCATGTAGATCCGGTCGATGTCCTCGCCCTTCACGCCCGCGCGCTCGACCGCGGCGCGGACGGCGGCGGCGCCAAGGTCGGTCGCGGATGCATCGGCAAGGCTGCCCTGCATCGCGCCCATCGGGGTGCGGGCGGTCGAAAGGATGACGACGGGATCGGTGGCCACGGGCTGCTCTCCAAGATGTTTTCGCAACTGCACATAAGGCCGCCGCGCGCCTTGTTCAAACGCTTCCGCCTCTGCTAGCGCCACGGCAACAGGAGAGAAGAATGACCGACATGCCCGGCCTCGATTTCGACCTTGGCGAAATGGCCGACACCATCCGCGACATCACCCGCCGCTTTGCCGAGGATCGGATCCAGCCGATCGCGGCGGAGATCGACTTGGCCGACCGCTTCCCGATCGAGCTGTGGCCGCAGATGGGCGAGCTTGGGCTGCATGGCATCACGGTCGAGGAAGAGTGGGGCGGGCTTGGTCTCGGCTACCTCGAGCATGTCGTGGCGCAGGAAGAAGTCGCGCGGGCATCGGCGTCGGTCGGCCTTAGCTACGGCGCGCATTCCAACCTATGCGTCAACCAGATCCGCCGCTGGGCGAACGAGGAGCAGAAGGCGAAATATCTGCCGAAGCTGATCAGCGGCGAGCATGTCGGCGCGCTGGCGATGAGCGAGGCGGGAGCAGGCAGCGACGTCATGTCGATGAAGCTGACCGCGAAAAAGGTCGACGGCGGCTATGTCCTCAACGGCACCAAATTCTGGATTACCAACGCAGCCTATGCCGACACGCTGGTGGTCTATGCCAAGACCGGCGGCGCCGACGACAAGCCGAGCAAGGCCTTCACCACCTTCCTGATCGAAAAGGGAATGAGCGGTTTCTCGATCGGGCAGAAGATCGACAAGGTCGGCATGCGCGGAAGCCCGACGTCGGAGCTGGTGTTCAACGACTGCTTCGTGGCCGACAGCCAAGTGATGGGCCCAGTCGGCGGCGGTGCCGGGGTGTTGATGAGCGGGCTCGATTACGAGCGCACGGTGCTTGCCGGGATCCAGCTCGGCATCATGCAGGCCTGTCTCGACGTCGTCATTCCCTACGTCCGCGAGCGCAAGCAGTTCGGCAAGCCGATCGGCGCATTTCAGCTGATGCAGGCGAAGATCGCGGACATGTATGTCGCGCTCAATTCGGCGCGCGCCTATGTCTATGCGGTGGCGAAGAATTGCGACGCCGGCCGCACCACGCGGTTCGACGCGGCGGGGGCGATCCTGCTGGCGAGCGAGAGCGCGTTCGAGGTGGCGGGCGAAGCGGTGCAGGCGCTGGGCGGCGCGGGCTATACCCGCGACTGGCCGGTCGAGCGTTTCATGCGCGACGCCAAGCTGCTCGACATCGGCGCGGGCACCAACGAGATCCGCCGGATGCTGATTGGCCGCGAGCTTATCGGCGGCTAGGCATGCGCGCTTAGGTTCACAAAGTTCGTGGAGTGAGGCGCATTTTCAGGCTCTTTTTGCGAACTTAAGGAATTTGCTCGCGGCGGCGCTCCGTGGTCCGTTAGCAACGGGCGGGCGGCAGTATGGCGCGACGTCAGGACTGTAGGACAGCGAAAAGGGAAACCGTCCTATCGCCAACACGACCGTGAACGACGATGCCAATGCGGAGCCACGCCCGCCCGAAATTGGCTATCTGGCCCTCTTCCTTCGCTTTCTTCGTTTCGGCTTGCTGGCGTTCGGAGGCCCGGTCGCGCAGATCGCGATGATCCGCCGCGAACTCGTGGACGAGGAACGATGGATCGGTAGCGGAGGGTTCAACCGGCTGCTGGCGGTCATGCAGGCATTGCCAGGACCCGAAGCCCATGAGCTGTGCGTCCATTTGGGGATTCGCGCCAAGGGACGTCTCGGCGGGCTGCTCGCGGGGCTAGGCTTCATGCTGCCCGGCTTCGTCCTGATGATGGCGCTGGCGTGGGGCTATTCGCGACTACGCATCGAAGGCACGGTGTTGGGCGCGATGTTCCTGGGCGTGCAGGCGGCGGTGCTCGCGGTCATTGCCCGTGCGATCCACCGCATCGGAGAACACATCCTTCTCGACCGCTGGCTGTGGGCGGCGATGCTCGGCGCGGCAGGCGCGTCCTTGCTCGGCGCCAGCTTCTGGATCGTGCTTCCGGCGGCGGGGGCGGCTTATGCCATGGCGTCAACCAAGCGCTTCATCCCGGCTGTTGCGGTCCTGGCCGTTGCGGGGGCCGTCAGCGTCGCGGTCGCAGGCTGGCGGTTCGAGCCTTTGGTAGTCTCGGCGGATGCATCGGCGGCGACGACGCTCGCGCTGTTCTTCGCGGGATTGAAGGGGGGCCTGTTGACCTTTGGCGGGGCTTACACCGCCATTCCTTTCGTCCGCGACGACAGCGTGGGGCGGGGATGGATGACCGACGCTCAATTCCTCGACGGGGTGGCGCTCGCGGGCGTGCTGCCTGCGCCACTGGTCATCTTCTCGACGTTCGTGGGCTGGGTGTGCGGCGGGCCGGCGGGGGCGGTGGCGATCACCGCGGGCATGTTCCTGCCGGCCTTCGCTTTGTCGATGATCTTCTACGAGCGACTGGAAGCGCTGGCCGAGCATCGGCGACTGCAGAAATTCCTGTCGGGCGTCGCCGCCGCGGTGGTGGGCCTGATCGTGGTGACCCTGATCGAACTGGGCGTGGCGGCGGTCGATCGAAGCCCAAACCTGGTCGCGAGCGCGGTCATCTTCTCGGTCGCGCTCGCCATCACGACAGGCTGGAGCCATCGGCTGAGCACGTTCGTGGTGTTGGCGCTGGGCGCGCTGGCGGGAGCCGTCGCTCTTGGGTAGACGCCGCCGCCGCTAACGATTGCAACGGCTTGAAAGTGGACGTGATCAACCCGGTCAGGAACGTGTCGTCGAAGTAACGCGAAAGTCTTTGAATGTGTAGCTCAGACTAGCTGCAAGTGCCTCCCTCGTGACATGGACGACATCGCTACCGGAATGAGAAACCGGAATGCTGACGGTCACGCTCGACCGGCCGTCTCGCAACACGACGATCTCTGATGCGGCCGCCTGAGCCGTCGAGCGCCTGAACCTCCGTGTGGTCCGGCAAAATGTTCGCAATGGGTGGAAAGCGGAAGCCGGGGGTAGCTCAGTTTTCCACCCGCCAGCGATCATCCTTCGAGACGCGGCAAGCGGTGGTTTCGGGCGGCAACGCTGGGAATGCTTCAAGCGCTCCCAACCTGCTTGCCAGATGGCTAAGGCCGACCACCTGCCAATCATCGACCGAGTGCCCGTCGCTGCCGCAACTAAAATGCAAGTCACCGTCCTCGTCATGAAACACGCTGAGGATGCTTTCTCCGCTCAGAACGTGCCGACAGACGAGAGATGCTTTGTGTTCGTCGTTGGAATAGCCGCCAAAGGTAATCATCAGTCGATCTTACCGGTCGGCTGAACGTCGGCAATGGGTGGGAAGCAGCCAATCTGCGATTAGCGTTTCTCGCCACCGCCAAACAGGCCAGGCTCTATGGCGACGCCAATCCAGTAAGAAAATGCGACAGCGAAGGCGAGAATGAGGTAGTCTGGTTCCAATACGCCGAAGGCATCGGCTACCAAGACGACCGTTCCAATCCATCCGAGCGCAGCGAACATAGTTGCGTGATGTGGGCCATAAAGTGCATCTACAAATCGCTTCATTTGGCGAGGTGTAATGCCATTGGCCGTGTCTGCAATGGGTCGAAAGCAGACCGTCTGCTGTGGGGGGAAGCGGACATTGCTAGTCCCGGGCCGCTCAGAAAATCAGGACGAGGTAACGGAGTGTGAGGATCATTAGCAAAGCGATGTTCAGACCTCGGCCACTTACGAAAGCCGCGGCAGCCAGGATCAGCCCGAATAGTGAGACAGAGAGGACCGCTTGCCAACTGCTGATGAGCGTGGCCAGTTCAGGCACCATCAGGAAGTAGCTGACTTGGATAGCGAACAAGGCGAACAAGATACTGAGTACCCAGCGCTTTACGCGGAAGTAGTGTGCGTCGAGATCGGGTGCGTTTACGTCCCTCGGGGGAAAGACAAGGTGCGCTGCAAGGTAGTAACTTCCTGCGAACGCTAGCCCAGCGGTCAAAGTAGCAAGTGAAACGGTCAGCCCCTCCCGAAGGCGCCAGGCAGCCAGCCAGAAGGTCATGAGATCAAGCATCACGAACAGGGCGAGAAGTGGGGTCAACCAACCCACTTTATAGCTTTGCCCTAAACGCAGCCGTGCTTCCAAGGTCCGGGCAAGTCCCCCGAGCACCTCGACCAGGCTGAAGCCGAGCAGAAGACCAAAAAGCGAAAAGACGAATTCAAATGCGCTCACGACGCCCCCCATTGCAGGCTGTCTTTCCCATCTGCGGCCAATGTCTGCAATGGGTCGAAACCGACGTCCAGCAAATACGCTGGGTTCCTCCACGTACGTCACAGTCATCGCTTTTTCATTAAATCCGCGTTATCAACTCGTCGAGCAGGGGAGAGACGCGATGCGGATTTCGGTGGTCCTGCTGGCGATGGCCAGCCTGTTGGCGTGCAGTCCTGAACAATCCGGTGTGGCGAAGGCGGAGGCGGCCGAGGGGGCCGTCGTGCCCGCCGCGCTGACCTTCGAGGGAGCGGCGGCGCCGGGGCGGGCGGCGATGCTCGCGCACGGGGAGCGCCTGTCGCACATCGTCGGGTGCACCGGCTGTCACACCGCGACGCTCGAGGGCAAGCTGTTCAACGAGGACGCGCCCGAGCTTGGCAAGCTCTACGCGTCCAACCTGACCCGTGTGATGCCGACGATGAGCGACGCGCAGCTGGAAGCGCTGCTGCGCACCGGCAAGCATCCGACGCGCGGCGACATGTGGATCATGCCATCGGAAATTTTCCAGCGGTTGAGCGATGCCGACATGAAGGCGCTGATCGCGCACCTTCGCACGGTCAAGCCGAGCGGCGAGGCGACCCCGCCGCCGGCGTTGAGCGAACTGGCCCAGAAGCTGGTCGCCGACGGGAAGCTGAAACCGACGAGCGGGTACATCGCCGAATATCGCGACAAGCTGCCCCCCGACCTGGGCGCGGACCATGCGTTCGGGCGCTACCTTGCCGGGGCGACCTGCGCCGAATGTCATGGCGCGGACCTGACCGGCAATCCCGAGTTCGGGCCGGGGATCGTGGTGCCCGACCTCGACATCGTCGGGACGTATTCGGACGCGGAGATGACGACGCTGCTGACCAAGGGCGTCGGCAAGACGCGCAAGGATCTGGGCCTGATGACGATCGTCGGCGAGAAGCATTTTGCGTATCTGACGCCGCGCGAGCGGAGTGCGCTGATCGCGTATTTGCGGGCGCGGGCGGAGCGGAAGGTGGCGGCGAGGTAGATGTGGGGCGGGTAGCGTCACGGGAGTTATTCCCGTGACGTCAGACCTGTCCGCTTCGCGGCAGGCTGGCCGACCCGCGCCGACTCTCGCCTAGCGACGCTCGCTTCGCTCCGCTTTCGCTACGCTCGGCGGCTTGGGCTTACCAAATCTTCACTCGGTCTTCGGGCTTGAGGTAGAGCTTGTCGCCGGGCTGGACGTTGAACGCCTTGTACCAGGCGTCGAGGTTGCGGACGGTGAGCGCGCGGTACTGGCCCGGCGCGTGGCCGTCGGTGGCGATGCGGGCCTTCAGCGCTTCGTCGCGCATCTTGGTGGCCCATGCCTGCGCATTAGCGATGAAGAAACGCTGGTCGCCGGTCAGGCCGTCGAGGACGGGCAATTCCTTGCCGCCGAGCGACGCGCGATAGGCCTCGTAGGCGGCGGTCAGTCCGGCGACGTCGGCGATGTTTTCGCCCAGCGTCAGCTTGCCGTTGACGTTGACCCCGGGGAAAGGGGAGTAGGCGTCATATTGCCGCGCGAGCGCTTCGCCCGACTTGGTGAAGCGGGCGAAGTCGGTCGGGGTCCACCAGTTGCGCATGCGGCCGGTGGAATCGAACAGCGCGCCGTTGTTGTCGAAGCTGTGGCTGATCTCATGCCCGATCACGCCGCCGATCGCGCCATAATTGTAGGCGGGATCGGCGCTGGGGTCGAAGAAGGGGCGGACGAGGATCGCGGCGGGGAAGTTGAGCGCGTTCTGCACCGGCAGGTTGACCGCGTTGACCAGCTGCGGCGGCATCCACCATTCGGCGCGGTCCATCGGCTTGCCGATCTTGGCAATCTGCTGGCGGTAGTGGGCGAGTTCGGCCGCCTTGGCGTTGGCGTAGGCGTCGGTCGGGCTGATCGTGACCGACGAATAATCGGGCCAGGTGTCGGGATAGCCGACGCCGACGACGATCGTTTCGACCTTCTTGACCGCTTCCTGCTTGGTCGTCGGGGCCATCCAGTCGAGCCCGCGCACGCGCGCAGCGAAGGCGTTCTTGATGTTGTCGACCATGCCCTGAATTTCGGCCTTCGACGCGGCCGGGAAGTGTTTTTCGACATAGGCTTTGCCAAAGGCGCCTTCGAGCGCGGCCGATGCGGCGTTGAGAGCCTGCTTGTCGCGCGGACGCTGCTGCGGCGTGCCGTTGAGCGCGGTGCCGTTGAAGGCGAAGCTGGCGTCGCGGAAGGTGGCGGGAAGGACGTTGGCGCGCTGGTTGAGCGTGTGGAACGCCATCCAGTCCTTCCACGCGTCGAGCGGTTCGGAGCCGACGAGCGCGGCGAGGCGCGGAATGGCGGTGGCGTGATAGGCCTGGAACTTGGGCGCGTTGCCAAGCTGTGCCGCGCCGAGCAGCGCGGGCCAGTCGATGCCGGGGGCGGCCGCCTCCAGCTCAGCGCGAGTCCAGACGGTCGAGCCCTTGGCGAAATCCTCGCTCTCCGCGCGGTTGGCATGGGCGCGGGCGATCTTGGTTTCCAGATCGACGACGCGCTGCGCGGCGGCGGCGGCGTTGGGATTGCCCGCGGCGGCGAGGACCTTGGCGACGTAATCCTTATACTGGGTGCGAAGCGCGGCCTTGTCGGCGGCGGCGTCGAGATAATATTCGCGCTCGGGCAGGCCGAGCCCGCCCTGCATCAGGTAGGGCAGCGTTTCGCCCGGGGTGGTCAGGCCCTGCGTGACGAAGATCCCGAACAAATTTTCGGTCTGGTAATTGGTGGCGTTGAGCGGGTCGGTGTCGGCGCGCAGGCTCGACCCGATCGCCGCCGAGAGCGCGCGCTTGTCGGCGATGCGGGCGATGGCGTCGAGGTCGGCCTTGGCCGGCGCGATCCCGGCGCGGTCGATCGCGGCGGTGTCGAGATAGGCCTTGTAATAATTGGCGATGCGGCCCGCGTCGGTGTCCGCCGCGGCGTTGGACTTGAGCAGCCCGTCCATCAATTCGATGCTGTTCTTCTCGCGCTGCTGGTCGGCGATGAAGAAGCCGCCGACCGAGCTTCGATCGGCGGGGATCTGTGCGCTGCGCATCCAGCCGCCGTTGGCATAGGCATAGAAATCGTCGCCGGGCTTCACCGACTTGTCCATCGCGGCGAGGTCGATCCCGGCCTTGTCGCCGGGGGCCGCCTGCTCGGTCGCTTCGTTGCCGGCGGTGCTGGTGTTGCAGGCAGCGGTGGCAAGCGCGAGGGCGGCGCTGCCCAGCAGCGTGGCGATCATCTTGGTGCGCATCTTACTCTCCTTGGTCGCGGCGAGCCTTGTCCCGGTCCACCGCTTTGCAAGACGCATCGGGGACGCTAGGCGCTGAATGCACGTCAGTTTCGACGAACGGGGATGGAAACCGGATGAGCGCAGCGCGCATCGACAGCAAGATCGACCTTTCGAGCGACGAATCGAAGGCGCGTGCGGCGCATAATCGCGCGTTGGCGAAGCAGCTTCGCGCCGACGTCGCCAAGGCGGCGCTGGGCGGAAACGAGAAGAGCCGCGACCGGCACGTGTCGCGCGGCAAGCTGCTTCCCCGTGACCGCGTCGAGCGGCTGCTCGATCCGGGCTCGCCATTCCTGGAGATCGGGCAATTGGCGGCGGGCGACCTGTACGACGGCGAAGTGCCGGGCGCGGGGATGATCGCGGGCATCGGGCGCGTGTCGGGGCGGCAGGCGATGATCGTCGCCAACGACGCCACGGTGAAGGGCGGCACCTACTATCCGATGACGGTGAAGAAGCATCTTCGCGCGCAGGAAATCGCGGAGGCAAACCGCCTGCCGTGTATCTACCTGGTCGACAGCGGCGGGGCCAATCTGCCGCACCAGGCGGAGGTCTTTCCCGACCGCGACCACTTCGGGCGAATCTTCTTTAACCAGGCGCAGATGTCGTCGAAGGGCATTGCCCAGATCGCGTGCGTGATGGGCAGCTGCACCGCGGGTGGGGCCTATGTCCCCGCGATGAGCGACGAGAGCGTGATCGTGCGCGAGCAGGGAACGATCTTCCTGGCCGGACCGCCGCTGGTGAAGGCCGCGACGGGCGAGGAAATCAGCGCCGAGGATCTGGGCGGCGGCGACCTTCATGCGCGGCGCAGCGGCGTGGTCGATCACCTGGCCGAAAATGACGAACATGCGCTGACGATCGTGCGCGACATCGTGTCGCATCTGGGCGGCGAAGCGGGCGCGGGAATCGAGCTGCGCGAGCCGCGGCCGCCCGCGTATGACGCGGAAGATCTCTACTCGATCATTCCCGAGGACGTGCGCGCGCCGTACGACGTGCACGAGATTATCGCGCGCCTGGTCGACAGCAGCGAGTTCCATGAGTTCAAAGCGCTGTACGGGACGAGCCTGGTGTGCGGCTTTGCGCATATCTGGGGGATGCCGGTCGCGATCCTGGCGAACAATGGCGTGCTGTTCAGCGAGAGCGCGGTCAAGGGCGCGCACTTCATCGAGCTGGCGTGCCAGCGGCGGATCCCGTTGCTGTTCCTGCAGAACATCTCGGGCTTCATGGTCGGCGGAAAGTATGAGGCCGAGGGCATCGCCAAACATGGCGCCAAGCTGGTCACCGCGGTCGCGACCGCGAGCGTGCCCAAGGTGACGGTGCTGATCGGCGGGAGCTTCGGCGCGGGCAATTACGGCATGTGCGGGCGCGCCTATAGTCCGCGCTTCCTGTTCACCTGGCCGAACAGCCGCATCAGCGTGATGGGCGGCGAGCAGGCGGCGTCGGTGCTGGCGACGGTGCACCGCGACGCCGACGGCTGGACGCCCCAGCAGGCGGAGGCGTTCAAGCAACCGATCCGCGACGATTATGAAGCGCAGGGCAATCCGTGGCACGCGACTGCGCGGCTGTGGGACGACGGCATCATCGATCCCGCGCAGACGCGCGACGTGCTGGGGCTGGCGTTCGCGGCGTGCCTCAACGCCCCGATCCCCGAACGGCCGTCGTTCGGCATTTTCAGGATGTAGTTGAACATAAAATGATCCGTACCGATTGGACTCGCGACGAGATCGCGGCGCTCTTCGACCTGCCGTTTCCCGAGCTCGTGTTTCGGGCCGCCGAAGCGCACCGCGCGCACCATGCCGCCGGAGAGGTGCAGCTTTGCACCTTGCTGTCGATCAAGACCGGCGGTTGCCCTGAAGACTGCGGCTATTGTTCGCAATCGGTGCATGCCGACAGCGGGTTGAAGGCCGAGAAATTGATGGATGTCGACGCGGTGCTCGCCGCGGCGGCGGAGGCCAAGGCGGCGGGGTCGCAGCGCTTCTGCATGGGGGCGGCGTGGCGTGAGCCGAAGGACCGCGACATGGACAAGGTCTGCGCGATGGTTGCTGGCGTCAAGGCGATGGGGCTGGAAACCTGTATGACGCTGGGCATGCTGACGCCGTCGCAGGCCGCTTCGCTGAAGGATGCCGGCCTCGATTACTACAATCACAACATCGATACCTCGCCCGAACATTATGGCGACATCATCACCACGCGCACCTTTTCCGAACGGCTCGATACGCTTGAGGAAGTGCGGTGCGCGGGGATCAGCGTGTGCTGCGGCGGGATCGTCGGGATGGGCGAGACTCGCAGCGATCGCGTCGGGTTCATCCATGCGCTGGCCACGCTTCCGCGCCACCCCGAAAGCGTGCCGGTCAATGCGCTGGTTCCGGTCAAGGGGACGGTGCTTGGCGACATGTTCGCGGGCGAGCGACTGATCGACGACATCGAGTTCGTGCGCACCGTCGCGGTCGCGCGAATCACGATGCCGCGAAGCATGGTCCGATTGTCGGCGGGGCGCGAAAGCATGAGCGAGGCGACGCAGGCGTTGTGCTTCATGGCGGGCGCCAATTCGATCTTTACCGGCGACAAGCTGCTGACCACCGCCAATGCCGGGGACAGCAAGGACGCGGCCCTGTTTGCGAAGCTGGGCCTGGTGCCGATGAGCGCCGAGGAACCGATGCGCAGCGCGGTCGCGGCGTGATGCGCGAGACCCCGGGCGGCTTCCTCTGGTGAGAACGCCGTCGCTCGTTTCCCGATTGGTGCGGTGGGTCCTCGTCGGCCTGTTCAAGCGGCGCGGGTGGCGAGTGAGCGGCCCCAAGCCGACCGCGCCGAAGTTCGTCTTCGTCGGGGCACCGCATACGTCGAACTGGGACTTTGCCATCTTCCTCGGCGTGACCGACGCGCTTGGCGTCCGTCCCAGTTTCACCGGCAAGCGGAGCCTGTTCCGCTGGCCGATGCGGCGCTTCATGTTGGACATGGGCGGCATTCCCGTCGACCGGTCCAAGCGCGCGAAGTTCGTCGAGCATGTCGTCGCCGAATTCGATCGCCGCGATGAGCTTGCACTAGTCATCGCACCCGAGGGGACGCGCACGTCGGACGGGCAGTGGCGATCGGGTTTCTACCATATCGCGATGGGGGCGGGGGTGCCGATCGTGCCGGCCTGGGTCAATCGCGCGCGGCGGCGCGGGATGATCGGCCCGGCGATCATGCCGACGGGCGACTATCGCGCCGACCTTGCGAAGCTGGCGGCTTTCTATCGGTCGATGGAGCCCGACAATCCGCGCTTCAAGAGGATCGAGGACGGCATTGCCGCCGCCGATCTTTCCAAGGCGGCCCCCGACACGCTAGGCGGTCAGCCATGATCACTTCCCTGCTTATCGCCAACCGCGGCGAGATCGCCTGCCGCATCATTCGCACCGCGCGTGACATGGGGATCCGCACCGTCGCGGTCTATTCGGACGCGGACGCGAACGCGCTGCATGTCCGCATGGCCGACGAGGCGGTCCACATCGGCCCGTCGCCGGCGCGCGAATCCTATCTGGTCGGCGACAAGATCATTGCCGCGGCCAAATCGTCCGGGGCCGAGGCGATCCACCCGGGATATGGCTTCCTCAGCGAAAATGCCGAGTTCGCGCAGGCCGTGATCGACGCCGGACTGGTGTGGGTCGGGCCGAAGCCCGCGAGCATCACCGCGATGGGGCTGAAGGACGCCGCCAAGACGCTGATGGCGGCGGCGGGCGTGCCGGTGACGCCGGGCTACATGGGCGAAGACCAGACGCCCGAGCGGCTGCAGCGCGAGGCCGATGGGATTGGTTATCCAGTGCTGATCAAGGCGGTCGCGGGCGGCGGCGGCAAGGGCATGCGCAAGGTCGATGCCGCGGCCGATTTCCTAGACGCGCTGGAAAGCTGTCAGCGCGAGGCGGCGAGCAGCTTCGGCAACGACGTCGTGCTGATCGAAAAATGGATCGAGAGCCCGCGCCATATCGAGGTCCAGGTGTTCGGCGATGCCCATGGCAATGTCGTCCACCTGTTCGAACGCGATTGCTCGCTGCAGCGGCGCCACCAGAAGGTGATCGAGGAAGCGCCCGCGCCGGGCATGGACGAAGCGACGCGCGCGGCGGTGTGCGGGGCCGCGGTCAAGGCGGCGCAGGCAGTCGACTACGAGGGCGCGGGGACGATCGAATTCATCGCCGACGCGAGCGACGGGCTTCGCGCCGACCGCATCTGGTTCATGGAGATGAACACCCGGCTTCAGGTCGAGCATCCGGTGACCGAGGAAATCACCGGGGTCGACTTGGTCGAGTGGCAATTGCGCGTGGCGAGCGGCGAGCCGCTGCCGAAGAGGCAGGACGAGCTGACCATCGACGGCTGGGCGATCGAGGCGCGGCTGTATGCGGAGGATCCGGCGAAGGGCTTCCTTCCGAGCGTCGGCACGCTCGAGCATTTCGACCTTGGCGACGAGGGCGACGACTTCTGGGGCCGGGTCGAAACCGGGGTCGAGGAAGGCGATGAGGTTTCGCCGTTCTACGATCCGATGATCGCCAAGCTGATCGCGCACGGCGACGACCGCGACGAGGCGATCGCGGGCCTGGTCGACATTCTCGACGAGATCGAAGTGTGGCCGGTGCGGACCAACGCGGGCTTCCTGTTCAACGCCTTGCTGCATCCCGATTTCCAGGATGCGACGATCGACACCGGCTTCATCGCGCGCGAAAGCGACTCGCTGGTGCCCGATGCCGAGCCTGATGACGCCGTCTGGCGCGGGGCGGCCGCGGTGGCGCTTGCCGAGGATGAGGACGAGCCCGGCTTTGGCGAGTTGGCGGGCTTCCGCCTCAACGGTGCGCGCAACGCGTCGGTGGCATTGGGGCAGGGCGGCAAATTCCGCACGATCGCGCTCGACGACGAGGGCGAGGTCGCCCCGGTCGCGGGCTTCCGCGACGAAGAGCGCGTGGTCGTCTTCCTCGAAGGGCAGGCTTTTGCGTTCGACCGTTCGGCGCGCGGATCGGTCGGCGCGGCGGCGGGCGATGGCGCGATCCTGTCGCCGATGCCGGGCAAGGTGACCTCGGTCGAAGTGGCCGCGGGCGACGCAGTGACCAAGGGTCAGCGGCTGCTGACGCTGGAAGCGATGAAGATGGAGCATGGGCTGACCGCGCCGTTTGACGGAGTGGTCGCCGAACTCAATGCAAGTGCAGGCGCGCAGGTCGCGGTCGACGCGCTGCTGGTGAAAATCGAAAAGAAGGAAGCATCATGAAGATCGACGGAACAGCGGCAGTCGTCACCGGCGGCGCATCGGGACTGGGCGAAGCGACCGCGCGGGCGCTGGCGGCGAAGGGCGCCAAGGTCGCCATCTTTGACCGGGATTCCGAGCGCGGCGAAAGGGTCGCTGGTGAGATCGGCGGGGTATTCTGCGAAGTCGACGTGACCAGCGACGACAAGGTCGCGGCGGCGTTCGAAAAGGCGCGCGCCGCGCACGGGCAGGAGCGGATCCTGGTCAACTGCGCGGGTGTCGCCAACGCGGTCAAGACGGTCGGCAAGGACAAGGCGACGGGGGAGCTGAAGCGTTATCCGATGCACCAGTTCGAACTGGCGATTGGGATCAACCTGGTCGGCACCTTCCGGTGCATCAGCCATTCGGCGTACGGAATGGTCGCGAGTGAGCCGATGGACGACGGCGAGCGCGGGGTGATCATCAACACCGCCTCGGTCGCGGCCGAGGATGGGCAGATCGGGCAGGCGGCCTATTCGGCATCGAAGGGCGGCGTGCTGGCGATGGCGCTGCCGATCGCGCGCGACCTGATGAACGACGGCGTTCGCGTGAACACGATCCTGCCCGGCATCTTCAAGACGCCGATGATGGCGATGATGCCGCAGAATGTTCAGGACGCGCTGGCGGCGCAGGTGCCCTTCCCGAAGCGGCTCGGCACCGCGGAGGAATATGGCAAGCTGGCGGTGTTCATCGTCGAGAATGTCTACCTCAACGCCGAGAGCATTCGCCTGGACGGCGGCATCCGGATGGCGCCGCGTTGATCGAAAACGAAGCCCAGTTGCTCGAAGCCCTGGTCGTCGCCTCGCGCGCGGCCGGGGCCGAGATATTGAAGCTGGTCGCGGCAGGTTTCGAGGTCGAGACCAAGTCCGACCTGTCGCCGGTGACGGTTTGCGATCGCGCGGCGGAGGCGGTCATACTCGACGCGCTGGCCAAAGCGGCACCGGGCGTTCCGGTGATCGCGGAGGAGGAAGTCGCCGAGGGGCGGATTCCGAGCCATGGCGATACTTATTTCCTGGTCGATCCGCTTGACGGGACGAAGGAATTCGTCCGCGGCGGCGATGATTACACGGTCAATATCGGGTTGATCGTGGGCGGCACGCCTCGGCTTGGCGTGGTCTACCAGCCCGCGACCGACCGCCTGTGGGGCGGAGTCGTCGGCGGCGGGGCGTTCGTCGAGGATTCGGCCGGGCGTCATCCGATCCGAACGCGCGAACTGGGCGAGGAACGCGACGCGGTCGCGTCCAAGTCGCACTTCAACCAAGCGACCGCCGACTATCTGGAGCAGGCGGTCGGCGCCTGCGGGCACGTGTCGGTCGGATCGAGCCTTAAGTTCTGCATCGTCGCGGAAGGCAAGGCGGACATCTATCCGCGGCTGTCGCCCACCAGCGAGTGGGACACGGCGGCGGGTCATGCGATCCTGCTGGCCGCGGGCGGGCGCGTCGACGGGACCGATGGGTCGCCGCTGGCCTATGGAAAGACAGCGTTCCTCAATCGCGGATTCTGCGCGACGGCGGGATGGGAAGCGCCCGCGATCGGGCCCTATCTGGAAATGTTCGGCGGCGGCGGCGACCTGCCGCAGGGCGTCTAAGCCACGCTAACCCGGAAGGTCCGGAAACGGACCGATCGCGACCCCAAGCGCTTCTTCCAGGATGGAGCGTTCGACGCGGCCGCGGCGCAGCTGCTCGAGCTCGTCGATCACCGCGTCGATGCGATCCTTCATCGAATGCGTTTCCGCGTCGCCGCCGAGGCCGGCCGCAAGGCGGCGCGCCTCGTCCAGCGCGTCGGCGAGGTCCGACAGCCAACGGGATCGGGCAAGGCTGTAGGGGGATGGCGGGGGCATCAGCATGTCGTCCTGCCTAGTCGCCGACGGTAACTGCGAGGTGGAGAATATCTCCATTGCGGTGCCGTTTCGGGCTGACATTCCTCCGCATTCGTGGCTAATCGGTCCTGCTCGGTCCCACATGTCACGGAAATGGTGTGATATGGACAATAGCGCGTACCCTCAGTCCTTCGCTTTCGCCGATTATGCGGGGCCGCCGCCGGTCCTGATCGCGGCCTCGACCGCCGCGGCGCACGACCGCGCGGCGCAGGAAATCGAAGCAGCGGGTTTGCGGATCGCGCCCATTTCGATCGCAGAAGCGCCGGCGCGGTTGTCGCTGCAGGCGGCCGCAAGCGCGCTATGGGTCGAGCTTGACGAAGAAGATGACGGCGACGCGCTGCTCGATCGGATCGAGGCGGATGCGGGTGAACGCTTTCCCGCGATCGTCGCGGCGCCAATGTCGATGATCGACCGGGTGTTCGCGCGGCTTGGGGGCGGCGCGACCGAAGTCCTGATCGATCCAACGCCTTCGGACCGGGTCGCTGCCCTCTCGCTCGCGCTGGCGTCGCGATCGGATGGGGGCGTGCTGCACGACGTTGCCGCCGAACCGAGCGCGCAGCGGTTGCGGCAATTGTCCGAGGAGGTCAGCCGGATCGCGGCGACCCTGGCGCGCCTGTCGACCGGGCCGGCGGTCGCCACGCTCGACCGTCCCGAGCCGGCCGCGCAGCCGGGCGAAGCGCCCGCGGTGGCGAGCGAGACCATCCGCCAGATCATTCGCGCGCGTCGGTTGCGCGCGCGCTTCTTCGCCGAAGATCTGTTCGCGGATCCCGCCTGGGACATGCTGCTCGATCTGTTGGCGGCGGAGATCGCGCAGCACCGCGTGCCGGTGTCGTCGTTGTGCATCGCCGCGTCGGTTCCGCCCACGACCGCGCTTCGCTGGATCAAGACGATGACGGACAACGGCCTGTTCAAGCGCCGCGCCGACCCGCACGACGGGCGGCGGGTGTTCGTCGAATTGGCGCCCGACGCGAGCAATGCGTTGCGGCGGTACTTTGGCGAAGTCGGCAAGATGACGGTCATCTGAGTACTCAGGCTGTTCGATCCATCATGCATAACTGCCACGCGCTGTTCGACATATCGAAGATGCCTCCATTTCGGATCAATCCATGAGCGCGGGGGATCGGCTGGTGGAGGAGTTGCTTCGCCTGCAGCCCGAGGGGATGAGCGCCAATCGGTGGGCGGTGGAAGCCGGACTGGGACGAACAGTGTGGGCGGACATGCGTCGCCACGGCAATCCGTCGCGGCGGACGCTGGAAAAGTTGCTGGTCGCGGCGGGGTCGTCGTTGGCGGAGTTCGAGGCGCTTCGAGCGGATGGCATTGTCGACGTGGCCGACGCCAAGTCCGGCGTGGGCGACTTCAGGCCGAGCTGGCGGTCGGGGCGGGAGCCCGGACTGCCGCTTCATGCGTCGACGGCGGCGGGCGATTACATGCCGTCGTCGGGGATCGGCTTGATCCGGATCGATCGCGCGCACGTGACCGAGCGGATCGAGCGGCCGAAATCATTGGCAGGGGCTGCAAACGCCTTCGCCTTCGTCATGATCGGCACCATGATGTGGCCGCGCTTCAGGCCCGGTCGGCGACTGGCGGTCGTTCCCGACGCGGCGGTCGCGATCGGCGATGACGTGCTGGTATCGCTTGGCGACGACAGCCTTTCGACGTGCATCGTCGCCGAAGTCGTGCGCAAGACTCCGGCGATGATCGAGCTTCGCCAGTATAATCCGGACGTGCTGTTCGCGGTGCCGCTCGACCGGGTCGGAGCGGTCCACCGGATCGCGGGTGAGTTGATCTAGCTTAAAACGCTATCGCTTTTTTCCCGCACAGCCTTGGCGAGCGTCTCGTGATCGTCGGTTCCAAGCGCGCGACCCTCGCTTCGCTCGTGATCGTCGGCTTCGCCATGCCCCCGGCATGGCTCCAGGCGACGATGGTGGGCGCTGACGGGCTCGAACCGCCGACCCTCTCGGTGTAAACGAGATGCTCTACCAACTGAGCTAAGCGCCCGCTCGACGCGGTTCGGGGCCCGATGCCACGCCGCTTGACCGAGGGCAAGTCAGCCCGACGTCAAAGCGCGCGCACAAGCCGCACCGCGACCGCTGCCCACGGAGGATCGGCGATCACGCTCTGGCGGCCGCCGGCACCCGGGGGGAGCAGGTGGAGCTTGCCATCCTCACGCCCGATCAGTCGGCCGAACAGGAAGCGCCCGGCGGGACGAGGGACGAGGAGGTCGCGGTTCAGCGCCTGGCCGTAGGCGTCGGCCTCAAGCCGCTCACACCAGATTTCGTCACCGGCGCGATAATCGCCAACGCTCGACGCGACCGTGATCGCCATCTGACCCGGGCCGACCTTGGGCGGGACCACCAGCGCGGCCCGCCGCGGCGCGGTCACGCCATTGTGGCCAAGGATCGCGGCGACGGGCAGCTCGGCGCGATCGGGGTGATCGACGAGGTCGGACGCCTCGACTCCCAACGCGGTTGCGATTCGGTTGAGCCAGCCAACCGAAACGGTTCTCGTGCCTGTTTCCAATCGGCCAACCGTCTGCGGAGTGGTGGGTGGAGAGCAGCGGCGAGCAACCTCGTCGAGCGTCAAACCTCGCGCGCACCTGACTTCGCGGATCCTCGTAATCACGGGCCTACTCCTGCAAAAGCGAACCTTATCGGTTCACCTCTGTCCTACAGTTTTGCCGATGTGGCAAGTGGCGGCGACAGATGAAGGAGTAGATTATGTCGAACCGCCTGATCGCCGAGCGTGCCATCGAGGGAGATGTCGTCGTTGCAAGGAAGGGGGCGGGCAGAGCCGCGCGGTCGGTCGCGGTCAATCTTTCCGAAAGTCCGCTCGGATGGCTGTTGTCGCGCGGGCATCTGACCCGCCGTCAATATGAGGCTGGCGAGCGACTGCGGCTCGACTGGGAGCGCAGTCAGTTGCCGCCGCGCGTGACGATGGCCTGGAACCCGGCGCCCGTGTCGCGCGGGAAGGGAGGGGCCGCGCCCGACATCGACCTCAATGGATCGCAAATCGACGCGCGGCGTCGGTTCGAAGCGGCGGTCGAGGCGGCGGGTCCGGGGCTGTCCGACATTCTGTGGCGCATCGTCTGTGCCGGAGAGGGCATGCGCGATGCCGAGACCGCGCTCGGTTGGCCGGCGCGCGCGGGGAAGTTGGTGCTTTCGATGGCGCTCGACCGGGTCGGCGATCACTTCCGGATGCCGCGAAGCGCTTGATCCTGAGGCGGCTCTCGGCTGTGGTGACGCTCCTTCTTACCGGAGCCACTTCATGATCATCTATGGGTCCAGCCTGTCGCCCTATGTCCGCAAGGTTCTTGTCGTCGCGAGCGAGAAGGGGGTACCCTTCGACCTCAAGACGATCGGCCTTGGCGATCCCGATCCGGCGTTCCGCGCGGCCAGTCCGTTCGGGAAGATGCCGGCGCTGGTCGACGGCGATTACGCGCTCAGCGATTCAAGCGCGATCGCTCATTATCTGGAGGCGAAATTTCCCGATCCGGCGCTGATCCCGGCCGATGCGCAGCAGCGGGGGAAGGTCATCTGGTTCGAGGAATTTGCCGACACGATGCTGATGGAATGCGGGCGCAAGATGTTCTTCAATCGCGTGGTCGCGCCGCGCTTCCTCAAGCGGGAAGGGAATGCCGAAGTGGCCGACAAGGCCGAGCGCGAGGAATTGCCGCCGCTGCTCGATTATCTCGAGGGCGCGCTCGCGGGCCGAGATTATTTGGTCGGGGAGAGTCTGACGCTGGCGGACATCGCGGTAGCGAGCGTCTTGGTGAATCTGGAGCATTGCGGCGCGGCGGTGGAGGCCGGTCGCTGGCCGGGTGTTGCCGCATTCGGGGCGAGGATCCACGCGCGACCGTCGTTCACGGCGTTCCTGGAACGCGAGCGGGCGGCGCTGGCGCGGCCGCTGGCCTGAATGAAAACGGGAGCGCCTCCGGTCGGAAGCGCTCCCGTCGAACGGTCGAAGCGACGCTTACTCTGCGGCGCCCTGTCCGTCCTTGGCGAAATCGCTCGACTCATCGTCGATCAGCGATTCGCTGCTGTCGCTGGCGCCGTCCGAACCGACGAAGCCGGACGATTTACCGCCGGTCGTCGCCGACTGGCTGCTGCCTTCGATGTCGCTCGACTGACCGAGCCCGCCGGTGGGCTCGTCGAGCATCGCGTCCGACTGACGCTCGCTGCCGTAATCGGCCTGACCGGTCTCGAAGCTTTCAGACTGGCCGACGCCCTGTTGTCCGCCGAGCGGTTGCTGTCCGGCCTGGAGATCCTTTTCCTGGCTGGCTTGCTCGGGCTGGGCCTGCTGGCTGCCGATCGGCTGCTGCGCCGACTGCGACTTGCTGATGTCGCTATTCTGATTGTCGCGATTTTCCATGAGGTCATCCTTCCATCGTCACCCCGAGCTCTCGGATGACAAACAAGGAGCGAAGGCTTGCCGTTCCTGCGCGGCGCGGGCGTTTGCGACGGGCCGATGGCGGGAAGATTCATCTGGATCAGTCGGTGCCGCAACGATGGAGCTTGCGAGCCAATTCGCCCGCCGGTCGCGACGGCGCGAATGCGACGGGCCGAAAAGAAAAGGGCCACCGAAGCGGCTGCTCCGGTGGCCCCAATTTCGTGCGACGATGCCTGAGGTTAGGCGGCGTCGCCTTCGCTGGCTTCCGCCGGCGCTGCTTCGTCGGTCGCATCCGCGTCCGCAGTCGCGCCCGGCTCGGCGTTGGGATCGTAATCCTCGGTGAAGCCGGCTTCGTCCTTTTCGAACATCGCCGCCATCACGTCGACGCCCTGCGCCTGAAGCTCTGCTTCCTCCGGCGAGCGAGCGACGTTTACCTTGACGGTCACCGCCACTTCGGCGTGGAGAACGACCTTCACTTCATGCATGCCGATCGACTTGATCGGACGCTGCAGAACGACCTGGCTCTTGGTGACCTTGGCACCGTCGGCCTCAAGGGCTTCGACGATGTCGCGGGCCGAAACCGAACCGTAAAGCTGGCCGGTGTTCGATGCCTGGCGGATGAGCTGGACGGTCTTGCCGTCGACGTCCTTGGAAGCGACTTCGGCTTCCGAACGACGCGACGCATTGTCGGCTTCGATCTTGGCGCGGTTAGCTTCGAACAGCTTCTTGTTGCTGGCGTTGGCGCGCAGGGCCTTCTTGTTGGGAAGAAGGAAATTGCGGGCAAAGCCGTTCTTGACGGTGACGATGTCACCGATGGCGCCGAGTTTCTCGACGCGCTCGAGCAGGATGACTTCCATCGCTAGCTCTCCTTACTTCACGACATAGGGAAGCAGGCCGATGTGGCGGGCGCGCTTGATCGCCTTGGCCAGCTCGCGCTGCTTCTTGGTGCTCACCGCGGTGATGCGGCTCGGGACGATCTTGCCACGCTCGGACACGAAGCCCTGAAGCAAGCGGACGTCCTTATAGTCGATGACCGGGGCGCCCTTGCCCGAGAACGGGCAGCTCTTGCGGCGGCGGAAAAAGGGACGAGCCATGGGTTAAGCCTCCTGCTCGGCGCGCGGGGCGCGCTCGGGACGGTCGCCGCGGTCACCACGGTCGCCACGGTCGTCGCGGCGCGGGCCACGATCACCACGGTCGCCGCGCTCGCTGCGCTCCGACTTGCGCATCATGGCCGACGGGCCGGCCTCGTGGGCGTCGACGCGAATGGTCATGAAGCGGATGATGTCTTCGTTGATACCGGTCTGGCGCTCCAGCTCGGCGATCGCCGCGGGCGGGGCATCGACGTCGAGCATGACGTAATGGGCCTTGCGGTTCTTGGCGATGCGGTAAGCGAGGCCGCGCAGGCCCCAGGTTTCCGTCTTGGTGACCTTGCCGCCGTTGTCGGCGATGATCTTGGTCGCGTTTTCCGCGAGCGTATCGACCTGGGCTTGAGCCAGATCCTGACGCGCGAGGAAAACATGCTCGTAAAGAGGCATGCTTCTTCTCATCATGTTGGCCGATCGCTGACGCCGCCCAATGCGGACGCCCCTCCGGCTGTCGTCTCAAATGCTTGAGGGCGGCGGAAACGAGTCCCGTCGCCCGGCGCGCCTATGGCGCAGGCACGCGCGAAAGGCAAGGCGACGAGGGAACCGTGGCACCGGTGCAAGCGCTGATGGTGCGAGTAGACGTAGTGGAGGGAAAGCGGATGAAGAAGTTGTGGATCGGTGCAACCTTGCTGGCGAGCGTTCCTGTCGCGGCGCAGGGCCAACCCGCCGCGGGCCCGAACCCGGCGACCACGGCGGCCAGTCCGCCCGCCCGGTTGAGCGAGGCGCAGGCCAATGCGCGCCGTACGCCGCAGTTCAAACGCTGCATGAACAGCGGCGACGCCGCGCGCGGGGTGACGATGGGGATGAACAATTGCCTTGGCGCGGAGACGAAGCGGCAGGACGCGAAGCTTAATGCCACCTATCGCCGTATTATGGCGCGCCAGTCCACGCGGGGGAAGACGCGGCTGCAGATGCTGCAGCGGGCGTGGATCCCCGAACGTGACGCGACCTGCAAGCGCGCGTCGGACGAGGCGCGGGGCGGGACGCTGAGCACGATCCTGTTCAGCGATTGCATCATCACCGAGACGATTCGCCGGACGGCCTGGCTAGAACGCTATCGCGGCTGATCGGCGGGGGAATTGAAGAGCGGAGCCCGCGCTGTCACAAGCGCGCGATGGCGACCCTTTCCAATCTTCTGCCCCTGGCCGATCCGCTCGACGGCATGAGCCTGCCCGGCTGGCTTTATCATGACCCGGAATTCCTGGAGGCCGAGAAGCGGGCGTTCCTGCGCGCCGCGCCGCAAGTGGTGTGCCACGAGCGCGAGATCGTGGAGCCGGGCGAGTGGCGCAGCCTCGATTACCTGGGCGAGAGCGTGATCGTCATTCGCGGCGACGACGGCGAGGTCAGGGCGTTCGTCAACGTCTGCCGGCATCGCGGATCGCGCCTGCTCGACGGAAGCGGCGGGTGCGCGCGGGTGCTGACCTGTCCCTATCACGCGTGGAGCTACGCCCGTGACGGTCGGCTGGTCGGGGTGCCGCATCGGCACGAATATCCGGGGCTGGATGTCGATGCGCTGGGGCTGATCCCGGTGGCGCTCGAGAAGTGGCATGGTTTCCTGTTTGTCACGCTGGAAGCCGGGGCGCCGAGCGTGGCCGAGATGATGGCGCCGCATGAAGCCGAAGTGGCACCGTACCGGTTCGAGGAACTCGAGCCGATCGGGCGAGTGACGCTCCGGCCGCGGGCGCTCAACTGGAAGACGATCGCCGACAATTATTCGGACGGGCTTCATATCCCGGTCGGGCATCCGGGGCTGACGCGGCTGTTCGGTCGGAGTTACGCGGTTGAGGCTGGTGAGCATGTCGACCGGATGGAAGGCGAGCTTCGCGACGGACCCTCGGCCAACCCCAGCGAGCGGGCTTACCAGCACATGCTGCCCGAGGTGGCGCACCTTCCGGCGAGTCACCGGCGCAAATGGCTCTACTTCAAGCTGTTCCCCAACGTCGCCTTCGACATTTACCCCGACCAGGTCGACTTCATGCAATTCCTGCCGGTCAGCGCGACCGAGACGGTGATCCGCGAAATCAGCTACGCCTTGCCCGATGACCGTCGCGAGATGCGCGCGACGCGCTACCTCAACTGGCGGATCAACCGGCGGGTGAACGAAGAAGACACCGACCTGATCGAGCGCGTGCAGGCGGGAATGGCGAGCCCGGCCTACATCGCCGGCCCTCTGGGCACGAGCGAAGTGTGCCTGCGCAGTTTCGCCCAGAAGGTGCGGGCATTTATTCCCGCGGCGCGGTCGGAACAGTCTCCGCCGCCGGGATGGTCGCGAAGCGCCGGCTGAGCCAGCGGATCGGAAGACCCGCCGCGGCAAGGCCAAGGCCCCACAGCGTCGCTTCGAGCCCTGCGCCGACGAACATCAGCAGCGAGTAGATGAGCGCCAGGCCGGCGACGATCAGCCACGGACCCATCACGCCGAGGCGAAGCGCGGCGGTCGAGCAGACGGTGTAGAGCACGAGGCTGGCAACGGTCGATACGAGCGCGATGAACTTGTAGACCTCGACGAAGCTTTCCGAAGAACTGGCCAGCACGAGCAGCGTGGCGATGCTTGCGCCGACGAGCAGCGATCCGGTAGGCGCACCCGCTGCATTGGCGCGGCGGAACAGCGGCGGAAGGTCGTTGGCGCTGGCGAGCGAGCGGCCAACCTCCGCCGACAGCAGGAGCAACGCGTTGCAGGTGCCGAAGGCGCTGATCGCAGCGATGACCGCGACGACCGCACCTGCGCCCGATCCAAGGATCGGCGAGATGGCGTCGGCGAAGGGCGCGCTGCTATCGGCGGCGATCGCGCTGGGGAGCAGCATCAGTGCGGCGACGGTCGCGGTGAGGTAGATCAGGCCGGTAAAGCCGGTGCCGAGGATCGTCGCGCGCGGGACGGTGTGGCTCGCGTCGTCGGTGACGTTGGCGACGACGGTCGCGGATTCGAAGCCGGTCAGCGAAAATAGCATCAGCGCCGCGGCGGCGGCGATGCCGGCGACGGTGATCGGGACCGGGGCGAGTTGTTCGACCGGCTGGCCGGTGCCGAAGCGCGCGGCGACGAGGATGACGACGGCGAACAGGGGGATAATCTTGATCAGCGTGGCGGCAAGCTGGACCCAGCCCGCCGACCGGGCCCCGGCGAGGTTGACCATCGTCAGGATGGCGATCGTGCCGAGCGCGACGATGGTCAGGCCGATGCCTGATCCCGCGGCCGGAACGACGAAGCCGATCGCCCCCGCGACCGCGACCGCGACGGCGGCGACCCCGGTCCATTGCGAGATGAGGTAGCTCCACATCGTCACGAAGGCGGCGGTGTCGCCAAATGCGCTGCGGACATAGACGAACGGTCCGCCGGGGATTCGACCGGCAAGCCGCGCGAAAGCGATAGCTAGGCACATCGTTCCCGCGATCGTCAGCGCGAAGGCGGCGACGAGGTTGGGACCGAACGGCGCCAGCGTCGTGGGCAGCAAGTATATGCCCGATCCGATCATCGTGCCGATGACCATGGCCGCGCTCATCGCGCCGCCAAGTCGCTTGGCGGGGGGAAGGACGGGAAGCGGCGGCGTGTCGGTAAGATCGGTCATCGCCGGCGCTTTGCATTGCGCGGCGGGGTTGGCAATCGGCGATCCGCCGCTTAACCGCCGCGACGAACTTCGAGGGGAGTATGATGCGCGCATTTCTGTTTCCGGGGCAGGGGAGCCAGTCGGTCGGCATGGGCGATGACCTGTCGCAGGCCAGTGCCGTCGCCCGCGACGTCTTCGGCGAGGTCGACGAGGCGCTCGGCCAGAGCCTGTTCCGCCTGATGCGCGAAGGCCCCGAGGACGACCTCAAGCTGACCGAAAATGCGCAGCCGGCGATCATGGCGAATGCGATGGCGGTGTTCACCGTGCTGACGCGCGAGGGCGGCGTCTCGTTGGAGAAGGCCGCCGATTTCGTCGCCGGGCACAGCCTTGGCGAATATAGCGCGCTGTGCGCGGCGGGGACGTTCGACCTGGCGACCACGGCGCGGCTGCTCAAGCTGCGCGGACAGGCGATGCAGGCGGCGGTCCCGGTCGGCGTCGGCGCGATGGCCGCGCTGTTGGGTGCCGACATCGCGCTTGCGCAGAAGATCGCCGATGCGGCGGCCGAGGGCGAAGTGTGCACCGTCGCCAACGACAATGATCCGAGCCAGGTCGTGCTGTCGGGTCACAAGGGCGCGATCGACCGCGCGGTGGCGCTGGCCAAGGAAATGGGCGCCAAGCGTGCGGTGCTGCTGCCGGTGTCGGCGCCGTTTCACTGCCCGTTGATGCAGCCTGCCGCCGACGCGATGGCCGAAGCGCTTGGCCGGACCGAGTTATTGCCGCCGCACGTGCCGCTTTATGCCAACGTCACCGCTTCGCACGTCAGCGATCCCGCGACGATCCGCGAGCTGCTGGTCGAGCAGGTCACCGGCATGGTGCGTTGGCGCGAGAGCATCGCCAACATGGTGTCGGCGGGGGTCGAGGAATTCGTTGAGCTGGGCGGCAAGGTGCTTGGCCCGATGGTCAAGCGGATCGCGCCCGAGGCGAAGGTGACGAGCATCGTCACGATCGACGATATCGAAGCGCTTGCGAAGGAGATTGGATGATGTTCGACCTTAGCGGAATGACCGCGCTGGTGACCGGCGCGAGCGGCGGACTTGGCAGCGCGATCGCCAAGGCGCTGAGCGCGCAGGGTGCGCGGCTGGCGGTGTCGGGATCGAACGTCGACAAGCTCAACAGCTTCGCGGCCGGCCTTGGCGGAGACCATGTCGCGCTGCCATGCAACCTGTCCGATGGGGCGGCGGTCGATGCGCTGGTTCCGCAGGCGGTCGAAGCGCTCGGCAAGATCGACATCCTGGTCAACAATGCCGGGATCACGCGCGACAATTTGACGATGCGGATGAAGGACGACGAGTTTTCTGAGGTCATCCGCGTCAATCTGGAAGCCGCGTTTCGCCTGATGCGCGCCGCGACCAAGCCGATGATGAAGGCGCGCTTCGGCCGGATCGTGTCGATCACCTCCGTCGTTGGTGTCACCGGCAATCCGGGGCAGGCGAATTACGTCGCGTCGAAGGCGGGCCTGATCGGCATGTCGAAAGCGATCGCACAGGAAGTCGCGAGCCGCGGGATTACCGTCAATTGTGTCGCACCTGGCTTCATGACCTCGGCAATGACCGACGCGCTCAACGATGCGCAGAAGGCCGCGATCCTGTCGAAGATCCCGACCGGCGCGATGGGCGTCGGCGAGGACATCGGCGCGGCGGTCGTCTATCTGGCGTCGAAAGAGGCAGGCTACGTCACCGGGCAGACGCTTCACGTCAACGGCGGGATGGCGATGCCGTAAGGGCAAGTCCACGCCCTTGTCGCCCGGAAACACACACCTATATCGCCCATGCAATTCAATACGCGGGCGCATCGAACGTGAGCGCCGCGTTCAGTAGAGGGCAAGTAACTATGGCGAAAGTGATCGGGATCGATCTGGGCACCACGAACAGCTGCGTGGCGGTGATGGAGGGCGGCAAGCCCAAGGTCATCGAGAATAGCGAAGGCGCGCGCACGACCCCGTCGGTCGTCGCCTTTACCAAGGACGGCGAGCGCCTAATCGGCCAGCCGGCCAAGCGCCAGGCGGTGACCAATCCCGACAATACCATCTTTGCGGTGAAGCGCCTGATCGGCCGTCGTTTCGACGATCCGATTACCAAGAAGGACACCGAGCTGGTCCCGTACAAGATCGTCAAGGGGACGAACGGCGACGCGTGGGTCGGTGCCGGCGGCAAGGATTATTCGCCGTCGCAGATCAGCGCCTTCACGCTGCAAAAGATGAAGGAAACCGCCGAGGCCTATCTCGGTGAGACGGTCACGCAGGCGGTCATCACCGTCCCGGCCTACTTCAACGACGCGCAGCGCCAGGCGACCAAGGACGCGGGCCAGATCGCGGGCCTCGAAGTGCTGCGCATCATCAACGAGCCGACCGCCGCTGCGCTCGCCTATGGGCTTGAGAAGAACGACGGCAAGACCATTGCGGTCTACGATCTGGGCGGCGGCACGTTCGACGTGTCGGTGCTGGAAATCGGCGACGGCGTGTTCGAAGTTAAGTCGACCAACGGCGACACTTTCTTGGGCGGCGAGGACTTCGACGCCAAGATCGTCGAATATCTGGCCGACAAGTTCAAGGCGAAGGAAGGCATCGACCTTCGCACCGATCGCCTTGCGCTGCAGCGCCTGAAGGAAGCCGCCGAAAAGGCCAAGATCGAGCTGTCGAGCGCGCAGTCGACCGAAATCAACCAGCCGTTCATCACCGCGCGCATGGAAGGCGGCGCGACGACCCCGCTTCACCTGGTCGAGACGATCACCCGCGCCGATCTTGAAAAGATGGTGCAGGGCCTGATCGATCGCACCAAGGAGCCGATGAAGAAGGCGCTCGCCGACGCGGGCCTCAAGGCCAGCGACATCGACGATGTCGTGCTGGTCGGCGGCATGACCCGCATGCCGCGCGTCCGCGAAGTCGTGAAGGAATTCTTCGGCAAGGAGCCGCACACCGGTGTGAACCCGGACGAAGTCGTCGCCATGGGCGCGGCGATTCAGGCGGGCGTGCTTCAGGGCGACGTCAAGGACGTGCTGCTGCTCGACGTCACGCCGCTGAGCCTTGGCATCGAGACCTTGGGCGGCGTCTTCACGCGGATGATCGATCGCAACACGACCATTCCGACGAAGAAGAGCCAGACCTTCTCGACCGCCGACGACAACCAGAATGCCGTCACGATCCGCGTCTTCCAAGGCGAACGTGAAATGGCGGCGGACAACAAGTCGCTTGGCCAGTTCGACCTGGTCGGCATTCCGCCGGCGCCGCGCGGCGTTCCACAGATCGAGGTCACTTTCGACATCGACGCCAACGGCATCGTCAACGTCCACGCCAAGGACAAGGGCACCGGCAAGGAGCAGCAGATCCGCATTCAGGCGTCGGGCGGTCTGAGCGACGCCGACATCGAGAAGATGGTCAGCGAAGCCGAGCAGTTTGCCGAGGACGACAAGAAGCGTCGCGAAGGCGCCGAGGCGAAGAACCAGGCCGAAAGCCTGATCCATTCGACCGAGGGCCAGATCAAGGAACATGGCGACAGCATCGACGCTTCGCTGAAGACCGAGATCGAGACTGCGATCGCCGAAGCCAAGACCGCGGTCGAAGGCGGCGATGGCGAGACCATAAAGGCCAAGACCGATGCGCTTGCGCAGGTCGCGATGAAGATGGGTCAGTCGATCTACGAAAAGACCCAGGCCGCCGGCGGTGCCGACGCGACCACCGACGGTCCGACCGCGGACGCCACGGCAGACGCGGGCCAGCCCGAGGAAGAAGTGGTCGACGCCGAATTCTCGGAAGTCGACGACGACAAGAAAGCCTGATTGCGGCAATGGCCGTTCGTTCGGGGCCTGTCACCGGATCGCTCGCCACCCGCACGAAGTGGCGCAGCGGTCGGGTGACGGGCCCGGTTCGTGAGGGGTGGGAAAGCAGTGAGCGTGGTTGAGACCGATTATTACGAACTTCTTGGCGTCTCGCGCGATGCCGACGGCGCGACGATCAAGTCCGCGTACCGGCGGCTGGCGATGGAATGCCATCCGGACCGGCACGGTGGCTGCACCGAGCAGGAAGCCAAGTTCAAGTCGCTGAGCGAAGCCTACGACTGCCTGAAGGATCCGCAGAAGCGCGCCGCATACGACCGCTTCGGCCATGCTGCCTTCCAGCAGGGCGGCGGTGGCAATCCGTTCGGCGGCGGGCAGGGCTTCGACGGCTTTTCCGATATCTTCTCCTCGATCTTCGGCGAATTCATGGATCCGCGGGCGCAACGCGCCACCGCGGCGCGCGGATCGGACCTGCGCTATGATCTGGAACTGACGCTGGAGGAAGCGTTCGCGGGGACCGAGAAGACGATCGCGATCCAGTCGCTCAGCGGCTGCGAGGCGTGCAATTCGTCAGGCTCGCGCGGCCACAGCGCGCCGCAGACCTGCACCACCTGCAACGGCGCGGGCAAGGTTCGCGCGAAGCAGGGCTTCTTCGTGGTCGAGCGCGGCTGTCCGACCTGCATGGGGTCGGGTGAAGTCGTCGCCGATCCGTGCGGCGCCTGTGGTGGTGAAGGTCGCGCGCTCAAGAGCCGCAAATTGAGCGTCAACATTCCCGCCGGCGTCGATGACGGCACCCGTATTCGCGTCGCCAGCGAAGGCGAAGCGGGGGTCCGCGGTGCGGGGTCAGGCGACCTCTACCTGTTCGTCCACCTGAAGCGGCACGCGCTGTTCGTTCGCGAGGGAACGACGCTGATCGCCGAGGCGCCGATCAGTTTCACCACGGCCTCGCTCGGCGGGCAGATTTCGATTCCCGGGATCGACGGTGCGCGGATCGACATCAAGATCCCGGCCGGCATTCAGTCCGGCGAGCAATTGCGTCAGCGGGGCGCTGGCATGAGCGTGCTTCAGGGCCGCGGTCGCGGCGACCTGATCACCCGCATCCTGGTCGAGACGCCGACCAAGCTCAGCAAGGAGCAGAAGGCGATCCTCGAACAATTCCGCGCGACCGAGACGGGTGACGAATGTCCGGCTAGCAAGGGTTTCTTCGGCCGGATCCGCCACCTGTTCGAAGGCTGATCTACTCGGCGTCTTCCAGAATGTCGGGAAGCCGCCGGGCTACCGTCGCCAGCGTGTAGGGCTTCTGAAGGACGATTCGCGCCAAGTGACGGTCGGGCAGGCGCGCCTGCTCGCCATAGCCGGTCGCGAACATGAACGGGATGCCGAGATCGTCGAGACGGTCCGCAATCGCGAAGCTGTTCGAATCGCCGAGGTTGATGTCGAGGATGGCGACGTCGGGCTTATGCTTGTCGATGGTGACGATCGCGCCGGGGACGGTCGGTTCGCTCAGCACTTCGCCCGCACCGAGGCGAGTCAGCACGTCCTCAGCGTCGAGGGCGATGATCAGGCTGTCCTCGACGAGAAGGACCTTCCTTCCTCCCAGCAAGTCGGGCGTCTTCTTCTCCGCAATCGTCCGCGACCGCGCGTGGGGAAGGCTGATTTCCTTATGCTTTTCCGGGTCGTCGCTAACGACGATGTGATTGCCGGGAATGACGAAGCGGGCAGTGAAGCCGTCGGCAGCGTAATCGACATCGGAAGTGCCGCCCAAGTCGTAAGGGACACTGTGCTGGATGATCGTCGTGCCGAAGCCGCGGCGGGTCGGTTCGGTCACCGTCGGACCGCCGACTTCAGTCCAGTCGATGACGAGTGCTCCGCTATTGTCGATGTTCCACCGAACTTCGACGCGGCCGTTTTCGCTGAGACTGCCGTACTTGGCCGAATTGGTAACGAGTTCGTGGATGACGAGCGCCATGGTCGAATAGGCCTGTGGGCGGAGCAGGACCTGGTCGCCATAGGTTTCGATCCGATCCTGCCGGTCGCTGAGGAAGGCCGCGACTTCGGCATCGATCAGGCTCCTAAGCGGGGCTGGCCCCCACTGATCGTCGGTGATCTGATTGTGCGCCCGGGCGAGGGCATGGACGCGCTGGTCGATGGTCGCGACGAAATCCTCAATCGACGAGCCTTCGGGCGGCTTCGACTGGCGCACCAATCCGCGGATCAGCGAGAGAATATTACGAACGCGGTGATTGAGCTCGGCGATCAGCAGCTCCTGCCGATCGGACGCTGCCTGTCGTTCGACGCTGGCCTCGTCGGCCAGTCGAAGCACGACCTCGATCAGCGTGGCGCGGAGAGTCTCGGCGACGCGCAGCTCCGACGGCGTGAACTTCTCCGACTTGCCGTGGACGGTCTCCTTATATTCCTCGAAGCTCTGGCGAGGATGGAGACGCGGACCGTTGGGGCCGAATTCCACGGGCTTCTGCGGATTGCCGGCCCAGCGCACCGATTGGATGATTTCCTGCCGGAACAGGACGACATAATCGCGCGGGCTTCGGCTTATCGGGATGGCGAGCATCCCGGCCGCGCGCGAACTGAAGCGCTCGGCGTCAGGGACGAGGCTGCTGATCTGGTCGGTTGCGAAGGTCTTGCCCGCCGCAGCGCCGTTGAGCGCGTTGACGATCTGCGCGAAGCCGGGGGTGTCGGGGGTCTGGCCCGAAAAAGCGTAATTGCCGTTGATCCAGACGCCGACGCCATCGGCCGGGATCGCGCTGGTCAGGATGTCGCTGAGCCAGTCGGGATCGTTGAGTAGCGATTCGTCCGACGCGACCGCGCCGAGCAGCTGGTCGCTGATGTCGCGCGCCTGCCGCTCATATTCCATCGTCATCTGGCGCTCGCGCGCCTCGATCCGCATCGCGAACATCTGCGCGAACAATTCGGCGACCGAGCGGCGTTCGAAGCTGGGGCAGCGCGGGCTGTAATGGTGGCAGGCAATCAGGCCCCACAGCTCGCCATCGACGACGATCGAAATCGACATCGACGCGCGGACGCCCATGTTGCGCAGATATTCGATGTGGATCGGCGAAACCGAACGAAGCACCGACAGCGACAGGTCGAGCGGCTGCTTATGCTCGTCGAGGGTGGGGACGATCGGAACCGGCACGGCCTCGATGTCGGTGATGACCCGAAGCAGGCTGCGCTTGTAGAGTTCGCGCGCCTGGCGCGGAATGTCCGTCGCGGGGTAGCGAAGCCCCATGAAGCTGCCGATCCCCCCCTTGGCGCTTTCGGCGACGACTTCGCCCGAGCCGTCGCCGGCGAACCGATAGACCATGACGCGGTCGAAGCCGGTCAGCGCCCGCACTTGGCGCGCGCCTTCGTTGAAAAAGCGCGCGAGATCCGTCGCCTGTTCGAGCCGGCTGATCATTCCGCGAACGGTGCCGGTCGCATCGCCATAGTGATGCTCGGTCGACGGTTCGGCCTCGATGATCACCTGGCTGCCGACGCTGTGCACGGCAATGTCGTACGGGCGCCCGTTCTCCGCCAGCGGGCAGCGGAACATGCGTTCGATCGCATCGGCACCGCGAAGGAGCGCGAGGCGGTTGCGGAGCGAGTGGATGGCTTCGTGGCTAAGTAGGGTCGAGGCTGGCTTGCCGATCAGCGTCGCCGGATCGACATCAAAGAATTCGCCGATGTTGGCGGAAACGCGGGCGATCAGCCAATCGGTCGAGACGACCAGCATGAAGCCGATCGGCTGAATGGCGCCAAGCTGGTGAATGGGTTCGCGGTCACAATTGGTGAGATCGACTTGGGGCGGTAGTGCGGAGTTCATTCATCTTCCAAGGTCGTGCCGGACGGCATGAAGCAAGCGAACGTCTCGACTGCCTTTTGCCCCGCCAGATTCCGTTGAACGTCGGAAACGAGATTTCGTTCAAGATCAGCGATGAAGTGCCGCCAGCTGCCTTTCGGGGAGGGGGCGTCGAGGAACGTTCGGGGCATAGTGCCCGGCACGTCGCGTTTCAGCAAGGCGCCGCCGAGGCGCGAGCCTTCAAGGACGTAAGCGCCTCCCCAGATCGCGGCTTCGCTGTCGTAGGCGGGAGGCTCACACGGCGCGGGCGGCGTCAGGCCGAGTGCTTCTAAATCGCCGAGGAGCAACGTCAATCGGCGGCGACTGTCCCAGTCGGTGATGACCAGCGAAGCACCGGCTTCGTCGAGCGCCTGCTCGACGGGGAGGAACGCCGACGCCTGGGCGAGCAGGAAGCGGGCGTAATCGTCCGGATCCGCGAGGTCGAGGCGCGAGAAATAGGCGTCGACCCGCTGGTGCGCCGCATCGGTCGCGGCGCGAAGCGCGGCGCGTGCGGTCAAGCCGCGGCCGGACCGAACACCCGGTCGAAGATCGTGTCGATCCGCTTGAGGTGGTAGCCAAGATCGAACAGCGCCGACAGTTCCGCGTCCGACAGTCGCGCGGTCACGTCGGGATCCGCGCGAAGCAGGTCGAGGAGATTGAGCGCGCCGTCGCTTTCCCACACTTTCATCGCGTTGCGCTGGACGAGCGAATAGCTGTCCTCGCGGCTGAGGCCGGCCTGGGTCAGCGCGAGCAGGACGCGCTGCGAGTGGATGAGGCCGCCCATGCGGTCCATGTTGCGCTGCATGCGGTCGGGATAGACGAGCAGCTTGTCGATCACGCCGGTAAGGCGGGCGAGCGCGAAATCGAGGGTGATGCAGGCGTCGGGGCCGATGAAGCGTTCGACCGACGAGTGCGAGATGTCGCGTTCATGCCAGAGCGCGACATTCTCCATCGCCGGGACGACCGCGGCGCGAACGACGCGGGCGAGGCCGGTGAGATTCTCGGTCAGCACCGGGTTGCGCTTGTGCGGCATCGCCGACGAGCCCTTCTGGCCGGGCGAGAAATATTCCTCCGCCTCGAGCACCTCGGTGCGCTGGAGGTGCCTGATTTCGACCGCGAGCCGCTCGATGGACGAAGCGATGATGCCGAGCACCGCGAAGAACATCGCGTGCCGGTCGCGCGGGATCACCTGCGTCGAGGTCGGCTCGGGCGAGAGGCCGAGTTCGGCGGCGACATGTTCCTCGATCGCGGGATCGATATTGGCGAAAGTACCTACCGCGCCGCTAATCGCGCAGGTGGCGATGTCGTCGCGCGCAGCTTTCAGGCGGACGAGGTTGCGGTCGAATTCGGCGTAGGCCTGCGCCAGCTTAAGCCCGAAGGTCACCGGCTCGGCATGGATGCCGTGGCTTCGACCGATCGTCGGGGTCATCTTATGCTCGAGGGCGCGACGCTTCAGCACGTCGAGGAGCTTTTCGAGATCCGCGACCAGCAGGTCGGCGGACTGCTTGAGCTGCACCGCGAGGCTGGTATCGAGCACGTCACTGGAGGTCATGCCCTGATGAAGCCAGCGCCGTTCAGGACCGAGCTTCTCGCCGGCCCATGTCAGGAAGGCGATGACGTCATGCTTGGTGACCGCTTCGATCGCATCGATGGCGGGAACGTCGATCTCGCCGAGCACGTCTGCGTCGTACGCCTTGCGGATCGTGGTGGCGTCGTCGGCGGGAATCATTCCGATCTTGCCCATCGCTTCGGCGGCGAAGACTTCGATCTGCCACCAGATGCGGTAGCGGTTTTCGGACGACCAGATCGCGGTCATGGCGGGGCGGGAATAGCGAGGAACCATGGGCGAGGCGGCTAGCAGGGCGCGCGGGGCATCGCAATTGCGCCGATCAGATCAGGCCCATCGCCTTCATGCTCGACCGGCCCTGCGCGCCGACGATGACATGGTCGTGCACGGTGATCTTCATATGGCGGCCAGCTTCGATCAAATCCTTGGTCAGGCGAATGTCCTGACGGCTGGGGGAGGGGTCGCCGCTGGGATGATTGTGGACGATGATGATCGCGGTGGCGCCGAGCGCGATGGCGCGCGCCATCACCTCGCGGACATGGACCGAAGCCTCGTCGACGCTTCCGCTCCACATCGCCTCGTTGGCGATCAGCATGTTGCGGGCGTTCAAGAACAGGATGCGGACCTCCTCGATCCCCTGATGACCCATCGCCGCCTGCAGATAGTCGCCGAGCGCGTCCCAGCTTGAGAGGACGGGGCGACCCTCGATCCGCGTTTCCAGAAGTCGCAGCGAAGTCGCTTCGGCAATCTTCAGCGCGCCGATCACGCCGTCGCTCAATCCTTCGCGGCGAAGCGTCTCGGCGTCGGCTCCAAGAAGCGGCCCGATGCCGCCGAACCGCGCGATCAGCGTTTTTGCCCGCGCCTTGGTGTCGCGGCGCGGGATTGCGAGCGCCAACAGATATTCGACAAGTTCATGATCAAGCAGTGCCTTGCCGCCGCCATCGAAAAGGCGCTGGCGAAGGCGGGCACGGTGGCCGGCGGCGTCGGCCGGCCCGGGGGTCGGTTCATCCGCCATGGCATCGCAATGCTAGGGTGGCGAAAAGGACACGACAAGGGTTAAGCGTGACACAGGCGGAACGGTCCGCGAGGCGCGGGGTTGTTCGGCAGAATGAGCGTTGGCAGTGAAGATGGCGGGCTTCGTGAAGAAGTAGCGAAGGAACTCGACGAAGGTCTCGTCGAGCCTATCGTCGTTCGCCATCGCGGCCATTGGCACCGCGTATGGCGTTTTACTCGGCTTGGAATGCTGGTCATTCTGATACTGGCGCTTTTGGCGCTCGCGGGGGTGTGGATTTTTCGCAAGCCGATTGCCGAAGACCTTCTGGCGGACGAAATGCGCAGCCGCGGGGTCGAAGCGACCTACCGCATCGATCGCGTGGGCCTTCGCACGCAAGAACTGAGCAACCTTGTTATCGGTGATCCCGCCAACCCCGACCTGACCGCGCGCAAGGCCGTGGTGCAGGTGCGGATCAAATGGAACGGCAAGGTCGAGGTCTATCGCGTCGCGGCGCGCGGCGTTCGGCTGAAGGGCCGGGTGGTCGGCAATCGCGTCAGCTGGGGCCAGATCGACAAGCTGCTTCCGCCGCCAAGCGGGAAGCCGTTCACGCTGCCCGACCTCGCGGTGGATCTGAAGGACGCGACGATCGCGCTTGCCACCCCGTACGGCCCCTTGGGCTTTGCGCTGGAGGGGCGTGGCAATTTGTCGGGCGGTTTCCGCGGAAAGCTTGCGGCCTCTGCGCCGAGACTTCGGCCCGGGTCGTGCACGCTCGATTCGTTCAAGGCATTCGTTAAGGTCGGCGTGACCGCGCGAAGTCCGCGCGTCGAAGGACCGATCGGTGCGACCCGCTTCGCCTGCCCGGCGAGCAATCTCGTTCTTGATCAGCCGCGGATGGAGATCGATTCGCGCTTTTCAGAGGCTTTCGGAAGCTTCGATGGAAGCGGGCGCCTGTCGCTCGCGGGCCTCACCGCGGGCGTGAACGGCCTCGCCGGAGTCACCAGCAACCTCACCTTCAAGGGAAGCCCCACCACGATCCTTGGACGGATCGACCTGTCGGCGCGCAACGCCAGGATCGCGCGGGTGCTGGCGCAGCGGACGCGGTTCGACGGCCGCTACCGGCTGGAAGCGCGGCGCGGTGGCCTGACCTTGGTGGGCGACTATGGCGCATCCTCGGTCGCAACCGCACCGGGACTGACGTCGTCGCTGACCGATCCGCTTCGTTCGGCCGCTGGAACACCGCTGGCGCCGATTGCCGAGCGACTGGCCGCCAGCATCCAGGGCGCGGCCCGCCAATTCGACGTGTTCGGGTCACTGCGCCTGATCAACCAGCGCGGCGGGGGCGCGGTCCGGATCGAGACCGCCGAAGCACGGTCGGCTAGCGGCGCGCGGATCGACGTGTCGGGCGGCGACGGCGTGACCTTCTACTGGCCCGACAATCGGCTTCGCATCGACGGCAACATCGCTGCGGCGGGAGGCGGTCTCCCGACCGCACGCATCGCCTTGCGCCAGCCCCGAAATGGTGGGCCGATCAGCGGGACCGCCGACATCGCGCCGCTCGCAGCGGGGGGTGCGAAGCTGACGCTGGCGACCGTTCGCTTCTCGGGCCGCAGCGATGAGTGGACACAGATCGACACGATCGCGCTGATGGACGGGCCGTTCTCCAATGGACGCGTCACGGGGTTGCGCCTGCCAATCGCGGGACGGATCGGTGCCGGAGGCGCGCTCCGGTTCGGCGAGGGCTGCATCGATGCGCGCTTCGCCAGTCTGACGACGGGTTCGCTTCGCCTTGGCCCGACGCGACTTCCGCTGTGCGCGACGAACGGCGCGATCCTCAGCCGTGTCGCCGGGGGGCGAACCGACATCGGCGTCGCGACCAACAATTTGCGCCTTCGCGGCGCGCTCGGCCGCTCGCCGTTCTCGCTTGATGCGGCGCGCGCGCGGTTCGGCGACGGCAGCCGTTTCGACCTGAGCCGCGCGAGAGCGAGGTTGGGCCAGCCCAATTCGCCGGTGCTGATCAACGCGGAGACGCTGCTGGGCACTTTTGCCGGAAGCGGGATTACCGGCACCTTCGCCGGCGGCGATGCGACGATCGGACGCGTTCCGCTGCGCATCACCGATGCCGACGGACGCTGGCGGTTCTTCGGCGGCGACCTTGGCGTCGACAGCGCACTCACCGTGTCCGATCAGGCCGATCCGGCGCGTTTCTACCCGCTGCGCAGCGACAATGTCCGCTTCACGCTTGCCGACGGCCGGATCAAGGCGCTCGGGACGCTCCGCCATCCGCCAAGCGGGACGGCGGTGACCGAGGTCACGATCAATCATAATCTCGACAATGGTCGCGGCGATGCGCTGCTCGACGTTCCGATCCTGACCTTTGGCGAGCAGTTGCAGCCCGAGGAACTGACCCGCCTGACCGAAGGCGTGATCGCGCTGGTCGAGGGGTCGGTCAACGGGCAGGGGCGCATCGCGTGGAACGGCAGTGGCGGCGTGACCTCGAGCGGCGAATTCTCGACCCGCGACCTCGACCTTGCGGCGGCGTTCGGTCCAGTGACTGGCATTGCGGGGACGGTCGCGTTCGACGACCTGCTCGGCCTTACCACGGCGCCGGGACAGACGCTGAACGTCGCGTCGATCAACCCCGGTATTCTCGTCGAGAACGGGGTCATTCGCTATCAGATACTCCCGGACCGACTGGTGAAGATCGAGCGCGGCGAATGGCCGTTCATGGGCGGGCGGCTGGTCCTGCAGGAAACGATCCTCAACTTCGGCCGCCCGAGCGCCAAGCGGCTGACGTTCGAGGTGATCGGGCTCGATGCCGAGACCTTCGTCGGTTCGCTCGGCTTCAAGGAAATCCAGGCGTCGGGCGTATTCGACGGCGTCCTGCCGATGATCTTCGACGACGAGGGCGGGCGGATCGTCGGCGGTCGTCTCGACAGCCGGCCCGGTGGCGGGACGCTGGCCTATAATGGCGTCGTCAATCGCGCTAATCTGGGCACCATGGGCGGACTGGCCTTCGACGCGCTGCGCGACCTTCGCTTCCGGTCGATGATCATCCGGCTGGACGGCTTCCTCGACGGCGAATTCGCGACGCGGCTGACGGTCGAAGGTGTCGGACTTGGCAACACCAGCACCCAGCGGCTGATCCGCGCGATCAATCGCATCCCGTTCAAGTTCAACGTGACGATCCGCGGACCATTCCGCGGACTTATCGCGACCGCCAAGAGCTTCCGCGATCCGACCCAGGTGATCGAGCCCGCGCTTCCGCGCCCGCTCGATGAGGTGCCGGGAATCACGTACGAAACGCGCCGCCGCGAGGAGACGCAGCAGCAAAGCCAGACCCCGGTGGAGGAGGATATCAGCGCCACTCCGCCTTCCGCCCAGCCAACTCCAGCAAGCCAGCCATGAGGATGCCGCCCATGACCCGTTCGAAACTGCCACCGGCACTGCTCGCCGTCGGCCTGATGCTGCCGCTTGGCGGATGCATCACGGTCGACACGCCCGACAAGCCGATCGAGATCAACCTCAACGTCACCATCCGCCAGGAAGTGCTGGTGCGGTTGCAGCGCGACGTCGAGACGCTGATCAACCAGAATCCCGAGGCCTTCCCGCAGCAGACCCCGCAGAATCGCCAGTGATGCGGCCGGTCGTGATCCTTGCCTTGGCATTGGGGGCAGCGGTGGCGGCGCCGCTCGGCGCCCAGCGGCCTCCGGTCGTAGTCGAGGCGCAACGCAGCGGGACGGCGGGCGAGAAGTATAACGGCTATCAGTCCGCGGTCGGTGTCCCGACTCCCGCGCTTCGGCGGCAGGTGTCGGCGGTCAACATCCGCAGGCGTTCGCTCTATGCCAATCTGGCGCGGCGGCGCGGAGTGACGGCCGAGGAAGTCGGGCTAACGGCAGGCTGCGCGCTGCTGGCGCGGGTGCCGGTCGGCGGATATTATATGCTGGTCGATGGCGCGTGGCGGCAGCGGACCGCGAGCGAGCCGGTGATCCTGCCAAGCTACTGCCGATAACGCCTGAAGTGGCGCTTCGGGCGGCACGCGGCGGTTGACTATCGGCGCCTCGGTTCATAAAGGGGCGGCGCCTTGGCGGGCTTGTTGGCCGCCATGTTCTCAGCCCCACGCGCCCGCACCTTCCTAAGAGCGCTGGCGCACAGGTGAAGGAGTTGGGAGCATGACGGAAAACGAACCCGGGCAGGTTCCGAAGTCCCCGCAGGATGCACGGCTCGATTCGCTCGAAGAGCGACTGGAACGCGCACAGTCCCGCGAGGCCGAACGAACCGGCCAGGCGCGCGAACCGGCCGATGCCAACGAGCAACTCGGTCAGCGCGTCCTGTCCACCCTGCTCGGCGGCCTGTTGGGCGGTGCGGTGATCGGTTGGCTGCTCGACAGCCTGCTGGGCACCGGGCACGTGCTTCTGGTGGTCCTGATGGTGCTTGGCACCGTCGGCGGCTTCTGGAGCATTATCAAGATGTCGAGCCGGCGCTCCTAGGGCGACCGGCCGCTACGACTAGAAGGAAACGGCTCACGTGGCGGCAGAATCGGGCAAGATCGATCCGATGCACCAATTCCTGGTCGAGCCCCTGTTCGGGCGCGACTGGTCGATCGCGGGTCAGAACATTGCGTTCACCAACTCGGCGATGTGGATGGCTCTCGCGCTCGGCGCGATCTGGCTGTTCATGCTGGGTGGGATGAAGCGCGAGCTGGTCCCCGGTCGCTGGCAGATGGCGGTCGAAGGCTTCACCGGCTTCATCACCTCGATGATGGATGCGAACATCGGTCCCGCCGGTCGCAAGTACACGCCCTACGTCTTCTCGCTCTTCATGTTCATCCTGACCGCGAACCTGCTCGGCATGCTGCCGACGGCGCTGGTCGGACTTCACGCCTTTACCGTGACCAGCCACCTGACGGTGACCGGTGTCCTCGCGATCATGAGCTTCGCGATCGTCCTGGTGATCGGCTTCGCCAAGCACGGCTTCCATTTCTTCAGCCTCTTCGTGCCGCATGGCGTGAAGGGCCCGATGGCCGTGGTGCTGTTCCCGATCGAGCTGATCAGCTTCCTGATGCGCCCGTTCAGCCTTGCGCTTCGACTCTTCGTCGCGATGACCGCCGGCCACATCCTGATGAAGGTGCTCGCGGGCTTCGTCATCAATGGCCTCAATGCCGAAGCACTGTGGGTCGCCCCGGTCGTGGCGCTACCCAGCTTCATCCTGATGATCGGCATCACCGTGCTCGAACTGCTGGTGTGCGCCATCCAGGCCTACGTTTTCGCCCTGCTCACGTCGCTCTACCTGAACGACGCGATCAACCTTCACTAAACACCACTTTAAACCCAAGGGAGTAACATCATGGATCCTCAAGCTGCAAAGCTGCTCGGTGCCGGTCTGGCCGCCATCGGCGTCGGCATGGCCGCCATCGGCGTCGGCAACGTCTTCGGCTCGTTCCTCGAGAGCGCGCTTCGCAACCCGGCAGCCGCCGACGGCCAGCAGGGTCGCCTGTTCATCGGCTTCGCCGCCGCCGAGCTTCTCGGCCTGCTGGCGTTCGTCGTTGCGATGATCCTGCTGTTCGTTTCGTAAGAACGACACGCAGCTTCACGATTAATCCATAGGGGTCGGCCATGCCGCAGATCGCCCAAATCGGCGAGATCTTCGCATCGCAGCTGTTCTGGCTGGCGATTTTCTTCGGCGCGATTTTCGCCGTCGTCGGGCTTGGGATGCTTCCCAAGATCCAGTCGACGGTCGATGCTCGCGACGCGAAAATCGCCGCCGACCTGAAAGCAGCGGAGGGGGCTCGCGAAGCCGCCGATGCGCTTGAGGAAGCCTATCGGGCCGAGATGGACAAGAGCCGCGCCGAAGCGGCTCGCCTGTCCGCCGAGGCCAAGGCAAATGCCGCCCGTGCGACCGAGCAATCGGTCAACACGGCGGACGCCGCGATGGGCAGGAAGATCGACGCGGCGATGGTTCGGATCGGCGAGGCCCGCGCCTCGGCGATGGCGGAAATCGAAACCGTGGCCGCCGAAGCCGCCGAGCAGTTGGTCAGCCGCGTCGCGGGACTGACCGTCGATCCGGCAACGGCGCGCGCCGCCGTGGCGAAGGAACTGGCACATGGCTGAGCCGCAGGTCGAAACCGAAACCCACGCCGGCGCGGAAGTGCCCGGCGCGGCGCACGGAAGTGCCGACCCGGTCGCGCTGGGCTTCGATGCGTCGATGCTCGTCGCGCTGGCGATGGTTGTCGTGCTCGTCATTCTGTTCTGGAAGAAAGTGCCGTCGGCGATCGGCAAGAGCCTGGACAAGAAGATCGACGCGATCCGCGAGCAGCTTGCCGAGGCCGAAACGCTTCGTAAGGATGCCGAGGCGCTGAAGGCCGAGTATGAAGCCAAGGCGCGCGCAGCCGATGCCGATGCCGCGGCAATGGTCGAGCGGGCGCATCATGAGGCCGAGGCAATCGTCGCCAAGGCGTCGAGCGATGCCGAGGCGCTGATCGCGCGCCGTCAGGCGATGGCGGAAGCGAAGATCGGTGCGGAAGAGCGCGCGGCGATCGACCAGCTTCGTGCGACCGCGGCGTCGGCTGCCGCTGCCGCTGCCGCCAAGCTGATTGCCGACCGCAACGACCAGAATGCCGACAAGGCGCTGGTCGACCAGGCAATCGCCGGCCTCGGCCGCTAAAACTCAAAGAAATACGCCGGGCTGAATGACAGCCCGGCGCCTTTCCATCCTTACTGAGCGTGCTGCCCGCCAGCGGCACTCACGCCTTCCAGCGCGGTCGCCGCGGCCGATTCCTGCGCTTCGCGGCTGAGGTCGCCCAGGCTGACCATCCCGACCAATTTGTCTTCGGCATCGAGCACCGGCAGGCGTCGAACCTGCTTGTCGCTCATCCGCTGGGCGATCGCGAGCACGTCGTCGGTGTCGCGGGCATAGATCAAGTCGGACGACATCAGGTCGCGGACCGAGCAATCCGGCCCCTTGCCCTCGGCAACACCGCGCACGGCGATGTCCCGGTCGGTGATCATGCCGATCACCTTGTCGCCATCGCAAACGGGGATCGAACCGGTGTCGGCCGAGAGCATGAAGCCAGCGGCCTCCTGCGCGGTAGCGTCAGGGGAGACGGTCTTGACGTCGCTCGTCATCAGGTCGCGAATGTTCATGGAAAAATCCTCCTTGGAATGCTCGGTCAACGAGCGGCAAGGAGTCGGCGTTCCGCCTATTCGCTCAGGGCAAATTCTCGGTCAGCAGATCGTAGGTCGCGACGAGATCGTCCTTCTGATTGAAGACTTCGACCGCCCAGCGAACGACGCCGGTTTCCTCGCTCTTGAGCGCCTTCGACCGAACCGTGAGTTCGACCCGCATTGAGTCGCCGGGATAGAGCGGGGAGAGGAAACGCAGATTCTCCAGGCCGGTGTTGGCGAGGACGGGGCCGGGGTCGGGCCAGACGAACAGGCCGGCGGCGAAGCTGAGGATCAAGTAACCGTGCGCGACACGGCCTTCGAAGATTGGCGACGCCTTGGCCGCTTCTTCGTCCATGTGGGCGTAGAATTTGTCGCCGGTGAATTCGGCGAAATGCTCGATGTCCTCGATCGTAACCGTGCGTGAGGCGGTGCGAAGCGTGTCGCCGATGTGGAGGTCGCGCATTCGCTTCCGGAACGGATGACCCTCGACGAAGCGCTTGGGACCGCCGGGAATATATTGTCCACTGATCGCGGCGATCATGCCGGGGGTCGACTGGATCGCGGTGCGCTGCATGTAATGCTTCACCCCGCGAATGCCGCCCATCTCTTCACTCCCGCCCGCGCGGCCCGGGCCGCCGTGGACGAGGACGGGGAGCGGCGAGCCGTGGCCGGTCGATTCGGCGGCATTGTCGCGGTTGATGACGAGCATCCGCCCATGGAATGCCGCCGCGCCCTGGATGAAGTCGCGGGCCACGTCGGGCGAATGGCTGAACAGCGACAGCGCGAGGCTGCCCATGCCGCGATTGGCAAGCGCGACGGCATCGGCGAGGTCGCGATAGGGCATGATCGTCGAGACCGGCCCGAACGCCTCGACGTCGTGGACGGCGGTGGCGGTCCAGGGATCGTCGGCGCGAAGCAGGATCGGGTCGAGGAAGGCGCCAGCCGAATGTCCCGGCGCAGCGTCGGGGTCGCCGACGACGATCCGCGCCCCGGCTTCGACCAGCTTGGCCACCTGGCGGCGGACGTCGTCGCGCTGGGCGCAGGAGACGAGCGCGCCCATGCGACTGGCCTTGTCGCGCGGATCGCCGACGACCGTGGCGGCCAGGCGCTCTCGGATCGCGGCTTCGACCGCGTCGAGATATTCGGCCGGCGCCATGGCGCGGCGGATCGCGGTGCACTTTTGTCCCGCCTTGACGGTCATCTCGTTGACGACTTCTTTGACGAACAAGTCGAACTCGGGCGTCCCCGGGGCTGCATCGGGTCCGAGGATCGAGGCGTTGAGGCTGTCCTGCTCGGCCACGAAGCGGACGCTTTCGCGCGCGACGACGGGGTGGGAGCGCAGCTTGAGCGCGGTCGAGGCCGAGCCGGTGAAGCTGACCACGTCCTGACCGGTGAGGTGATCGAACAGGTCGCCGACCCCGCCGACAATCAACTGCACCGCGCCAGGCGGAAGCAGGCCGGTGTCGATCATCACCCGGAAGGCGGCTTCGCACAGGTAGGCGGTCGACGAGGCCGGCTTGATGATTGCGGGAACGCCGGCGAGCAGGGTGGGCGCCAGCTTCTCGAGCATTCCCCACACGGGGAAGTTGAATGCGTTGATGTGGACCGCGGCGCCCTGCATCGAGGTGTAGATGTGCTGACCGACGAAGCTGCCTTCCTTCGACAGTGGCTCGAGTGCGCCGTCGAGCAGGACATTCGCGTCGGGAAGCTCGCGCCGGCCTTTGGACGAAAAGGAGAGCAGGGTGCCCGCGCCGCCTTCGATATCGATCCAGCCGTCCTTGCGGGTGGCGCCGGTGAGGTAGTTGAGCTCGTAAAGCTCCTCTTTCCGCTCCAAGATGGCGAGACCGAGGCTTTTGAGCAGGCGCGCCCGATCATGGAAGGTCATCGCGCGGAGCGCGGGACCGCCGACGGCGCGGGCATGGTCGAGCATCGCCTTGAAGTCGATTCCGCCCGATCCGGTGCTCGCGACCTCGGTGCCGTCGATCGCGGAAACGAGGGATGACTGGCTGGCGGCATCGCCGGCGATCCAGCGATCCTGGGCGAAGTTCAGAAGCTGAGCGGTTTTCATGGTCCCTCGATAGGCGATCCGGGCGGGTGCGCGACAGTGTTTTCGCTGACTCCGATCCGGATCAAAGCGCAAGCTCCTGTTGGTCATACCCTGCGCTTCTTGTTCCGATGGACGGGAACGACAGCCGGTGAAGTCGCGCGAGCCGCGGCGCAAGGTGATGCTGAAAGCGCGAATGCGTGTCGCGAGCGCGTGGCATGACGCGTGCATCCTCAACCTGTCGTCGCGCGGGCTGATGCTCCAGACCTCCAAACCGCCCGAGCGCAATTCCTATCTCGAGATCCGCCGTGGTCCTCATGTCATCGTGGCGCGGGTGATGTGGTCCAGCGGCCATCGGGTCGGGTTGAAGGCGCAGGATGAGCTTTCGATCGACGATCTGGTGTCGGAGGTGGAGGTACGCGGCGGCGTGAATGCGTTGCCGTCGGAACGGAGACGGGTGCCTCGTCCGTCCCCGGACAGATCGGAACGCCACCGGCACTGGGGTCGGCGCGTGCAATATTTGGCGATCGCGCTCTGCTCGGTTGCCGCTGCGATTATCGCTGCCGCAGAGGCGCGGCAGGCCTTGGCGACTCCGCTTCAGGCCGCTGATGCGGTGCTGCGGCCCGACCCTACTCGCCAGTAAAGGTCGGCGGTCGCTTTTCGAGAAAGGCCGCGACGCCTTCGCGATAATCCTTGGTGAAGCCGAGGCGTCGCATCTCGTCGCGCTGCAGGTCGAGTTCCTCGTCGAGCGTGCGGCTGCCCGTGGTGCGGATGATCGACTTGATCGCTGCGAGGCCCAGCGGGGGCAGGGCGGCAAGGCGTTCGGCCAGCGCGTCGACCTCGACGTCGAGTTGATCATCGTCGAGGCATTTCCAGATCATGCCCCACTCGGCGGCGCGCTCCGCCGGCAGCGGCTCGCCGGTCAGCGCCAGCCCCAATGCGCGAGCCTGTCCGACCAGACGGGGGAGGTGCCAACTGCCGCCGCTGTCGGGGATGAGGCCGAGCGCGGAAAAGCTCTGGATGAATTTGGCCGACTTTGCGGCGACGACGAGGTCGCACGCCAGCGCGATGTTGGCGCCGGCGCCGGCGGCTACGCCGTTGACGCGCGCAATGACGGGTTGAGGGAGCGCCGCCAAAGCACGGACAAGGGGATTCCAGCTCTCTTCGACCGTCGCGCCGAGGTCGACCGCTTCACCGGGGGCGACGGCGCGGTCGTTGAGGTCCTGTCCCGCGCAGAAGCCGCGGCCGGCGCCGGTCAGGATGACCACGCGGGCGTCGCCAATACTGTCGATGGCGTCGCGAAGTTCGGCGTGCATTGCCCGAGTGAAGCTGTTGAGGCGATCGGGACGGTTGAGCGTGATCCGGACGATCCGGTCGGTGCGCTCGGTCAGGATGCTGGTTTTGGTCATGGCGCTGGCTTAGCGCCAAGCGCGCGCGGGTTGCAATCGCGCCCCAATTACCAAGGCTTTCCGCCGTGAAGCCCTCTCGCGAAGGGCTTCCCGTTGACCGTCAGGACGCCTTCGACCTTCGACCCGTAGAGATCGACGCTGCCGACGATGCTGCTGGTGCCGAGGTAACGGCCCTTCGGATAGCCGACCGCCGACGAACGCTGCCGCATCGTGTAGTCGCGGTAGGTGGCGCGCCAGCCCCACGGGAGCGTCCCTTCGCGCTGCAGCTCGAACCGGCAGCCGTCGAACAGAACATTGTCGCTTTCGGCCATGTTCACGATCGGCCCGCCACCGACGAACACCCGGCCGCCCGGCTCGATCGGGACATCAGTGAACAGACAGTCGCGAAACTGCGCCGCCCTCGCCGGATTGCGCGCGTCGGGATAGGGGCTGACGACCGAGCCGACGAAGGTGCAGCCGGTGAAGGACAGGCCGGGCTTTCGTGCCCACGCCGACCACGTGACCGAGCCGATGAAGCGGCAGTCGGCGAAGCTCGCATCGGCGCCGTCGCCGGCTTCGGCCAGCATGCCGCAGCCGTCGTTGTGCGCGAAGGTGCAGCGCGTAAAGCGAAGGTCGCGAACGATCTTGGTGCCCTCAGCCTCGATATCCACGCCGGCGGCGGGGGAACTCCGAACCGCTGCGCGTCCAGTGTGGCTGAAATCGCAGTCGGCAAAATCGTAACCGCGCCCGCCGATGATGCTGACGCCCTGCCGGCCGTTGTAGGTACATCGCACCCGCGAGAAACTGCTGCGCATCGGCCGTCGATCGTCGCCGTCTATCATGATGCCGTCCTGGCCATGATGATGACTGTAGAGGTTGCTGATCGTCTCGGTCGCATGGTTGTCGAACAAAAACAGGCCCGTCGCGGGGATTTGCTTGCCCTCATCCCCGAAGCGGCCGCCCAGGATCAGGCCGGCGTCGTTCCCGTCGAGCTCGAGATCGCGCAGCGTGATCGGCGCTCGGCAGCCGCGGATGTCGATCATCGCGCGGTAGGGCGTCGCGACTTCCTCGACGGCGAAATTCGGCACGTTTCTGGCGTTCGGAGCGCCGGTTCGAAGAAACGCTCCATAGCGCAGCCCTGGCCGACACTTCATCCGCGCGCCGTTCCCGACGATGTCGAGGGGGCGGGTCAGGTCGCGGAGCTCGAGCAATGGCGCAGGATTCAACAGGTAGGGGCCGCCACCTCGCGCCTGCGCGCCGACGAGATAGGTTTGGCCCTTGGCGAAGATTATTGTGCCGCCCCCCGCGCGATTGACGGCGGCCGCGAGCGCGGCGAACGCGGCGCTGTCGTTCGTTGCCCCGTCGCCTCGAGCGCCGAAGTCTTCGGGACGAAAGCTCGGACCGGACTGGGCGGACGCGATGGCCGGCCGCACTGCGGCAGCGGCCGCGGCGAGGGTGAGAAAGGTTCGGCGGTTGTGATACATCGGGTCTTCCTTGCCTTTGCCACTTGAACCGCTGCTGAGCGTTTGAACCTCGCCCCATCAATCGCTACATCGGACCCATGTACACAACCGAGCTATCCAAGAACGTCGCGCCGATCGAGGCTCCCGAGGATCCGGCACTGGTTGCCGCGTTCGAGGCGCGCGTCGCCGCCGACGAGTTCATCGAGCCAAAGGACTGGATGCCCGAGGCGTATCGCAAGACGCTGGTGCGGCAGATTTCGCAACACGCGCATAGCGAGATCGTCGGCATGCTGCCCGAGGGCAATTGGATCACTCGCGCGCCGTCGCTTCGGCGCAAGGCGATCCTGCTCGCCAAGGTGCAGGACGAGGCCGGGCATGGGCTTTATCTCTATTGCGCTGCGGAAACGCTCGGCACGAGCCGCCAGGAGATGATCGAAGCGCTGCATTCGGGCAAGGCGAAGTACAGCACCATCTTCAATTACCCGACGCTGACCTGGGCCGACATGGGCGCGATCGGCTGGCTGGTCGACGGTGCGGCGATCATGAACCAGGTTCCGCTGCAGCGCACGTCGTATGGGCCCTACGCCCGGGCGATGGTTCGCGTGTGCAAGGAAGAAAGCTTCCACCAGCGGCAGGGTTACGAGATCATGATCGCGCTCGCTAACGGCAGCGACGAGCAGAAGCGGATGGCGCAGGACGCGCTCAATCGCTGGTGGTGGCCAAGCCTGATGATGTTCGGTCCGCCCGACGACAATTCGCCCAACACCGAGCGCTCGATGCGCTGGCGGATCAAGCGCGAGACCAACGACGAACTTCGCCAGAAATTCGTCGATATTTCCAAGCCGCAGGCCGACTTCCTGGGCCTGACCATTCCCGACCCCGACCTAGTGTGGAACGAGGAAAAAGGTGGGCACGACTTCGGCGAGATCGACTGGGAGGAATTCTACGCGGTCGTCCGCGGTGAGGGCCCGGTCGCCAAGGAACGGATGAAAGCGCGCCGCGAGGCGTGGGACAATGGCGCCTGGGTGCGCGAAGCCGCGGCCGCGCATGAGGACAAGCGCCGGAAGGCGGCGGCGTGAGCGGCGATGCCGTCAGCAGCGGCGATTGGCCGCTGTGGGAAGTGTTCGTGCGATCGCGGGGCGGGCTCAATCATCGTCATGTCGGCAGCGTGCACGCGCCCGATAGCGAGTTGGCGCTTCGCCACGCCCGCGACACTTACACCCGCCGTGAGGAGGGAGTGTCGTTGTGGGTTGTCCCGTCGTCCGAAATCACTGCGTCGGATCCGTCCGATAGCGGACCGATGTTCGAGCCGGCGAAGGACAAGGTCTATCGCCACCCGACCTTCTACGACATTCCCGACGTCGTGACGCACATCTGATGCCGTCGCTTCCCACGATCGAAAAGGATGTCGAGGGACGCGCGAAAAGCGCCCCCGACCATGGGGCGTTCGACGCTGCAACCGCGGGCGGTCACGATCCGGCGCGTGCCGATTATCTGCAACGGCTTGGCGACGACGCGCTGATCCTTGGCCAGCGACTCAGCGAATGGTGCGGCCACGCGCCGGCGCTGGAGGTCGACCTCAGCCTTGCCAACATGGCGCTCGACCTGATCGGACAGGCGACCAATTTTCTTGGCGAAGCGGGCGACGCCGATCGTCTGGCCTTCCACCGCGACGTGCTCGACTTTCGCAATTGCCAGCTGGTCGAGCAGCCTAATGGCGACTTTGCCCGCACGATGGCGCGGCAGTGGCTGTTCTCTACGTGGCAGCATCTGCTTTATCGCGAACTTTCGACATCGACCGACGCGGCGATTGCCGGCATCGCCGCGAAGGGCGTCAAGGAAGTCGCCTACCATCGCGAATTGTCGGCGGACTGGATCGTCCGGCTGGGCGACGGCACCGACGAAAGCGCGCGGCGGATGGCCGACGGCCTCGACTGGTGCTGGCGCTTCGTTCCGGAACTGTTCGAGGTCGACAAATTGCTTGGCGAATTGATCGAGCGCGGGATCGCCGCCGATCCGCGTCGCTTCGAGGAAGAGTATCGTGCGGAGCTGGCCCGGGTGCTGGCCGAAGCGCGCTTGAAGGCGCCGGCTGACCAGCGACCGATCCTGGGTGGCCGGCGTGGGCACCACAGCGAACATCTGGGGCATTTGCTGGCGACGATGCAGCATCTGCCGCGCGCCTATCCCGACGCCGTCTGGTAGACCATGGCCGAACAATTTCACGCATTGCGGGTCGCGGAGATCGTGGCCGAGACCGACGAGGCGAAATCGATCCGCTTCGAGGTCCCGCCCGAGCTCGCGGAGACCTTCCGCTTCCGCGCCGGCCAGCACTTGACGCTTCGGGCGACGATCGGTGGCGAGGAAGTGCGGCGTAATTATTCGCTCTGCGTCGCGCCGCACGAGGGCGAACTGAAGGTCGCGGTCAAGCGGATTGCGGGCGGCGCCTTTTCCAATTGGGTCGGACAGGAGTTGAAGGTCGGCGACACCATCGACGTGATGGCGCCGCACGGCAGTTTCACGTGCGACTTCGATCCGGGCGCGTCGCGTCGCTATGTCGCGTTCGCCGGCGGATCGGGGATCACGCCGATCCTGTCGCTGATCCGTACCGCGCTGGGCGTCGAGGAAGGCTCGCGCTTCACCCTGCTCTACGGCAATCGCGATGCGGGGTCGGTAATCTTTTTGGAGGCGCTCGCCGCGCTGAAGGATCGATACCTCGGGCGGTTCGAGCTCTATCATTTCCTAAGTGACGAAGAGGGCGACGTCGCCCTGTTCAACGGAATGCTCGACCGCCCGACCTGCGACGCCGCGATCGACGCGCTGATCGACAATCCCGCCGACGTCGCGGCATGGTTTATCTGCGGGCCAGGCCCGATGATGGACGCGGCCGAGGCGGCGATCCTCGATCATGGCGTCGCCCGCGAGCGGGTGCATATCGAGCGGTTCACCGCCGGTCGCCCGTCGGCGGCCGCTGCGGCGGCAATGTCGCGGTTGCAGACTGAAGCGGCCGGGCAGGCGATGAGCGTCACGCTCGACGGGCGGACGCGCAAGGTCGATTTCGACGGGAATAACATTCTCGACAGCGCGCGCGCGTCGGGCCTGCCGGCGCCGTTCGCCTGCAAGGCCGGCGTTTGCGCGACGTGTCGGGCGCGAGTCACGCGCGGCAAGGTCGAGATGGCGGCGCGATACGGCCTTACCGACGAGGAAGTCGCGGCCGGCTATGTGCTGACCTGCCAATCGGTGCCGGTCGGTGAGGGCGTTGCGGTCGACTATGATGCGTGACTGTTGGCATTCGCTGCGCTAGTCCGGCGCCATGCTGGACCAGACTGCGACGACCGGGCCGAGCGGGGGCGCTCAACTTCTTGAAAAGCTGAGCGCGATCAAAAGCGATTCGCTCCTTGCGCTGATTGCACTCGCCAATGCCGATACGAGGCCGGAAAAGATCGACGTCGGGGTCGGCGTCTATCGCGACGGCCATGGCGGCACCCCGATCCTGCGCAGTGTGAAGGCAGCCGAGCAGCGCCTGTGGGAAGCGCAGACCACCAAAAGCTATCTTGGCAGTATGGGGGACGTTCGCTTCGCCGAACTGATCCGGCCGATCCTACTCGGGCGGCATGCCGCGAACCAGCGGATCATGGGACTGCAGACGCCCGGCGGGTGCGGGGCATTGTCGCTGGCGTTCAAGCTGATCGCCGAAGCGCGCCCCGGCGCGCGCGTGCTGGTGGGAACGCCGACCTGGCCCAACCACGTCCCGGTCATCGACGCCGCCGGCCTGGAGATTGCGCGATACGGATATTACGATCGGGAAAGCGCCACCATCCGCTTCGACGAGATGATGTCGATGCTCGACGGCGCGCGGAGGGGCGACGTCGTCCTGCTGCACGGTTGCTGCCACAACCCGACCGGCGCGGACCTAAGCGACGACCAGTGGGCCGATGTCGCGCGGACGGTCGCGCACCGCGGGCTTCTGCCGGTGATCGACATCGCCTATCAGGGCCTTGGTCGCGGTCTGGAGGAAGATGCACGCGGCCTTCATCGCGTGCTCGACCTGTCCGAAGAAGTCATCATTGCGCAAAGCTGCGACAAGAATTTCGGGGTGTATCGTGACCGTGTCGGATCGCTGTTCGTCGCGACGGGGAGCGCGGCAACCACGCGCACGGCGATCGACCATGTCGCCCAGCTTGCTCGCGCCATGTGGTCGATGCCGCCCGACCATGGCGCGGCCGTGGTTCGCACCGTCCTCGACGACGAAGCGCTTGCCGCCGACTGGCATGCGGAGCTTGGCGAGATGCGTGCGCGGATCAACCGCATCCGGTCCGCCATCGCCGGGGCGGATCCGCGCCTGGCCTATATCGGTCGCCAGTTCGGCATGTTCTCCATGTTGCCGTTCGATGCCGAGCAGGTGCGCTCGCTGCGCGATAGTCGCGCGATCTACATGGCCGACAGCGGCCGCTTCAACATCGTCGGCATGGCGGACGAGGCGGTCGATCGGTTCATCGCCGCCGTGGTCGAGGTTCTGAATGGCTGACGCGGATTTTAGAGACGACGGTGGCCACGTGATCGACATGGATTGGGCGGAAGTCGCGCGGCTGGTGACCACGAGCCGCGCTCTCGACGAACTGGAGGAAACGCGGCTCGTTCCCGAAAAGAAGGTGCTCTACCAATTCTCCGCGCGCGGGCACGACATGGCGCAAGTCATCCTTGGCCTGCAGCTGCGCGATGGCGATGCGGCTTGCGGATACTATCGGTCGCGGCCGATGCTGCTCGCGCTCGGCGTTCCGCTTGCCGATGCGATTGGGTCGGGGATGGGGCGCGCCGGGGGATATAGCGACGGGCGCGATATCGGCGTCGTGTTCAATTATCCCAATCCGGGCGGCGCGCATGCGCTGCCGATGTGCGGCGGGGTGGGCGCGCAATATGCGCCCGCGGCGGGCTGGGCGCAGGCCTGCCTCTATCGCGAGCGCGTTTTGGGTGAACCGTCGCGCGGGTCGATCGGCGTGGTGCTCGGCGGAGACGCGAGTTGTGCGACCGGCGGATTTTGGTCGGCGATAACGATTGCGACCACGCAATCATTGCCGATGCTCTTTTACATCGAGGACAATGGTTACGGCATTTCGGTGCCATCGCATTACCAGACGCCGGGCTGCGACATCGCTGCGAACCTCGCCAGCTTCCAGAATTTGACGATCTTCAACGGCGACGGGACCGATCCGGTCGAGACGGCGCGCCTGATCGGGGAGGCGGTCGGTCATGTTCGCCGGGAGCGGACTCCGGCGCTGATTCGCCTGACCGTTCCGCGGCTTGAGGGGCATAGTTTCCAGGATACGCAAACCTACAAGTCCGAGACGGAGGTCAAGTCCGAGTGGGCGCGCGACCCGCTGCCGAAGCTGAAGGCGTTCGCGAACGACCTCGACTGGGAGCGGATCGAGGCCTCGGTGGCGCACGACGTCGAAAAGGCGCGTGAAGAGGCGGAGGCACGCGGGGTGTCGAGCCCCGACAAGGTGACGACCCATGTCTTCTTCGACGGTGAAGCGAGCGCCGTCGGTGGTGGCGCCGGGCTTGCGGTCGAAGGGACCGACCAACCTTCGCCCGAAGGCCAGCGGATCAACATGGTGACGGCGATCCGCCGCGTGCTCGACCAGGAGCTCAGCGCCAATCCCAAGGTGCTGGTATTCGGCGAAGATGTTGGTCCGAAGGGCGGCGTCCACGCAGTGACGCTGGGCCTTCAGGACAAATATGGCCATGACCGGGTATTCGATACTAGCCTCAATGAGGAAGGGATCATCGGTCGCGCCGTGGGCATGGCCTTGGCGGGTCTGATGCCCGTCCCCGAAATCCAGTTCCGCAAATATGCCGAGCCGGCGACCGAGCAGATCAATGACTGCGGCACGATGCGCTGGCGCACCGCCAATCGCTTTTCGGCGCCGATGGTTCTTCGCATTCCAGGCGGCTTCTTCAAGTGCGGCGATCCGTGGCACAGCCAGACCAACGAAGTGCAGTTCGTGCACAATCCCGGCTGGAAGGTCGCGGTGCCGTCGAACGCGGAAGATGCGGTCGGGCTTCTCCGCGCCAGCCTGCGCGGCAACGATCCGGTGATCTTTTTTGAACATCGTGCAATGCTCGACGACAGCTGGGCACGTCGTCCGTGGCCGGGCGACGCTTTCGTGCTGCCATTCGGGAAGGCGAAGAAGACCCGCGAGGGCGACAAGATCACGATCGTGACCTGGGGCGCGATGGTGCCGCGGTGCGAGGTGGCCGCGGACGGCATCAGCGCCGACGTCATCGACTTGCGCACGCTCAATCCGTGGGATCGCGACATGGTGCTCGACAGCGTCCGCCGCACGCGGCGGTGCCTGATCGTCCATGAGGATCTTCGCACCGGCGGTTTCGGCGCGGAAATCGCCGCCGTCGTGGCCGACGAGGCCTTCCTCGACCTCGACGCGCCCGTGGCCCGCGTGACGATGCCCGACATCCCGAGCCCGCATCACCCCAGCCTGCTGGAGTGGGCGGTGCCGAGCGTCGAGCGAATTCGCGCCGAAATCGACCGACTGGTGGGGTTCTAAGTGATCGACGTCATCGTTCCCGACGAGCAGGAAGGCACCAAGGCGGTCGTCCGCGCATGGCTGAAAAAGGTCGGTGACGCCGTTGCGGTCAACGATCCGCTGGTTGAGCTTGAAACCGACAAGGTCACCCAGGAAGTGCCGTCGCCGGTCGCAGGGATCCTTCGCGAAATTCTGCTAGACACCGATGCTGATGCGATGCCCGGGTCGGTGCTGGGTCGCATCGACGGCGACGCTAGCGAGACGAAGACCGGGAACGCAGACCCAACGCCCGTTCCCCAATCTGCGTCGCCGGTCGCCTCGACGAGCCGTCAGACGGTTGCGGCGGGGGAGGCTCGCTTGTCTCCCTCGGTGAAGCGCGCGCTGTTGCAGCATAATATCGATCCCTCGCGACTGACCGGGACGGGGCGTGGCGGGCGGATCACGCGCGAGGATGTCGATCGTGCAGTCGAAGGCGCGACGGTGACCCACGTCGGGGCGCCCACGACGGCGCAGCCGCGCCACTTCGAAGGCAGCGACATCCCGCACGATCGCATGCGGATGAAGATCGCCGAGAACATGGTGCGCGCGACAAGCGAAGCGCCGCATGTCACCGCCTTGTTCGAAGCCGACTTCAGCGCGATCGCCGCGCACAAGAAGGCAATGACCGAGCGCGGCGTGAAGCTGAGCTACACTGCCTATCTGATCAAGGCGGCGGCGGATGCGATGGTGGTTGCGCCGGCGATCAACGGTCGCTGGGAAGAGGACCGCATCGCGATTTCGCCGACAATCAATATCGGTATCGGCACCGCGCTTGGCGACAAGGGGCTCGTCGTCCCCGTCGTCAAGGACGCCGGATCGCTCGATCTGGTCGCGATCGGCGCCAAGCTGGACGACCTCACCGCACGGGCTCGATCAGGTCAGTTGACCGGCGGCGACGTCTCGGGTGGAAGCTTTACCATTTCCAATCACGGCGTGTCGGGAAGTCTGCTCGCCAGTCCGATCATCCTGCATGCGGGACAGGCCGCCATCCTTGGTGTCGGCAAGCTGGAGAAGCGCGTCGTCGTTCGCGACGTCGGCGGGCAGGACGCGATCCTGATCCGGCCGATGGCCTACGTTACGCTGACGATCGATCACCGCGTCGTCGACGGGCACCAGACCAACGGCTGGCTGTCCCGCTTCGTCGAGATTTTGGAAAGCTGGCCCGCCGCCTAGATCGAGGCGTGTAGCCGGGCGCGGACGCCGGCATGCCCACGATCATAGTCGAATTCGGCCGCCAGCGACCGTGCCATCGCAAGCACCAGCCGCGATCCAAGGCCGCTGCCTTTGGGCTTCTCGTCTTCGGACATGCCCACCCCGTCGTCCTCGACGAGCAGGTGGAAGCGACCCTCACTGTCGGCCTTTCCGAACTGGATCCGCACTTCGCCGGCGGCACCGGAATCATAGGCATATTTGCAGGCGTTGCTGACCAGTTCGTTGACGATGACGCCAAGCGATACTGCCTTGTCCGGGTGGAGGTGGAGCGGCTCTGCGGTCAACCGGATTGCGCGAGGGGCAGTCGGGGTCGACCAAGTCTCTTCAAGCTCCTCGACGATCGCCGCGAGATATTCGTCCATCGCGACGGCCTCGACGTCGCCCGACGAATAAAGCTTGCGATGGACCTGTGCGATCGCCTGGATCCGCCGCTGCGTATCCTCCAGCGCTTCGCGCGCCTCGACGTTCTCCAGTCCGCGCGACTGCATGTGCACGAAGGTCGACACCAATTGCAGTGAATTAGCGACGCGGTGGTTCACTTCCTTGAGCAGCGTTTCCAGACGCTCGTTGGCATTGCGCAACTGTTCCTCGGCAAGATCGCGTTCGCGCTCGAGGCGGATGCGCGCCAGCGCGAGGGTAAAGCTCTGTTCGAGCAGGTCGACGAAATCTTCGCCGATCGACTTCACCACATATTCGAAGGCGCCGGCCTTGAGCGCCGCGACTGCGACGCTGCTTTCTTCCGAACCGGTGACGTATACCACCGGCGGGCAGTCGGGCATCTCGCGCAGCTTGGCGAGGGTCTGCAGCCCGTCGAGGCCCGGCATATAATGATCGACCGCGATGACTTCGAAGTTGCCGGTAAGGGCGGCTTCGATGCCTTCCTCGCCGGTCGCTGCAGTGACCACACTGTGGCCCCGCCGCGTCAGCAGCTTCTCGACCAACCTGCGGAGGCCGGAATCATCGTCGATGTACAGGATACGCCGGGGTTGCTGCATGGAGTCAGGCCTGATCCGGGACCTGGATGACTGACAGGAACAGCCCAAGCTGACGGATCGCGTCGGCGAAGCTTTCGTAGTTCACCGGTTTGGTGATGTAGACGTTGCAGCCAAGGTCGTAGCAGCGCGCGATCTCGACCTTGTCGTCGGTCGTGGTCAGCACGACGACGGGGGTGCGATGCAGGCGCTCGTCGCTCTTGATCTTGGCGAGGATGTCGGTCCCGCTCATGTCGGGCAGGTTGAGGTCGAGCAGGACCAGCGCCGGTCCGTTTTGCGCCGGACCTTCGGGCGAATTGAACAGATATTCGAGCGCGCTCGTGCCGTCGAGAAAGTGGGTCAGCGCGTTCGAGATGCCCGCGCGGCGAATGTTCTTTTCGATCAGGCGCGCATGCCCCTCATCATCTTCGATCATCACGATGCGGACCGGTTGCTGCGCGTTCATCTCACTCTTCCCCCTTAAATTCGGTCGGCAATTCAACGATGAAGGTTGAACCTTCGCTTAAGACCGATCGTAACGTTACCGTTCCGCCAAGGCGATAGGCGAGTGCGCGGACGTTGGCGAGGCCGATGCCTTCGCCTTTCTGGTCCTGCTGGCCCGACCGGCGGAACAGTTCGAACACCCGCTCATGATCTTCCGGCGCGATGCCGCGGCCATTGTCCTGCACCTCGTAGACGACCCGCGAGCCCTGCCGCTTTCCGCGCACCGTAATGATCCCGGGACGTCCGGGCGCGAGATATTTGGTCGCGTTTTCCATCAGGTTGGTAAAAATCTGCTCGATTGCCAGCCGGTCGTGGATGATGTCGGGCAGGGGCGTCTCAATCATGAAGCGCGCGTTGCGCTCTCCGGCCAGGACCTCGAGGCTCGAGGCGATGTCGCCGATCACCTTGTCCATCGGCAATTGTTCGGCCGCCAGGACACGGCGTCCCTGACGCGAAAGGTCCAGAATCGCGTTGATCAGCCGGTCCATCTTCTGCGTCGAAGAGCGGATGAAGCCGATCGCTTCAGGCAGATCCTCCTTGGCGGCATAGCGGACGTCGTCGCTGACCAGCTCGGGCTGCGTCTTTTCGATCTGCGCGACGAAATCGGTCACGACCTTGTCGGCGCGTTCGAGTTCGGCGGTGAACCCCATGACGTTGACCAGCGGCGAGCGAAGATCGTGGCTGACGATGTAGGCAAACTTCTGGATCTCGGCATTGGCGCGTTGCAGGTCGGCGGTACGCTCTGCCACCGCGCCCTCCAGATTGGTGTTGAGCAGGTTGAGCCGCGCTCGGCTGGCGAGCAGGTCTCGGGTGAAGCGCCGTACAAGCCAGAAGGTGAAGGCCGCGACCCCGGCGAGCATAATGCCGGTCACGACCAGCAGGATCTGCAGGAACGACAGCTGGCTACCTGTTGCGGCAAGCCGCTCTTCCAGGAGCCGCTCTTCCTGTTCGCCGACGTCGTTCGCCCGCGCGCGGATCGCCTGGAGGGCACGAAGGCTGTCCACTTTGTCGAATTCGCGACGCGCCTCGACGAGGTCGCCGCTTCCCGCGACGTCCATCGAGCGATCAAGCGAGGTCAGGTAACGGATGACGATTGGGCGCAGGCGCTCAAGTCGCTGCGTCTGCGTCGGACTATCGCTGACTTGGCCTTCAAGCTTGTTGAGCGCCGGCAGGATCCGCGGCGACCATTCGCGATAGATCTGCATGCGATAATCGTTCGGCGTCAGCAGATAGCCGCGCCGCGCCGCCTCGGTCCGTTCGACCGCAATCGTCAGCGCGCCGAGCGTGTCCTTGACCTCATAGGTGTGCTGCACCCGTTCGGACGAGGCCGTGCTGCTACGGAGTCCGGCGACGATCAGGAAGAAGGCGACGATCAGCAGGACGAAGCCGCCCAGCAGTCCGACCAGCATCAATCGATTGAATTGGCGTTCCGTCTGACCGAGCAAGCAACATCTCATTCTTGTCGGAGTGAGAGGCCGACGTGGAGCGGGTTTGAAGACCTCATACCCGTTGATCGCCGAAACCTTGCGGAAAATTGCGTGCGCTCGTCAAGCGGCAGCCCACCACGACCGTCTGTCGAATGGGGATTGCGACGAACGGGGGCGGCGTTAGCTTGCCGTCACCTTGGGGGGATCAAGCATGTTGGAAATCGCGAACCTGTCGCACACCTATGCCAATGGAACAGTGGCGCTGGACGACGTCAGCCTGTCCATTCCGCGCGGCATGTTCGGTCTGCTGGGACCCAATGGCGCGGGCAAGTCGACCCTGATGCGCACGGTCGCGACGCTTCAGACGCCGACGGCGGGAACGATCACCTTCGGCGACATCGACGTGCTCGCGGCTCCCGACCGGCTGCGCAAGACGCTTGGCTATTTGCCCCAGGACTTCGGCGTTTATCCGCGCGTGTCAGCCTATGCGATGCTTGACCAGATGGCGGTGCTGAAAGGCATCACCGCCAAGGGCGAGCGCAAGTCGGTCGTCGAGACGCTTCTCAACCAGACCAATCTCTGGTCGGTCCGCGACAAGGCGATTGCAGGCTTTTCGGGCGGCATGCGGCAGCGGTTCGGGATCGCACAGGCGCTGATCGGCAATCCCGAACTGATCATCGTCGATGAACCGACCGCCGGCCTCGACCCCGAAGAGCGCAATCGCTTCCTCAACCTGCTCGCCGCGATCGGCGACAATGTCGTCGTGATCCTGTCGACGCACATCGTCGACGACGTTGCCGACCTCTGTCCGCGTATGGCGGTCCTCGCTGCCGGCAAGGTGCAGTTGGAGGGCAAGCCCGCCGACCTCATCGCCTCGACCCGTGGAAAGGTGTGGAAGAAGACGATCGCGCCACTGAACCTGGAAGTGTACCAGTCGCGCTACGAGATCATCTCGACGCGGCTGTTCGCCGGACAGACCATCATCCACGTGCTGGCCGACCAGCAACCCGAAAGCTTCGACCCGGTCGAAGGCGGGCTGGAGGATGTCTACTTCTCGACCCTGTCGACCCTTCGCCGCGCGGCCTGACCGACATGCGCATGCTGCTGGGCATCACCCGCTTCGAGCTTCGCTACCAACTCAAGAACCCCGTCTTCTGGGTTGCGATCGCGATCTTTTTCCTTCTCGGCTTTGGACTGACCGCCAGCGAGAACGTCAGCATCGGCACGCCCGGTGCGATCAACGAGAATTCGCCGTTCGCGATCGCGACCGCGACCGCGCTGCTGTCGCTGTTTTATCTGTTCATCGTTACCGCCTTCGTCGCCAATGCCATCGTCCGCGACGACAGCAGCGGCTTTGCGCCGATCGTCCGCGCGACCTCCGTCACCAAGACGCAGATCGTCATTGGCCGATTCCTTGGCGGGTTGCTCGTGGCCTGGTTCGGCTACCTCGCCGTGCCGGCGGGAATGGGCATTGGGTCGATGATGCCGTGGGTCGATCCGGAAACGGTCGGTCCGCAGAAGCTGTCCTACTACGCCTATAATTTCGCGATCTTCGCGCTTCCCAACGTCCTGCTGACGAGCGCGATCCTGTTCGCGCTGGCGACCGTGATGCGGTCGATGATGGCGTCCTACATCGGCGCGGTCGTGCTGGTGATGGGATATCTGGTGACGATCTCGGTCGCCGGCCAGAATATCGAATATCGCCAGACGTTCGCGCGCTTCGAGCCGCTCGGCAACGGCGCGCTTCGTGAGACGACGCGCTATTGGACACAAGCCGATTTGAACTCGCGTCTGGTCGACCTGTCGGGCCTGCTACTGTTCAATCGGCTGTTCGCCATCGGGCTCGGCCTCGTCTTCCTTGCCCTGACGGTGTGGCGCTTCTCGATGAGCGAGCGCGCGCCCTCGAAGCGGCGCCTGCGGCGTCTGGCAAAGCGCGAGGCGCGCGACGTCGCCTTGGCCGCAGTTGTGCCCGCATCGGGCGGCGATGCGCTGGTCGCACGAAGCCAGCGTTCGTCGCGCTGGGTGCAGTTCCGGACCCGGCTGGCGGTCGAGGTCCGGCAGGTCCTGACCAGCCCCGGCCTTATCGTCCTTGGGCTGTTCGCGATCGGCAACACCGCTGCCGGGCTGTGGTTAGGTCAATCGACCTACGGCACCAGCGAGCATCCGACGCTGGCCGCCACGATCAACACCGTGCGCGGCGGCTTCTCGGCGGTGCTGCTGATGATCGCGGTTTTCTACGGCGGCGAACTCGTGTGGCGCGAACGCGATCGGAAGCTCAACGAGATCATCGATTCCACCCCGGTCCCGAGTTGGGTGATGACGGTCCCGAAGATCGTCGCGATCTTCGTCGTCCTGCTGGTCGTTAACCTCGCCGCGATGGTCACCGGCCTGACGTACCAATTGATCGAAGGCGCGCCGCAGCTTGGCATCGTCCAATATTTCACCTGGTTCATCATTCCGGCGGCGATCGACGGATTGCTGATCGCGGTGCTCGCGGTCGTGATGCAGGTGCTCAGCCCAAACAAATATGTCGGCTGGGGGATCATCTTCGTCTGGTTCGTCGGATCGATCTTCCTGTCGAACATGGGCTATTCGAATCCGCTCTACACCTACGCGGCAAGCCCGTCGGTGCCGCTGAGCGACTTCGTCGGTGCGGGCAGCTTCTGGAAGGGCGCGCTGACGCTCAAGTTCTACTGGATGTGCTTCGCGCTGATCCTGGCGGTGCTCGCTCACTTGTTGTGGCCGCGGGGGACGGACCTTGGGCTTCGCGTCCGCGCCGCGCGCGCGTTTCGCGAACGGTCGGCAGTGCCGCTGGCACTGGCCGGGACCGCCGCCGTGGCGATGGCTGCGACGGGGGCTTACGCCTACCACAATATCAAGGTGCTTAACCGCTACGAGACTAGCGACGAGATCGAAGCCTATACGGCAGACTTGGAGCGCAAGTATCTGAAGTATGAGAATTTGCCGAGGCCGGTGGTCACGCGCGCAGCGCTGAACGCCGACCTGTTTCCGAGCGAACGCAGGCTGGATGTCACGGGCCGCTACTGGCTTCGCAACGATACCGAAAAGCCGATTGCAGAACTTCACATCCGCCGCGGCGATCCGGACACCCAGTGGCTTCGTCTCGACCTGTCGGGTGCCCGGGTGGCGAGCAACGACGAGCGCTTCGGGTATCGCATCTATCGCTTCGACCAGCCGTTGGCGCCGGGCGCGACCGCGACGCTCGATTTCAAGTCGCGCATTTGGCATCGCGGCTTCCGCGCGGGTGCGCCCGCGACCGACGTCATCGAGAATGGGACCTTCGCGAACAACAGCCAGTTCGCGCCGATCATCGGCATGAGCCGACAGGGCCTGCTGACCGATCGCGCCAAGCGCCGTCGTCAGGGACTTCCCGCCGAGCTCCGCATGGCGAAACTGGAGGACATGTCCGCCACCAGCCGCAACTATATCGGCGTCGACTGGGTCCAATCGGACATCACGCTGACCACCGATGCCGACCAGACCCCGATCGCACCGGGCAGGAAGGTGTCGGACGTCACTCGTGGCGGACGCCGCACGGCGCGCTTCGTCAGCCCGGCGCCGATCCTCAACTTCTTCTCGATCCAGTCAGCCAAGTACCAGACGGCGCTCGGCTTGCAGGACGGGGTCGAACTATCGGTCCACTATCAGCGCGGCCACGGCTGGAACGTGCCCAAGATGCTGAAAGCGATGGGCGCGTCGCTGGCCTACTACCGGAGCAATTTCGGACCCTACCAATTCGATTATGCCCGCATCATCGAATTCCCCGGCTACGCCAGCTTCGCGCAAGCCTTTGCGGGTACCATGCCATATTCGGAAAGCATCGGTTTCAACGCCGACACCAGCGATCCGGAGAAGATCGACTTCACGTCTTATGTGATCGCGCATGAGATCGCGCACCAATATTGGGCGCACCAGGTCATCGGCGCGGACATGCAGGGCGGCACGCTAACCAGCGAGACGCTCGCGCAATATTCGGCGCTGATGGTGATGAAGCGGCTTTATGGCCCCGAACAGATCCGGCGCTTCCTGAAGTATGAGCTCGATTCCTACCTCAGTGCCCGCAAGGGCGAGGTGGTCGAGGAACTGCCGCTCAACCGCGTGGAGAATCAGGGCTACGTCCACTACCGCAAGGGCTCGCTCGCGATGTATCTGCTGCAGGAGCGGCTGGGAGAAGCGTCGGTCAATCGCGCGCTCCAGCGCTTCGTCGCGGCGTGGCGCTTCAAGGGCGCGCCTTACCTTCGGTCGACCGACCTGATCGCCGAGTTTCGCAAGGAAGCGAAGTCGCCGGCTGACCAGGCGCTGATCACCGATCTGTTCGAACGGATCACCATCTACGACATGAAGGTGACCGACGCGGCCACCGTTCGCGAAGGGGCGGGGTGGAAGACCACCATCACCGTCGCGGCCGACAAATATTATGCCGACGGTAAGGGCGGCGAGCGAAAGGCGGCGCTGTCCGAACCCGTCGAGGTTGGCCTGTTTACCGCGCGTCCGGGCCTCGGCACCTTCAAGGCCAAGGACGTGATCCTGATCCGCCGCGAGCCGCTTCGCAGCGGAAGCCAAAAGCTGACCTTGTTGTCGAAGGTTCGACCAACCTTCGCGGGCGTGGATCCGTATAATTTTTACGTCGACAAGAACAGCGACGACAACGTTTCCGCGATCGGGGCGAACTAGGCACTGACCGCGCAGGATCGCCCGGGTCAGGGCGATCCTGCGCCAAGGTCGATCAGACGGCGTCGGCGAGCAGGGCGCCCAGTTCCTCGATCGCTTCGTCATTGTCGTTGGACGTCCGTTGCAGGAACCACCGGCCGTTCCGTGCCTCCATCGACGCTAGCGGCTCGTGCGCACCCTTGGCCGGGGTCAGCGCGACTCCCGCCGGTCCGATCTGGATCCGCTCGACGCCAAGGCTGCGCGCGTCGAGCGCAAGGCGCCGACCGGCGATCAGCGAGCGCGCTTCCTTCGGCAACGCCCCGTAACGATCTTCGAGTTCATCGGCGATCGCGTCAAAGTCGTCCTGCGACGTCGCCCGTGCCAGGCGAATGTAGGCGGCGATGCGGGCATCGGGTTCGACGATCCAGTCGCCGGGGAAATAACCGGTCGAGGCTCCTTCGATCGTCGGGAGGGGCGGCTCGGGCGTCACGCCTGCAAGCTCGCGCAGCACCCCGGTAAGGAGATGCTGGTAAAGTTCGACCCCGACCAGTTTCATGTGGCCGGACTGCTCGTCGCTCGTCAGGTCGCCGGCCCCGCGCATGTCGAGGTCATGGGCACTTACGGCAAAGCCAGCGCCGAGCGAATCCTGAGCGGTAAGGTGCATCAACCGCGCGCGCGTGCGGTCGGCGAGCGGCTTCCCCGGCGGCGTGGTCAGCAAGACCACTGCGCGGCGGCTAGAGCGGCCTACGCGCCCGCGAAGCTGGTGCAATTGTCCGGCGCCGAAACGGTGTGCGTCGATGACGATCATCGTGTTCGCGCGCGGCACATCCAGACCGGTTTCGATGATGCTCGTCGCCAGCAAAATGTCGCCGTCACCCTGCGCGAATGACAGCAGGGCAGCTTCCGCCTCGTCGCCTTTCATCTTGCCGTGGACGGTGACGATCGTCTGGTCGGGGGCGATCCGCTCGATCGTCCTGGTAGCATCGGCGATGTCCTCGACGCGCGGGACCACCACGAAACTCTGACCGTCGCGGGCCTTTTCGCGAAGCAGCGCGGCGCGCACGACGCTCTCGTCGAATTCCTCGAGCGAAGTTCGGACCGGAACGCGGCGCGCCGGTGGCGTGGCAATGAGCGAAAGGTCGTTGAGGCCGACCAGTGCGGTCTGCAGCGTTCGTGGAATAGGCGTTGCCGACAGGCGCAGCACGTGTCCCGCGCCAAGCCTCGCCAATTTGTCTTTCTGGGCGGACCCGAACCGCTGCTCCTCGTCAATGATGATCAGCGCGAGGTCATTGAAGCAAACCGTCTTCGACGCGATCGATGACGTGCCAACAACCATCTTGATGGTCCCGTCGGCGATGCCATTCTTGATGGCCTTCGCCTCCGCTCCCCCGGTAAGGCGGCTGAGCATCGCGACCTTGATATCGAGATCGGCAAAGCGGCGCGCGAACGTCTCGTAATGCTGTCGTGCAAGGAGCGTCGTCGGCGCGACGAGCGCGACCTGCTTCCCGGCAAGGACCGCCCGCGCCGCCGCGCGAAGTGCGACCTCGGTCTTGCCGTACCCGACGTCGCCGACGATCAGGCGATCCATCGGCTTCCCTGACGCCAGGTCGGCGCGAACAGCCTCGATCGCTTTCCACTGATCGGCGGTTTCCTGAAAGGCGAACCCGTCGGCGAAGCGCTCGTACCGGTCCGCGGGAGGGTCGAGCACGGGCGCTTCAGCGTCGGCCTTTTCCTTGGCGAGCGCACGGATGGCCCTTGCGGTTTCGGCTATCGCCGCGTCGATCGCGGGACGGCGCTTGGACCAGCTTTTTCCGTCCAGACTGTCGAGGGTCACCGCATCAGGCTCCCCTCCGTAACGCCACAGCTTGGCGGCATCGGTGATCGGGACATGGCGAATGCCGCCCTTGGCATGCTCCAACTCGATCGTCTCGCCCGCGCCGCCTCCCGGCATTTCGGCGAGCCGGAGCCCCTTGAGAATACCGACGCCATGATCCTCATGGACGACGGCATCGCCGATCCGCAGTTCAATCCGAAGGAGGTCGCTTACCTCTGACGCAGTGACCCCGTCGTCTCGCTCGGCGCGGCTGCCCATGACGTCGGCGGCGGCGACGATCACCAGTTCGTCGGTGACCACGCCGCGATCAAGTGTCGCGTTGACGCAGGAAAGCGGCGATCGCGATGCGATGGCGTTCGAGAAGTCGTCATAGGCAATGGCCTCGTGCCCGAGATCGTGCGCAATTCGACGGGCCATGAACCGCGTGTCGCGAGCGCTACCTGCGATGATCACGGGGCGTCCGATGTTGATCTGTTCGGCGAGGAACGCCGAGAACGCCTTGGCGGGTCGTCGTTCCGACGCGAAGCGGGAGACGGATTCGCCGGGCTCCACCTTGGCGATGTCGCGCCCGTCGAAATCTGCATCCCATGCGGCCGCATCCACGGTCCGCGACCGATCGGCTTTGCGCTTCGATTCCGAAAGGCTGTGCGACAGTGCAACGGCTCGATTGCGTTGCTTCGACACGTTAGGTTCGATTAGGATCGAGGCATCCGGAACGTGACGCAGCAGCGAGACGCCGCCGTCTCCGACGGCTGGCTCCGCCGCACGGCCGAGTGCCAGGCGCTCGATGTCCTGATGCGTTCGCTGGCTGAGTGCATCGAAAAGCCTGAGGCCGGTGATCCGTCCGGCTTCCACTTCGATGCGGACCGGCAAGTCGGAATCGACCGGGAAGACGTCGAGGACGGTGCCGGGTGCGCCGACCTCGCCAGGTTCGTCGATCCGATCGTCGAGACGATAGCCGAGGTCGAGCAGCGTGGCCTGCAACTGATCAAGATCGATGGCATCGCCGATCGCGACTTCGGGCGGTTCGGCGGTGAAATCCTTAGGTGGGGCAAAGCGCTGAATCGTGGCTTCGGCAGAGGCGATCAGGACCGTCGGCTTGTCCCGAGAGGTCGCCAGGGCGTGAAGCGCCGCGACCCTAGCACCCGCATTTCCGGCCGATGGCGGGGAGGCTTCGCCGGCAATCGCGTCGCTGGCGGGACACCACAGGATCTGAGCGTCGGGAAAGGCGTCACTGGCCAGCCGTGCCAGCCGTTCGGCACGCTGCTCGGTGGCAGCAACATAGAATGTGGGCGCCCCGCCAATTTCCGCAGCGAGGGCGAGCAGGCCGTCGGCCAGTGCGAGTTCGGTCATGGAAAGCCTTCATCCGGTGAGGCGCCGATCCCGGACAGGGGCTCAAGCTGCGAGCAGTTCCTCACTGCCTGCCCCAACAATCCGCCGCACGGCCAAGCCGTTCCGCTGAAAGCGCAATTTGAGACGTGCCGTGACTTGAAACGATCCGCCAACCTGAGGTGCGTCGACATTCACCCGGATATTTCCCATGGTCGAGCCGTGACAGTGGGAGCGGAGAGCATTTCTAACAAACCGAGTTCATACGCTCTGGCCCTTCATGGCGGAGCCGGCGCGAAAGTCGGTGAATGTTATGCCGAGGTCGAGCGGCATCTCGCCGAGCTGGTACGCCTTGGCGAGGGCATGCTGAAAGACGGCGGCACGGCGCTCGACGTGGTCGAGAAAATGGTGTGCGAGATGGAGGCGTCCGGGCTTTACGTGGCGGGCAAGGGGTCTGCGCCCAACATCGCCGCGCAAGTCGAGCTTGATGCCAGCATCATGGAGGGCGCGACGCGGCATGCAGGGGCGGTCGCGGCGATCCGGGGCGTTGTCCACCCGGTGGCCGTGGCGCGGCGCTTGCTCGACAATGCGTCGACCGTGATGCTGGTCGGCGAGGGCGCGACGAATTTCGCGCAAGCCATGGGCTTTGCCACGATCGATGACGACGATGCCTATTATGTGCTGCCCGTTGGAGTCAGCGCGGAGGATATCGCGGTCAGCGATATGCAGCATGGCACGGTCGGCGCGGTGGCGCTCGATCTGCAGGGCAAGCTCGCCGCCGCGACATCCACTGGCGGGGTCTTTGGCAAGCCTGCCGGCCGCGTCGGTGACACACCGATTATCGGGATCGGGACCTGGGCCGATCAGGATATCGCCATTTCCTGCACCGGCACCGGGGAATATTTTATCCGTGCTGGCGGCGCCCTGACAGTGGCCAACCGCTTTAAACTAGCTGGAGATACTCTCGATCAGGCCCTGTGGCACCTGCTTGATGACGTTCAGGTCCTTGGAGGGGACGGCGGACTGATCGCGGTTTCGAGAGCCGGGGAAATTGCGATGGCTTACAACAGCGACGGCATGAAGCGCGCGTCGGTCTCGAGCAGCCAGGAGAGTTCGGCGACGACCTTTGCGCCATGCCGCTGAACCAGGCTCAATCCTGGCTTTGTGCCGCGCGGATCAGATCGAATACGCGATCGCGGTCGGACAAGGCGAGGATTAGTGCTACGTCCCCGGGCCGAAGGTCATGGAGGATCATTGCAACGCCGTCACCAGGTGATCCGGCCATTCTGATCGCCTGAGCCTCCATCCCATTCGCGATGCACGCTTCAGCAATGAGCGCTGGAACCTCGCCAGTCGCCCGACCGCGCAGATGATCGGCCAAGTCGGCGGCAACCACCATATCCGGACGAAATCGGATTGCGCCTTTCGTGAACTCCCTGATCTCCTCGTTAGAGCGATCACCGGGATTGCTGATCAATAGAAACCGGCGCTTTGCCGGAAGCTTCTTCAGCAGGACCGATATTGCCGACATCGCATGAATGTTATGGGCGAAATCGACCAGAACCTGCGCGCCCTTGACGAGGAACTGGTTGCATCGGCCGGGATTGTCGTCGGGAGACGCCTGGAAGTTTGTCAGGCCTTGGACGATTGCCTGGTTGTCGAGCCCCATGGCCTTGGCGAGGCCGATGGCACCCATGACATTCTGGATGTTGAATCCCGCAGCGCCGTCCATGGTGACGGGGATGTTCTCTGCGGCCAGTCTGAGCGCTACCTCAGTCCCGTCGAAGTAGTGGATTTCCCGTCCGTCGAACCAGCAACAAGGCGTGCCGGAGGAGAGTGCATCGCTGATCCGGTCATTCCCCGGATCGAGCGAGAACCAGCATTTGGTTTGGGCAAACCGAAGGCCATTAGACACGACCAGCGGGTCGTCGGCGTTCAGCACCAGCACGCCATCCGGCGTGAGCGCGCGGGCCACGGCGAATTTTGCTTCCGCGAGCGCCTCAACGCTATTCACCCCATATTGCCCAAGATGATCGGCGGCGATGTTGGTCACCAACGCCGCCTGCGCCTGGAACAGCGGCAATCCGCGGCGCAGGATTCCGCCGCGGGCCGTTTCGAGAAAGGCGATTTCCAACCTTCGGTCTCGCAGCAACAAGCGTGCTCCGCCCGGGCCGGAGTAATCGCCATAGTCGAGCACGTCGTCGCCGAGCTTGACGAAATCGGTCGACGTCGACCCGCTGACCAAACCCGCCGCCTCGCCAATCGCCGTCGCCAGCCGCACGCTCGTCGATTTGCCGTTGGTCCCGGTGATCAAGGCGACCGGCACGTTATAGAGCTTGTCCCACGCGACATCGTCGACGTCGGGAACGTCGTTCACGCTCCACGTCTGCGAACCCTTGCCATGGCCAAGCGACACCAATTCCTCGTCGGACAGGATGTCGATGCCCCTCGCGTCGGCGGCCTGCTGTAGCCGAACCAGGGCGGGGTTGTGCTCGAGTTCGACCACTTCTTTCAGGTCGGCGATCAAGCGGTCGAAATCTCTCGCCTGGCTGCCAAGGATCTTGTGGGCGGTGAGGTGGAGGCTGGTTTCGATGACGAACACCGCCGAATAAAGGAGGTCGATCGGCGCCGAGATCAGCAGCGTCACGCCATTTTCGAAGATGCGACTGTTCGTCTGGCTGTCGTGCCACCCGAGCGCGTCGAGCACGCGCTGAATTTCGAGATCCCAGGCCGCCACGACCGTAGCTTTGTCGAGGCCGTGCACGGCCACATCGACCAACGCACCGCGCTTGTCCCAGATCATTCCGGGGCCGGTCATGCGACGGCTTTCGGTCAGGCTCAGCAGGTCCGAAGCCGGCTGGGGGATCGCCAGATACTGTTCGATGCGATCGAAATCGATCGTGCGGCGGCCGGCCTTATTCATCGTGGGCATCAGTCGCCGTCTTCGTCATCGCCGCGGGCCAACCGGACTCCCCGTTCGTCACTGATCAGCGCCTGCTCGTCTTCCGCCATATAATTGTAGGCCGTTGGCGCGACGGGCGTGTCGCGCAGCCCCGCCGGAGCCGAGCCAGGTTCGTCGCCGAAATGGACAATCTGCTTCCACGAGCGCGCGACATTGTCGCCGATCACCACGAGCAAATCCTTTTCGGCACCCATTTCGAGACCGCGACGGATCGCCTGCTGTTCATCCGCGATGACGGTGATGGCGTTCTCAGAGACGCCATTGGCGATGAGCCCCTTTTTCATCAACTGCGGGATTTCGTCATCGGTTCGCCCGCGCCGATTGTCGTCTGCTTTCAAAACATAATGGTCATAGTGGCCGGCAAGGATGCGGGCCGACTCCAAGACGTCCTCATCGCGGCGGTCGCCCGGGCAGGACGCCACGATGATCTTCCGCCGGTGATTGTCGAGCTTGTCGACCAGCATGGTGAGCGTTTCGAACGCCGCCGGATTGTGGGCGTAATCGAGGATGACCCGGAACGGGAGCTCGTCGAAGACATTCGTTCGACCCGGCGCCTGCGAAAAGGTCGTGTTGAAGGTCTGCAGCCCCAAGCGGATCTGATCGATGTTCTCCCCGACGCTGTAGGCCATCGCCGCCGCGAACATCGCATTCTGGACATTGTGCGCGGCTTTCCCCTCGATCGTTGCAGGGATCAGATGCGTCCAGATCAGCGAAATGTGGGTGCAATTGTCATAAATGGTGATCATGTCGCCATTCATCGCCTTTTCCAGGACGATCGCTTTTCCGCCGGCATCGATATGGCGCTTCACCAGCGCATGATCGTGGTGCCGGGTGACATAAAAAATATGATCTGCCTTGCAATAATCGGCCATCAGCAGGCAGTTCTTGTCGTCCGCATTCAGGACGACGGTGTCGTTGGCAGCCTCCACCACGATGCGCTTGATCTTTGCCAGTTCCTCGACCGTGTTGACCCCGCCGAGCCCGAGATGATCGGACGAGACGTTGAGGCAGGCGGAAATGTTGGTGCTGTCATAGCCGAGCCCGCTCCGCACCAGTCCACCGCGTGCCGTTTCGAAGACGGCAAAATCGACGACAGGATCGCGCAAGACCATCTGTGCTGACTTCGGTCCTGTGGTATCGCCTTTGAGAGTCTGCTTGCCGTTGACGTAGATGCCGTCGGTCGTCGTGAGCCCCACGGTCTTCCCGCACGTCTTGAGGATATGCGCCAGCATTCGCGACGTCGTCGTCTTGCCGTTGGTACCGGTAATTGCGGCGATCGGAATCCGGCTGGGCGTGCCGGGCGGGAACAGCATCGCAATGACCTTGCCGGCCACATCGCGCGGCTGGCCTTCGCTCGGGGCGACGTGCATCCGGAAGCCCGGTGCCGCGTTAACCTCGACGATCGCGCCACCGATGTCCCGGTAGGATTGCGAAATGTCGTCGGTAAGGAAATCGACGCCCCCGACATCGAGTCCGACCGCCTGGATCGCGCGCACCGCCATTTCCCGATTATCCGGATGAACGACATCAGTCAGGTCGATCGCGGTTCCGCCGGTCGACAGGTTCGCGGTGTCGCGCAGATAGAAAATCTGGCCCGGTTCGAGCACCGTGTGTTCGTCATAGCCGGCATTGCCAAGCAGGCGTCGCGCCTGAAAGTCGAGTTCCAGCCGGGTCAGCACCTTCTCATGGCCGACACCGCGCCGGGGATCGTCATTCACCTGGTCGATCAGTTCGGCGATATTCCGCTTGCCGTCAGCGACGACATGGCCCGGCACGCGCTTGGCGACCGCGACCAGTTCATTGTCGACCACCAGCATTCGATGGTCGAACCCGGTGACGAAATTCTCGACCAGCACGGCCTTGCTCGTCCCCTGTTCCAGCGCGAGGTCGAAGGCGCTTCGCACTTCCTCGTCATTGGTCAGGTGGATTGACACGCCGCGTCCGTGGTTGGCGTTGAGCGGCTTTAGCACCACCGGAAAGCCGATGATTTGTGCAGCGGCGACCGCCTCCTCCGCGTCGTAGACCATATGCTGGCGCGGAACGGGCAGGCCGAGGTCGTTGAGCAGGTGGCGCGTGTCTTCCTTGTCGCAACTGATGTCGACCGCGATGTGCTTGGTCTCGCTGGTGATCGTTGCCTGAATGCGCTTCTGATATTTTCCCTGACCGAATTGCACGAGGCTATGTTTGTTGAGCCTGATCCACGGCACATCGCGCTGCTCTGCCGCCTTGACGAGCGATGCGGTGCTGGGACCGAAGGCGTGACGCTGCGCATCCTTGATGAAGCGCCTGAGATCTTCTTGCCAATCGAACGTCGGATCGAGCGCGTAGCCTGTCTGCGCCTGCACATCTTTCGGAAGCAGATGCATGAGCAATTTGATCGCCAGATTCCCCGCGGCAAGGCCGACGTCCCGGTGAATATAGGCGTAGACCATATTGTAATGACCGACCTCGCCCGCGGAGCGCGTCCGCCCGAAGGTCACTTCATTTCCAGCGACGCACTGGAGCTCCAGCGCGACATGCTCGGTGATGTGCGCCATCCACGTGCCTTCTTCCTCGCGAAGCCGCCGGACGAAGCCGCCGCGCTCGCGATAGGAACAGCCATGGTCTTCCAGTCCCGGCAGCGCCGCGATCAGTCCATCGATAAACCCTGAGCCCAGCTTCGCCGACGGCCATTGCTCGAGAACGCCGATGTCCAGCACATGCCGAATACAGCGGAATTGGGCATATTGGTTCGGGCCGACATAAACATTGGTACTCAGGATTTTCATACTTGGTTTCCAATTCCCATGTCGGTCGCGCCGTCACCAATCATCATCGATTGCGCCTGCTTTTCGGGCGCTCGTCCGGCGGATAGGCCTCGCGCTTGCCAAGGTCATAACGACATCGCTGGTCGAGAATATCCAGCTTCAAGCCGATCATCCCAATTCCTTGGGATGGCGACACGCTGTGGGCGGACGAATAGCTCATCGCGCTTCCATCGACGACGGTCACGGTCCCGCTGCCGACGACCTCAACCATTCCGTGGGGGTCGATGAAGGCGGCGGTATCCTCGTCAATTCCCATCCCGAGAAGGAAGGGATTGAGCGACACCGCCGATAGCAGGCGGCCCAAGCGGTTGCGCTGGGAGAAGTGCTGATCGATCACCGCCGCGTTCGTCAGGCCTAATCCGGGCGCGAGGACGACGCCGCCGCCCGATGGACCCTTGTCGGGATCGCCACCGGCAAGCATGTGCTCCGACATGATCGACGCGCCGGCCGACGTTCCCGCGACCAGCGTACCCGTGGCATTCTTGCGCCGGATCATTTGGGCGACGGCCGTTCCGCCCAAAATGCTGCTCAAGCGCAACTGATTGCCGCCCGTCAGGAAGATCCCGGTCGCATGGGCGCATCGCTCCGCAAATTCGGGATTGTTGCAATCGCTGCGCGTGGCGATCGGGATGCTGCTGACTTGTCCTACGCCCAGCTTGGTGAAGACACGCTCATAGTAGGATCCCGTTTCCTCCAGTCGCGATGCCGTCGGCAAGATCACGATATTCGCGTCGCGACCTCCGGCGAGCGCCAGTACGCGCTTCAGGATGACCGGATGGGCGTCCTTGTCCTCACTGCCGCCGATGGGAATGATGTAGCCACGCTCGTCGCCATGGTGAACAGCCGCAGGCATGCCAATATCCTAAACATCAAATTCGCCACCGATCATGCGGAGGTCATGATCCGGTCGGCGGTACAGAGCAATCCGCGGCAATTCGAGTCAATATCGCAGGGTCACGCCGGCCCATACTAGGCCCATGACAGCTTCTCTCCAGAAGTCGTTGAAGACGCTTCAGACGGATCTGGCGGACTGGTGTCGCGATCAAACGGAAATGGCGCACCCAAGAGGATTCGAACCTCTGGCCTCTGCCTTCGGAGGGCAGCGCTCTATCCAGCTGAGCTATGGGTGCGTTGCGGTCCGCTTAGCTTGGCCGGTCCGCGCTCGCAAGCGCCGCGTGGGCTTCAGAAGGGGAAGAAGGCCTGGATCGCTACGATCGCTGCGATCATCGTGATGATGTTGAGCGGCAGGCCGACCTTGACGAAGTCGAGATAGCTGTACCCGCCCATCTGGTAGACGATCACGTTGGTCTGGTAGCCGAAGGGAGTGGCGAAGGCCGCGCTTCCGGCCATCATCACCGCGACGAGAAAGGGACGGGGGCTGACGGCGAGGCTTTCGGCCAAGGCGACCGCGATCGGGGTGACGAGGACTGCTACGGTGGCATTCGACAGCAATTCGGTCAGCAGCAGGGTTGCGCCGTAAAGGATGATGAGGGCGAGCAGCGGGCTGAGCCCGTCCATTGTCCCGATCAGCCCTTCGGTGGCGATGCGGGCAAGGCCGTTCACTTCGAGCGCGATGCCGAGCACGACCATGCCGACGATCAGCATCAGGATTTCGGGACGAAGGCCACGATAGGCTTCGTCGGCGCTGATGACCCGAAGCAGGATCAGCGACACTGCGCCCGCGAATGCCGCGGCAGCGATCGGGATGATGTCGAAAGCGGCGAAGGCGATGACGGCGGCGAACACCGCCAATGCGGTCAGGGCTTTGATCTTATTCAGCGGGTTATGCTCGGCGAAGACCTCGGGCGAGCCGATCTGCCCGGTCGACATGTCCGGATCGTGGCGGCCCAGGTCCCGCTGCTCGGTTTCTGGCGCGTCTTTGCCAATCAGCTTGCCGCTGAAAAGCAGAAGAAAGACTGCACCCGACAGCGCAACGGCCAGGCCGACAGGCGTGATCTCGAACAATCCGAAACGTGGCTGGCCGGCGACGCGCGCCATGTCGCTGACGAGCAGGTTGGTCGAGGTGCCGATCAGCGTCAGGCATCCGCCAAGCACGGCGAGATAGGAAAGCGGTATAAGGTAGCGCCTCGGCGATCGCCCCAACGATTGCGCCACGTCGCGAACGACCGGCGCGCCGAGTACGACGATGGGCGTATTGTTCAGGAAGGCGGATGCGCCACCGCAAAGGATCATGAGCAACCACAGACCGATCGTGCCAATCCGCTTGCACAAGGCGACCGCCCAGCGGATCAATTGGTCGAGCAATCCAGAAAGCTCGAGCGCATAGGCAATGACGAACAAGGAGCCGAGTGCGATAATTGCGGGGCTGCCGAACGCGCCTTCGACTTCGGACGGACGGACTGCGCCCGTGACCAGCAAGGTGGCGGCGCCTGTTAACGCGACGATGTCCGCGCGCACCTTGTCCAAGATCAGCGCGCCGACCACCGCGACGAGCACTGCCAGCGTGATCAACTGCGCTGCTGTCACCGGCGGAGGATATCTGGAAGAAGCATCATATTCTGCTAACAACCGTCAATGACCGCGCCAAGCCGCATTCGCTATCGAACTTTTCTTGCATCGGCCTTGGCCATCGCTTGTGCCGGGGCCGTCGGTGGTTTCCTTGTCGGGAGAAGCACGGAGCCGCCGCCGCCCGTCGTCCAGGCTCCGACGACACCTCAACCCGAGCCGAAACCGAAGGATGAGCCGGCCATTCCCCGCGCGCTCGACCGTGCCTCGATCATCGGCGCCATTAGCGCCGCCATCAATGCCGCCGCCACGCCCACGGGCAATGAGCCGCTGGCTGGTCGGGCCTTCGAAGTGCGGATTGCTTTTGGGTGTGATGGCCCTGCCGGCGACGAAATGGCGACCGGCTGGCAGCTATCCGACGATGGCAAGTCGATGACTTTGTCGGTTTCCCCGGAGGACTGGTCGGGCCTTTCACTGATCGCTCCATTCGTGGAAGAAGGCTCGGTGGAGGCCGCAAGAGGATTCTGGGTGACGCGCCCGTGGTCGAACGACGCGCGCTGTCCGCCGCCTGCGGCGACCTCGGCGTTGGGACTGGAGCGGAGCATCGGCATCGCGACTTTGTTCGCGGCCGAAAGTTCGCGGGTCGGTCGGCTGACGGAACCGCTCCGAGCGACGGTCTCGCTCAACGAGCCACGTGACTTTGGTGCAGGCCTCCAGCTTGCCGTTGCCGGGCGCATTGCGCGCTGGCCGGACGGGCGCGCCATTCGCTGCCGCTCCGAAGACCCGATGCTCCGTCCGTCGTGCCTCGTCGCCGCTGATATCGACCGAATTTCCGTCGTCGACCCCGCCACTGGCGAAACGCTGTCGACCTGGAATCCCTGAGCCGCCTGGCGCCGAGCGTGCGATGTTGCGGTGCGGGAGGTCGGGGTCTAGGCTGCCGGGACATTACAGGAGCGTATGCATGGCCAAATCGGCGAACGGCCCGGGCGGCAAGGTGACGATCAAGAAATATGCGAACCGCCGCCTCTACGATACCGATAGCAGCAGTTACATCACCCTTGACCGACTGGCGGAGATGATCCGGGAAGGGCGCGACTTCGAGGTGCTCGATGCCAAGACCGGCGAAGATATCACGCACCAGGTGCTGACGCAGATCATCGTCGACGAAGAGTCGCGCGGATCGACCATGCTGCCGGTGAATTTCCTTCGCCAGCTAATTGGCCTGTATGGCGGTCAGATGCAGGGATCGGTCCCGCAATATCTCGACGCCGCGATGGATGCCTTCGCCAAGAACCAGGCGGCAATGGGCAGCGCCTTTCCCGCGACCGTCTTTACCGACCTTGCGAAGCGCAACATGGCGATGTTCGAGGACGCCGCGAAGATGATGACGGGCAAGGGAGCCGCGAGCGCAGCCCCGGCGGGTGATGGGACCAGCGAAATCGAGAAGCTGAAGGCGGAGCTTGCCGCGTTGCAGGCCAAAGTGGACAAGCTCGGCAAATGATCGGACGGTTCATCCTCGCGGCGATCTTGAGCGCCAGTGCTGCCACCGCCCAGGTCGCACCGCTGTCTTTCGACGCGGCCAAGGCCTTGCCGATTACTGCGGGGCAGTGGGTCTACGTGACCACCGCGACGGGATCCGAGGCGCGTTACGGCAACAGTCTCGTGATTCGGTGCAATCGCTCGGCGCGATCGGTGGCGATCCAGCGCCCCGCGTCTCCATCGTCACCGCTCAATATTCTGACCAGCTCGACGAGTCGTGCGATTCCGGCCGGAGGCGTGTTGAATGCGCGCGATCCGATCCTCGACGCGATCGCGTTCAGCCGGGGACGATTTCTGGTGATGGGCGGGGTCGGCGCGACGCTGGCGATCCCAAGTTGGCCGGAAGCGGCGCGAAGCATCGAAGATTGCCGAATCTAAACACTATTACAAGTCTTGTTCTTTCACTTGCGACGCAACATGTTGGGGTTGCCAACAACGCAGCGAAAGGAGGTGATCCGATGTCTCATGGTTCAGCTAAGAGGTCGGAAAAGTTCGCTTGGAGGACGGCGGCCTAACCAGCCAGTCTTTTGTCTTCCGGGCTAGAGCGCCCGGTCGCTGACCATGTCGAAGGGCGCTGCCATGTGGTGTGGCAGCGCCCTTTTACTTGTCCGCTTCACGAGAATGGGGAACCGTTTCGGCTCTGGACCGTCTTTACGCGCAATGGATTCAACGGGAGGTTCCACCATGGCGAAATCGACGACCCGCAGCAGCGGAAGCAAGAAAAGCAGCGCCTCGACCACGTCGAGCACCACCAAGTCCAATCTCGACAAGATCGCAAAGGCGGCAATGAGCCGCGAAATGCTCGCGGCCGGTCTGACCGCAGCGGCTGCGGCGATCGCCGCGAGCCCCAAGGCGCGCAAGGCCATCCGTGATGCGGGTCTCGACGCCGCCGACAGCGCGAGCAGCGCAGCCTCGACCATGATGAGCAATGCATCGAAGCTTGGCTCGCTGATTGCCGAGGCTGTCGCCGAAGCCGCCCAGCGCGTGATGTCGGGCAAGTGGACCGATGACGACAGCTCGTCTTCGTCATCGACCAAGTCGACCGCTTCGGCGAAGCCTGCCGCCAAGCGCGCCGCTCCGCGCAAGACCGGCGCGGCCCGCAAGGCGCCGGCCGCGAAGGCCGCCAGCACGACCGCGCGCAAGTCGACCGCGACCAAGCGGCGCTCGAGCGCGACGGCGCGCAAGCGTCCGACCAAGCCGGCCACCCCGGCCAGCTAATCGTCGGCGACGACGTTTTGTTCGAAGGGCTTCGGGACATGATCCCGGAGCCCTTCTTTTGCGTTGGAAAGTCCGGGGTTTGCATGTCATGACACCGCGCATGAGTTCGCCAGATTTCGCCGTCATCATCCTTGCCGCCGGGCAGGGCACCCGGATGCGTTCGGACACGCACAAGGTGCTTCACCCGATCGCCGGCAAGCCGATGTTCCTTCACCTGCTCGACATGGTCGATTCGATCGGCGCGTCGCGGCGCGTGGTCGTGGTCGGCAAGGGCCGCGAGCAGATCGAGGCGGCGCTGGAAGGCCGCGGCGTTTCGGTTGCAGTTCAGGCGGAACAGAAGGGCACGGCTCACGCGGTTCGAATGGCGGAGGAAGCGCTGGCCGACTTCGACGGGCCCGTGGTCGTCCTGTACGGCGATACGCCTTTCGTGACCGAGGCGACCCTGCGCCGGATGCTCGAGCGGCTCGGTCAGCCGGATGATCCCGGCATCGTCGTGCTCGCCAGTTCTCCGCAGGACGGCAAGTCCTATGGCCGTGTTATCCTGGAGGGCGGCGACCGCATTTCGAAGATGGTCGAATATAAGGATGCCAACGAGGCCGAGCGCGCGGTAAAGCTGTGCAACAGCGGAATGCTCGCAGCGGGATCGCGCGACCTGTTCCGCTGGCTCGCCAGCGTCGGCGCCGACAATGCCGCGCACGAATATTATCTGCCCGACGCGGTGATGGTGGCGAAGGCCGATGGTCGGCACCCGGTCGCGATCGAAGGTGAGGCCTTCGAGACCGCGGGCGTCAACAGCCGCGCCGAACTCGCGCACCTGGAACTGGACTGGCAGCGGCGGCGGCGCGAGGAAGCGCTCGATCAGGGCGCCACCCTGATCGATCCCGATAGCGTCTGGTTCAGTCACGATACCAAGCTCGGTCGCGATTCCACCGTCGAGCCCCACGTCGTCTTCGGCCCCGGAGTCACGATCGCTGACGGAGCGGTCATCCGCGCCTTCTGTCATATTGAGGGGGCGACGATCGCGACCGGCTGCGAAGTCGGCCCGTTCGCCCGCCTGCGTCCTGGCACTACCTTGGGGAAGGGCGCCAGGATCGGCAACTTCGTCGAGGTCAAGAAAACGGCGCTGGGCGAAGGCGCGAAGGTCAATCACCTCAGTTACATCGGTGACGCGGAGGTCGGCGCGAAGGCGAACGTCGGTGCGGGGACGATCACCTGCAACTACGACGGCTTCGGCAAGTATCGGACCCAGATCGGGGCAGGTGCCTTCATCGGGTCGAACAGTGCGCTCGTCGCGCCCGTCTCGATCGGCGCGGGCGCGATCGTCGGCGCGGGGAGCGTCGTGACGAAGGATGTGGCCGCCGACGAGCTTGCAGTGGCTCGCGGTGAGCAGACGAACAAATCAGGCTGGGCTGCACGCTTTCGCAGCGAGCGGCAGGCCAAGAAGGAACAGCGTTAAATGTGTGGGATTGTCGGGATTGTCGGGCGAAGCGCGGTCGCGGGGCGTCTGTTTCACGGACTGCGCCGCCTTGAATATCGCGGGTACGATTCCGCCGGTATCTGCACGATCGACGGTGGCGACTTCGACCGCCGACGCGCGGAAGGCAAGCTCGACAATCTGAAGGCCGAACTCGATGCCGATCCGCTGGGCGGCGACGTCGGCATCGCGCACACGCGGTGGGCCACGCACGGCGCGCCGACCGTCGGGAATGCGCATCCGCACATCGTCGGTCCGGTCGCGCTGGTGCACAACGGCATCATCGAGAATTTCAAGCCGCTGCGAGATGCGCTGATGGCCGAAGGACGCGAGTTCAAAAGCGAAACCGACAGCGAAGTCGTCGCGCATCTCGTCGCTCGCGAGATCGAGCGCGGCGCGGCCCCGCGCGACGCGGTCGCGGCGGTGCTGCCGCAATTGCACGGTGCATTCGCGATCGCCTTCCTGTTCCGCGATGCGCCGGACCTGGTGATCGGCGCGCGCATGGGGGCGCCACTCACCGTCGGTTATGGAGAGGGCGAGAATTACCTCGGCTCCGACGCGCTTGCGCTGGCGCCGCTGACGCAGCGGATCGCCTATCTCGACGAGGGCGACTGGGTCGTGGTCGAGCGCGACCAGGTCCAGATCTTCGATCGCGCCAATCAGCCCGTCACTCGGGAGATTGTCGAGTCCGGGGCCAGCGCCGCGCGCATCGAGAAGGGCAATCACCGCCACTACATGCAGAAGGAGATCTTTGAGCAGCCGGTGGTCGTGGCGCAGACGCTGCAAAGCTATGTCCGCACGCTCGAAGGACGCGTCGCGCTGCCTGACATCGACTTCGACCTCGGCGCGGTCAATCGCGTGACGATCGTTGCCTGCGGGACCAGCTTCTACGCCGGCATGGTCGCCAAATATTGGTTCGAACAATTCGCGCGGGTGCCGGTCGACATCGATGTCGCCAGCGAATTCCGCTATCGCCAGCCGGTGCTGGAGCCGGGCGGTCTGGCGTTGTTCATCAGTCAGTCGGGCGAGACGGCCGACACGCTGGCCGCGCTCCGCCATGCGCGCGAGGAAGGACAGACGATCGCGGTTGTCGTCAACGTGCCGACCAGTTCGATGGCGCGCGAGGCCGACCTGCTGCTTCCGACCCACGCCGGCCCCGAAATCGGAGTCGCCTCCACCAAGGCGTTCACTTGCCAGCTGGCGGTCCTCGCCGCGCTTGCCGCCAATCTGGCGCGGGCCAAGGGCCGGATCGACGCCGCCGAGGAACGCGAACTGGTCGAGCATCTCCGCGAGGCGCCCGAGGCGATGAGCGAAGCGTTGAAGCATGACGACGAGATCGCGGCGATGGCGCACCTCGTCGCCCCGGCGCGCGATGTGCTCTACCTTGGCCGCGGCCCGGAATATCCGATGGCGCTCGAAGGCGCGCTCAAGTTGAAGGAGATCAGCTACATCCACGCCGAAGGTTACGCCGCAGGCGAGATGAAGCATGGCCCGATCGCGCTGATCGATGACCTCGTCCCGGTGATCGTTCTCGCTCCGTCGGGACCGCTGTTCGAGAAAACGGTCAGCAACATGCAGGAAGTGCGCGCGCGTGGCGGCAAGATCATCCTGATCAGCGACGCCGCCGGGCTGGCCTCGGCGGGCGAAGGCTGCATGGCGACTATCGAAATGCCGCAAGTCCACCCATTGATCGCGCCGCTGGTCTATGCCGTTCCGGTGCAACTCCTGGCTTACCATGTCGCGGTGGCCAAGGGGACCGACGTCGACCAGCCGCGCAACCTGGCGAAATCGGTGACGGTCGAGTGAAGGCGAGCGGCGGTTGCCACTGTGGCGCGGTTCGTTTCACCGCCGCCCTGCCGCCGCCCCCAGTACCGGCACTCGATTGCAATTGCTCGGTCTGCTCGATGACCGCTTTTCTCCACCTGATCGTCCCACATGGTGATTTCAGTCTGGAGCGCGGGGAAGACAAGCTCACCAGCTATCGCTTCGGGACTGGCGCGGCCGAGCATCTCTTCTGCTCGGTGTGCGGGGTGAAGAGCTTCTACCAGCCGCGCAGCCATCCCGATGCGTGGAGCGTCAATGCCCATTGCCTCGACCAACCGGTCGCCTTGGCGATCGAGCGGTTCGACGGACGCGACTGGGATCGCGCGAAGGCCAGTCTCGACGCGAACGGCACCGCCGACTAGGGCGAACGCCATGCATCGTCCGCTTCGTCTCCGCCTCGATATTGCCGCGCTTCAGTCGAACTGGAAGTGGCTGTCGCGGTTCAGCGGGGTAGCGACAGGGGCGGCGGTCAAGGCCGACGGCTATGGCCTTGGCGCCCGCCAGGTGGTGAAGCATCTGGGTGAGGCGGGTTGCCGCGATTTTTTCGTCTCCACATGGGCGGAAGCAGAAGCATTAGGCCCGCTCCCGGCTGATGCACGACTGAGTGTGCTTCATGGCATCGGCCCGAACGATGCCGCAGCGGCGCTCGCCTTGGACGCCCGACCGGTGCTCAACACGCCCGAACAAGTGGCGCGATGGAAAGAGGTGGCCTTGGACCGCTCTTGCGACGTGATGGTCGATACCGGGATGAACCGCCTCGGCGTTCGCGTCGACGAGATCGCCTTGCTTGATGGTTTGGCGATCGAAACGCTGATGAGCCACCTCGCCTGCGCCGATGAGGATAACGCGATGAACGGGGCGCAAAAGGAGCGGTTCGGCGCGGTCGCCGCTGCAGTGCCCGCCAAGCGCTACAGCCTCGCCAATTCCGCCGGCATCTGCCTTGGGCGGGAGTACGCCTTCGATCTCGTGCGTCCGGGGCTGGCGCTCTACGGCGGCATTCCCCGCGACGAAGCGCTGGGCCAGATCCAACAAGTCGCGACGCCAGAAGCGCAGGTGGTCCAGCGCCGGACGGTGCCGGCGGGCGAAACCATCGGCTACGGCGCGACATGGAGGGCTCGCGACGCCACCGAGGCGGCGATCGTCAACATCGGCTATGCCGACGGCTACCTGCGCTGCTTCGCCGGCAAGGGATCGGCACGCGTCGGCGATGCCGCGCTGCCGCTTCTTGGTCGCGTATCAATGGATCTCGTCGCGCTCGACTGCAGTGACGCGCCCAACCTCGCCGAGGGCGACTGGGTGCAGATGGATTACGACCTGCCGTCCGCCGCCGAGGCGACGGGCCTGTCGCAATATGAACTGCTGACCGGGCTTAGTGCCCGGTTTGAGCGACGCTGGGCCTAACGGCTGGCGACGACGGCCTTCATCCGCGTCAGTGCCTTGTCGGCGGCGGCGCGCGATCCGATGACACGCCCCGACGCGAGCACCAGTTCGACATCCTGTGCAGCCATTGCCGCCTCGAACATCTTTTCGGCTTCGGCGTAGCGCCCGGTCTTTGCGTAGACCTGGCCAAGGTTGATCAGGCGGGCTGGATCGCTGCGGTCGATCTGGCTGGTCCGAAGCTGAAGTTCCGCCGCTTCCAAATTGCCGCTGACGAGCGCATCATAACCGAGCGAGCCTTGGGGATAGTTTACCTCGCCCTTGGCCGGCGTCTGGGCCGCGGCGGGTGGAACGGCGAGCATCACTGCCAGCGGGGCGAGAAGAAATGCACGTGCCATGGCCCGACTCCCTGTTTGATCGGACGGAACGTAACCTTCCTCTCATCGAACTGCAATATTACTGAAATATTCGGTCAGCTCGTGCGGGCGCTCTTGGGCGGCGGGGTCTTCGGGCGATAGGCGCACAGGTCGACCACCGGGCAACGCCAGCATTCGGGCGTACGCGCCTTGCAGACGTAGCGACCGTGCAGGATCAGCCAGTGGTGCGCATGAGCCATGAAAGGTTCGGGCGTCACCTTTTCCAGCTTCAATTCGACCGCGAGCGGCGTCTTGCCCTTGGCCAGACCGGTACGGTTGCCGACCCGGAAAATGTGCGTATCGACCGCGATCGTCGGTTCACCGAACGCGACGTTGAGGACGACATTGGCGGTCTTCCGGCCGACGCCTGAAAGCATTTCGAGCGCGTCGCGCTCGCGCGGCACCTCTCCACCATGCTGGTCGACGAGGATGCGCGCGGCGGCGATCACGTTCTTTGCTTTGGTGTTGAACAGGCCGATCGTCTTGATGTGCTGCTTCAATCCCTCCTCGCCGAGGTCGAGCATCTGCTGCGGCGTCGTCACTTTCGCGAATAGCGCGCGGGTCGCCTTGTTCACTCCGACGTCGGTCGCCTGCGCCGACAGCGCGACCGCGACGAGCAGCGTGTAGGGGTTCACATATTCAAGCTCGGTCTGGGGCGAGGGGTCCGCTTCCGCCAGCCGCCGATAGAATTCGAAGACGTCGGCGCGCTTCACTTGGCGTCGAGCACGTCGCGCATCGTGTAGCGGCCGGGAGCACGTCCGCGCAGGAATTTGGCAGCAGCGACCGCGCCGCGCGCGAATATCGAGCGGTTCTCGGCGCGGTGCGACAGGATCACTCGCTCGTCGGGGCCAAGAAACAGCACTTCGTGATCGCCCGCGACCGTTCCTCCCCGGACCGCGGAATAGCCAAGCGCTCCCGCCTGACGCGCGAGCCCGGTGCCGTCGCGCCCACGTTCGCTTGGCAAGGTCGTGCCGCGGCCCCGCTCGGCGGCGGTGCCCAGGTGTAGCGCGGTGCCCGACGGCGCATCGGCCTTGCGACGATGATGCGCCTCGACGATCTCGATGTCCCACTCGTCCGGACCAAGCACGGCCGCCGCCCGCTCTACCAGGTCGGCGAGCAGCGCGACGCCGAGCGACGTGTTGGGGGCGACCAACACCGCGATCGACCGCGCGGCCTCGTCGATCATATTGTCGTGGTCGGCGGTCAGGCCGGTGGTCCCGATCAGGATGGGAACCCCCGCCGACAGGGCGCGGTCGAGGCTGTGATGCAGTGCGTCGGGCGCGGAAAAGTCGACGAGTACGTCGCCCACAGCACCCGCGATCTCCGCCCCCTCGTCGCTCGCGGCGGCGTCGGCGATCGCACGGCCCATGCGGCCTTCTGGTGCGAACAGGGCAATGCGGACGGGTTGCTGGTCGGTGCGCATGGGAAAGCTGATGGCGCAGCGATCAGGCGGGCGCAATGCCCAGACGTTCCTGAAGCGAAGTCGCAGCGGCAGGGGCACGCAACTTCGCACCGTTGATCATGAAGATGTAGGAGTCGCGGCCGTCGGCGGCCCAGCGCCCGGCGCGCTCGGCGAAGGCGTCGAGCGCTGCGTCGTCGTATCCGGTAGCGACCTCCTCCTGCATCCGCTGGAGCCGAGCGTAAGCGAAGCTTGCCGTGTCGGCGTCGATGCACGGAAACTCGTCATCGTCCCCGAAAACGACTGCGACGTCATGACGCCGAGCAAGCTCGAAGAAGCGCTCGTCGCGGAAGCTTTCGTGACGCGGTTCGATGACGTGGCGGAGGCGGACGCTTTCGTGTTCTGGCGGTAGGAGCGCGAAGAAAGCAGCGATGTCGTCGGCGTCGAATTTCCGCCGTGCGGCCAGCATCCACAGGATCGGACCGAGCTTATTGCCCAATGCGGTCACCCCCTGCGCCAAAAAATTGCCAACCCCTTCGCCCGCGTCGGCGAGGGCGGGACGGGTGACGCAGTAACGCGACCCCTTGACCGCGAATTGAAAGCCATCGGGAGCGGCCTCGCCCCACTTCTCCCAGGTCGAGCGTGCCTGACGTGAGTAGAAGGTGCCGTTAATCTCGATCGCGCCGAAGCGGCTGGCGGCGTACTCAAGTTCCGCCCGCTGAGGCAGTCCCGGCGGAAAGAAGACGCCGCGCCAGGGCGCGTAGCTCCACCCGCCAATCCCCACCCTGATCGTCGCATCAGTCATGGTCGCCAGCCTGTACCCCGGCGATCCGGCTTGCAACTAGTCGGCGATAAACCGTGCAGCGATATCGCGGGCGAGGCGCGCCGGACGCTTGGTGACCGCATCGAGGCAGCACCAGCTAGAGGTTACTTCCGCCAGCACGGTCTCGCCGCGTTTGATGACGGTGGTGAACAGCGCCTTGGCGCCTTCGACCTTTTGCGCGACGACGTCGGCAACGACCACATCGTCGAGGAAGGTCGGGCGGCGATATTTGATCTCGTGGCTCAACGCGACCCACAGGTGCCTTGCGACCGCCTCGGGCGGGGCAAGGCTCTCCCAATAGCGGATCACCGCCTCCTGCACCCATTTGAGGTACACGCTATTGTTGACGTGACCCATATGGTCGATGTCGGCAGCGACGATGCCGATCGGATGATGATAAGCGGCTGGCGTCATGGTCATTTCATGCTTGTTGCTGACAATAGTGTCAATATCATTACCGCAGCTGGCTGTCCTTGCTGCCCCGACGATTGATGCCCGACGCGACCCGCGCGGCGTCTCGCTTGGCCTGGCAGGCGATGCAGGTGCGGGCCGAGGGCAGCGCCTTGCGACGTGCGGCGGGAATGTCCTCCCCGCAATCGTCGCATTCGTCGCTTCCATCGCCGGCCAGCAATGCCGCGCGGGCGGACAGCACCGCGTCGGTGATAGTGTCGTCAATCTGATCCTGCACCGCGCCGTCGCGCGTCCATCCACCGGCCATCTTATTCTCCTGATTAAGGAAATGGTGATCCGATCACATGGTTCCAAGCGCTTGCTATCGCCGAGTCATGCGCGAAATCCGCAACATCGTCATTCTGACCGGCGCAGGCATTTCCGCGGAAAGCGGCATTCGCACGTTCCGCGCCGCCGACGGCCTGTGGGAAGATCATCGGATCGAGGACGTAGCAACGCCCCAGGCCTTCGTGCGCGACCCCGCTCTGGTGCATCGCTTCTACGATGCTCGGCGCGCCAATCTGGAGACGGTGAAGCCCAACGCGGCCCATATCGCCCTGGCCAAGCTGGATGCAGAGTGGAAGGGCGACCTCCTCATCGTCACGCAGAACGTCGACGACCTTCACGAGCGCGCTGGGGCGAACCGCCTGCTCCACATGCATGGCGAGCTTCGCAGCGGCTGGTGCCTGCGCTGTAATGAGCGGTCGGGCTGGAGCGGCGCGATGGGAGAAGATTCCACCTGCCCAGCGTGCGAGACGGTCGGCATGGTCCGCCCCGACATCGTCTGGTTCGGCGAGATGCCCTACGAGATGGAGCGGATAGACGAGGCGATCATGAAGGCCGACCTGTTCGTGTCGATCGGAACGTCGGGCGCGGTCTACCCCGCAGCGGGATTTGTGCAGACCGCCAAATATTGTGGCGCCGACACGCTGGAAATCAACTTGGAGCCCAGCCAGGGGAGCATCTTTTTCGACGAGCGGCGATACGGGCCGGCCAGCGTCGAAGTGCCGAAATGGGTGTCGGAACTGCTGGCGAGCGGTTAGTCGGCCCAGTCCAGCCCGATATCCTTGTAGAGCCCGCGATCCTCGTCCCAGCGCGGATTGACCTTCACGTGCAGGAACAGGTGGACCTTGCGGCCCAAATGCTCGCCGATCGCTTCGCGCGCTGCCGAGCCGATCGCCTTCAGCCGGGCGCCGCCCTTGCCGACGACGATCGCCTTCTGGCTGTCGCGCTCGATCAGGATCTGCTGATGGATCACCGCCGAGCCGTCCTTGCGATCTTCCCATTTCTCGGTCTCGACTGCGGCCGAATAGGGCACCTCGGCATGAAGCTGCAGGTAGAGTTGCTCGCGCGTCAGTTCCGCGGCCACCATTCGGTCGGTGGCGTCGGTCAACTGGTCCTCGGGGAAGTGCCAAGGGCTTTCGGGCATCGCCGCGGCGAGGTGCGCCTTCAGGTCGGCGACGCCATCGCCGGTCGAGGCGGAGATCATGAAAATACGCTCGGGCGACAGCCGCTCGGCAAGGCGCGCGGCGAGGACCAGCAGCGTTTCCTTGTCGGCGATGTCGACCTTGTTGAGCACGAGGATGCGCGGCTCGGAGCGAGCCTCGACTCCTTCGATCACCTGTTCGACGCGCGGGCCGACCTTGGCCGCGGCGTCGATGACCAGCACGACGCGGTCGGCATCGTCGGCGCCTTCCCACGCGGCCTTCACCATCGCGCGGTCGAGGCGGCGGTTGGGGGTGAAGATGCCGGGCGTATCGACCAGCAGCATCTGCACGTCATCCTCGATGGCAATCCCCATCAGGCGGGCGCGGGTGGTCTGCGCCTTGGGGCTGACAATCGCGACCTTCTGGCCGACGATCGCGTTGACGAGGGTCGACTTGCCGGCGTTGGGCGCGCCGAGCACGGCGACGAGGCCGCATCGTTGGGTCACTTCAATGTCTCCAATAAAGCCGCGGCGGCCGCGGTTTCGGCTTCCTGCTTCGATGCGCCTTCGGCTTCGGCGCTGCCATACCGACCTAGCGACACCTGCACCTTGAAGCGTGGGGCGTGGTGAGGGCCGAAGCGGCTGACCAATTCATAGGCGGGAACGCCGAGGTTGCGCGCGGCGGCGCGTTCCTGAAGCGCGGACTTGGGATGAACCGGCGCCTTCACCTGTCCGTCGAGGAATGGCGCCCAGTGGGTGCGAATGAACGCGTCGGCCTTGGCGAGGCCGCCCAACAGAAAGATCGCGCCGAGCAGAGCCTCGACGACGTCGCCGACGACATTGTCGCTGAGATTGGCATGGTCTTCGCGTGCCTGTTTGCCGAGCCGGATGAAGGGCGAGACTTCCAGCGCACGGCCGACCTCGGCGCAGGTTTCGCGCGCGACCAGCGCATTGTAGCGGCGGCTCATCTTGCCTTCGGGTTCGCTTGGGAAGCGCTCGTACAGCCAAGCAGCGACGACCAAGCCGAGAACGCGGTCGCCGAGAAACTCCAGCCGCTCATAGGTGTCGCCGCCGTGGCTTCCGTGCGTCAGCGCACGTTCGATCAGCGCCGCATCGGTTGGCGCGCCGCTAAGAGCTTGGGTGACGAAGGGCGGGATGCGGCTCATGGATTATAGTCGTAGCCGAGGCGATCGCTGCGGAGGGCGCTGAACCAGGTCCACGGCTTGATCAGGCTCGCGCTGCCGTCGGTCGACCAATAGGCGCGCTCGGCGCGGCCGACGAGGCGGTCCATTGGGATGAAGCCCATGCCGGGGATCGGCCCGCTCGGCGAGAAGCGGCTGTCGGCGCTGTCGTCTCGATTGTCGCCCATCATGAAGACATGGCCTTCAGGGACGACGACCGGTCCGAAATTGTCGCCCGGCAGGCCGTCCGCCTGATCGAGCGTTACATAGCTGACGCCCTCGGGCAGCGTTTCGCGATAGGCGGGGTACAGGCAGAGCGTCCCACCATCGGCCGCGCGGCGCGTGGCACCTTCGAGCGCATATTGCACGCGGCACGGGCTGTTCGGGCTGACGGGCATCGCATAGTCGGCGATCCGCTGCCGAGGGACCGGACGGCCGTTGATCGACAGCACGCCCTTTTCGACCGCGATGAGGTCGCCGGGAAGGCCAATCACGCGCTTGACGACGTCGGCGCCTTCCGGACCGACGAACACGGCGACGTCGCCGCGGTCGGGGTTCGATCCCAGCACCCGTCCCGCGAACGAGGGAACGTGCCAGGGGAAGCTCGCGCTCGAATAGCCGTACGGCCACTTCGACACGAACAGGTGGTCGCCCATCATCATCGTCGGAAGCATCGATCCGGTCGGAATGCTGAACGGCGCGACGATCAGGCTTCGAAGCAGCCATGCCAGAAGCGCGATGACCGCCAGCGAACGAAGGAAACTGCCGGGCGATTCCTTTTTGGCATCGCTGGGTTCGGTGTCGGGGCGGCGTTTGGAGAAGGGAAGGGCCATTGGCGGGGCTTCTTCGCGTGTGCGCGCCCAAGGTCAAGCGGGGATGGTAAATCGGGAGCGTCCGACTATGAGACTGGACATGACGATTCTCCCCCATGATGCGGCCTGGGCGGCCGTCGATGCGCTCCAGCCCCGTCCCTTGATCGACCTGTTCGCGAAGGATGCTGAGCGGGTGGCGCTTTACTCGCGCGATGTCGCCGACATTCACTTCGACTGGTCCAAGACGCCACTCGACGGTGACGTGCTCAAGGCGTTCGAACAACTGGCCGACGCCGCTGGCTATCGCGCCGCACGCGACCGCCTGTTCGCGGGCGAGGTGGTCAATCCGACCGAGGGGCGTCCCGCCACCCACGTTGCCGAGCGCGGGCAGGGGTCGGCAGAGGACAATCGTCTGGCGGCGGAACGGCATGGGCGGATGCGGAGCCTGGTCGACGCGATCGAGGCGGGGGCGTTCGGCGAGATCGACGCGATCCTGCATATCGGGATCGGCGGTTCGGCGCTTGGGCCCGACCTGATCATCGACGCGCTCGGTCGCGACGCGGACCGGTTCGACGTGCGCGTCCTTGCCAACATCGACGGCGAAGCGTTCGACGAAGCGGTTGGCGGGCTCGACCCGGCAAGCACGCTGGTCGTCGCGGTCAGCAAGACCTTCACCACGATCGAAACCCTGACCAACGTCGAGGCCGCGATGGAATGGCTTCGCGAGGGCGGAGTCGCCGACCCGTACGGCCAATTGATCGCGGTGACCGCGGCGCCCGAGAAGGCCGTCGAATATGGCATCGACGAAACGCGGGTGCTGGCCTTCAACGAAGGCGTGGGCGGACGTTACAGCTTGTGGTCGACGGTCGGCCTGTCGATCGCGCTCGCGCTCGGCTGGGGCGCGTTCGAGGAACTGCTGGAGGGCGCGGCGGAAATGGACCGCCATGTTCGGCTGACCGACGGCGCCGACAATGTCGCGCTGCTGGCGGCATTCGGCGACCTGTTGTCCACGCAGATCGCCAAGGCGGGCAGCCGCGCGGTGATGGCTTATGACGAGCGGTTGCGCCTGCTCCCCGACTATCTCCAGCAACTCGAGATGGAATCGAACGGCAAATCGGTGAACGCCGACGGCAAGCCGCTCGGCCGTCCGTCGGCACCGGTCACCTGGGGCGGGGTCGGGACCGACGCGCAGCACGCGGTGTTCCAGTTGCTCCACCAAGGCACGGCCGCGATCCCAGTCGAGTTCGTTGCGGTGATCGAAAATGAGGACAGCCTCGATCCGCGCCACCACCAATTGCTGCTCGGCAATTGCTTCGCGCAGGGAGCGGCGCTCATGGCCGGCCGCGCCCACGAGGACGGCGCGCGCGCTTATGCAGGCAACCGTCCGTCGGCGACTGTGCTGTTGACCCGGCTCGATCCGCGCAGTCTCGGCGCACTGCTGTCCTTTTACGAGCATCGCACTTTTGCCAACGCGGTGATGCTGGGCATCAATCCGTTCGACCAGTTCGGGGTCGAGCTTGGCAAGGAAATGGCGAAGAAGCTCGACGACGAGACCGGACGTGCGAGCCTAGACGCGTCGACCCGCGATCTGATCGAAAGGGCCGGGCTGTGAGCGGCTACGACGTCGACCTGTTCGTCATTGGTGCCGGATCGGGTGGGGTCCGCGCGTCGCGCATCGCGGCCAGCCATGGCGCGAAAGTCGCGGTGGCCGAGGAGTTCCGCGTCGGCGGCACCTGCGTCATCCGCGGCTGCGTCCCGAAAAAGCTGCTCGTCTACGGCGCGCACTTCGCCGAGGACCTCAACGATGCCGCGATGTTCGGCTGGGACGTGCCGGAAAAGCGGTTCGACTGGAACGTGCTACGCGACAACGTTGCCGCGGAAGTCGGGCGGCTCGAAGGCCTGTATGGCGAGACGCTGAGCAACAACAAGGTCGAGGTCATTTGCGAACGCGCAGTGCTCGATGGTCCGAACAGCGTTCGGCTGGAGAGCGGCCGGAGGATCACGGCGGGCAAAATCCTGATCGCCAGCGGCGCGAGGCCGTTCATGCCCGAGATCGAGGGCATCGAGCATGCGATCAGCTCGAACGAAGTCTTCCTTCTCGAGCAATTGCCGAAGCGGATCGTGATTGCCGGCGGTGGCTACATCGCCAACGAATTCGCTGGCATTTTCAACGAGTTCGGGTCGAAGGTGACGATCGTCAATCGCGGCGACACGATCCTGCGCGGCTATGACGAACAGATGCGCGATCGCCTGCTGCAGATCTCGATGACCAAAGGGATCGAGTTCCGCTTCAATTCGACCTTTTCGGCGATCGAAAAGCGCGAGGATGGGACGCTGCTGGCGCGGATGGACGGATGTGACGATCTGGTCGCGGACCAGATCATGTTTGCCACGGGGCGGGTGCCCAATATCGAAGGGCTCGGGCTCGAGCAGGTCGGGGTGAGGACCGGCCAGCGCGGCCAGATCGAAGTCGACGACGAGAGCCGCACCAGCATTCCGAGCATCTTTGCGGTCGGCGACGTGACCGATCGCATCCAACTGACCCCGGTCGCCATCCGCGAGGGCCATGCCTTCGCGGACTCACAGTTCGGCAACAATCCGTGGACGGTCGATCATGGCTGCGTGCCGAATGCGGTCTTCTCCCACCCGCCTATCGCCGGCGTCGGCCTGACCGAGAGCGAAGCGCGCAGCAAATATGGGCAGATCCGCACGTTCACGAGCGATTTCAGGGCGATGAAGAACGTCCTTGCCGGCCGCAACGAGCGCTCGCTCTACAAGTTGATCGTCGATTCAGCGACCGACCGGATCGTCGGCATTCACATGATCGGTCCCGATGCGCCGGAAATCCTGCAGTCCGCGGCGATCGCAGTGAAGGCTGGACTGAAGAAGCAGGACTTCGACAACACGGTCGCGCTTCACCCGACGATGGCCGAAGAACTGGTGCTGATGCGCTGATGCACGACGTGCTGATCATCGGCGGTGGGCACAACGGCCTGACGTGCGCCTATTACCTGGCCAAGAAGGGCCTGAAGGTCGCGATCCTCGAGGCGGCGGAAAAGGTCGGCGGGGCGGCGGTCACCGATGAATTCCATCCCGGCTTTCGCAATTCGGCCGCCAGCTACACCGTGTCGCTGCTGCAGCCCAAGGTCATCCGCGACATGAAGCTGGAGCGGCACGGGCTCCAGGTCGTGTTACGCAAGATCGACAATTTCCTGCCCGGTCCGAAGCGCAGTTACCTGCTGTCGGGACGCGGCGGACTGACGCGGTCGGAAATTGCTCGGCACGTTCCCGCCGACGGTGCGGCCTACGATCGCTACAGCGCCGAGTTGGAAACGGTCGTCCCGCTCATTCGCAAGTGGATCCTGCGCGCGCCGCCCCAGTCGGGGGGCGGGATCAAGGGCCTGGCTGCGCTTGCCAGCCTTGGCCGAGATCTCGTCGGCCTGTCGCGCGACGAAGTTCGGATCGTCCACGAGTTCGCGACGAAGAGCGCGGGCGACATCCTCGATCGTTTCTTCGAAGGCGATCTGACCAAGTCGCTATTCGCCTTCGACGGGATCGTCGGCAACTTCGCGTCGCCCTACACGCCGGGGACGGCCTATGTGCTGCTGCACCACCTGTTCGGCGAAGCCGCCGGCGTGCCCGGCGCGTGGGGCCATGCGATCGGCGGGATGGGGTCGATCACGCAAGCGATGGCGCGCGCGTGCCGCGAGGCGGGAGTCGACATCGTCCTCAACGCCCCGGTCGGTGAAGTGATCGTCGACAAGGGCCGCGCCGCGGGCGTCGTCGTGCAGGGCAAGGCGTGGCGCGCGGGAACGGTCGTCGCCAACGTCAATCCCAAGCTGCTGTTCGATCGCCTGGTCCCGAAGGGCGCGGCGGCGCGCCCGGTCGAAGAGCATTTCGCGCACTGGGGCTGCGAAAGCGCGACCTTCCGCATGAACGTTGCGCTCGACAAGCTGCCCAACTTCACCGCGCTTCCCGGCCGGGGCGACCACCTCACGGCGGGGATCATCATCGCGCCGTCGATGGACTATATGCACCGGGCCTACGCCGAGGCGGCGCTGCATGGCTGGACGACCAAGCCGGTGGTCGAGATGCTGATCCCGTCGACGCTCGATCCGGGATTAGCGCCCAAGGGCAAGCATGTCGCGTCGCTGTTCTGCCAGCATTTCCGTTATGCGCTGCCCGACGGTCGCCGCTGGGACGACGAGCGCGAGGAGGCGGCCGACGCAATCATCGCCACGGTCGACGAACAGGCACCCGGCTTCGCCAAGTCGGTGATCGCGCGCCAGATCCATTCGCCGCTCGATTTGGAACGTCGCTTCGGGCTGATTGGCGGCGACATCTTCCACGGCAAGATGGGGTCGGACCAATTGTTCAGCGCCCGCCCGATGATCGGCGCGGCGGACTATCGGATGCCGCTTCCGGGCCTGTACCTGTGCGGATCGGGCGCGCATCCGGGCGGCGGGGTGACCGGTGCGCCGGGGCATAACGCCGCGCAGGCCGTACTGGCCGATGTCAGGCCGCGCCTGTGGAAACGGCGCGCGTGAAGCCGCTCGACGGCATCCGCGTCCTCGACCTCAGCCGCGTCCTCGCGGGGCCGTGGGCGACGCAGACACTCGCCGATCTGGGCGCGGAGGTCATCAAGGTCGAGCAGCCGGGCGCGGGCGACGATACCCGCCACTGGGGTCCGCCGTGGCACGAGCATGACGGCGAAAAGGTTGCCGCTTATTTCCTCGCGGCCAATCGCGGGAAGCGCTCGGTCGCGATCGACTTTTCGTCGCCGGACGGGGCTGCGCTGGTGCGCCGGATGGCAGAAAGCTGCGACGTGCTGGTCGAAAACTTCAAGGTCGGCGGGCTCGCCAAATTCGGGCTCGACGCAGCTTCTCTGCGCGCCGCCAACCCGCGTCTGATCTACGCTTCGATCACCGGATTCGGGCAGGACGGGCCGTACGCTCAGCGCGCAGGGTACGACTATATCATCCAGGCGATGGGCGGACTGATGAGCCTGACTGGCCAAACCGACGGCGTGCCCGGCGGCGGCCCGATGCGGACCGGAGTCGCGGTCGCCGACCTGTTCACCGGCATGTACACCGCCAATGCGATCATGGCGGCTTTAGTCGGGCGTGCGCGGACCGGGAAGGGCGCGACCATCGACATGGCGCTGTTCGACACCCAACTCGCCATGCTTGCCAACCAGGCGTCCAATGCGCTCGTCAGCGGGCGCGACCCTGGCCGGCAAGGGGCGGGGCATCCCAACATCGTGCCGTATCAGCCGTTCGACGCGTCCGATCAGGCGGTGGTCGTCGCCGTCGGCAACGATCGCCAGTTTGCGCGGTTCGCGGACATTCTCGGTCATGCCGAGTGGGCGAGCGACGCGGCCTATTCAACCAACGCCGCACGGGTTGCCTCGCGCGATCGACTAGTGCCGATGATCGAGGCGATTATGGCCGAGCATCCTGCGGCCCATTGGCTCGAAAAGCTCGAAACGGCCGGAATTCCCGCCGGGCCGATCAACGGTGTCAGGCGGGCGCTGTCCGACCCACAGGCGCGTCATCGCGGCGTCCGAGTCACCGCGGGTGGCGGCGCGCTCGGCGAAGTGCCGATGGTCGGCTCCCCGATCCGCATCGACGGCGAACGTCAGGACGCGCCTCTGCCGCCGCCCGCGCTTGGCGAGCATGGCGACTTGCTGCGTGAATGGCTCGGGAACGACGAACTCGAGCGGCTGCGCGCCGCCGGTGTCGTCGGCTAGTCCAGCTTTTCTTCCTTGTAGCGCGACTGGATGAAGCGGCCTTGCGTTTCGAACGCGGCCAAGTCTGCCCGGGCCAGCTTTTCCGAAATATCTCCGAGCGCCTGCCGGCCGGCGGCTAGCGCGTCGATCAGGCGCTGATCGACGCTGACGCCTTCGCCATCGGCGTCGCCGCGATAGGCGGCGGGTACGTGGAGATAGCGGTCGATGAGGCCGGGAAGGTGGGTCGACATCAGCCGCCGTGCGTCCTGCGCATTGGGATCCATCTGATCGACCCGCGCCAGCGTTTCGCGCAAGGGCGGCAGCGCTGCGGACAGTTGGTCGATCTGCGCCTGCGCGGGCGCGGGGAGCGCCTTGCGGGTGCGATAGATGTAGCTGTCGAACTGCTGAACCATCTCGTCGTTCGGAAGCTCGGTCGAAATCGACGGCGCCTTGATGCGGTCGATCCCGCCGATCAACGTGACCACCGCAAGCGCCATCGCCAGGCTGACCGCGGCGAGGAAGCCAATCATTCCGATCGGAACGAACAATCCAATCACGATCGTTGCGATCGACACGGCGAGCACAAGCAAGGTCGCCCGGGTCAGCGCACGGCCGAACCGACCGAACATGCGGTCACGCTCACGCAGCGCGGCCGATCGCACCGGCCCCTTGCGCTGGTCGACCTGCGCCATCACCCGATCGGCCCGCGCGAGGACCATGTCGAAGCGCTCGGTGCTCATTTCTTGTCGATCGGCGTGAACGGCGAGGTCGCATTCTCAAGCCGGCCCTGCGACACGCCTTCGGCGCGGGCGATGTAGCCCTTGGACTTCTCGACTTCGCTGCCGAGCGTGTCGACGGTCTGCTTCATGTTGGCGAGCGCCTGAAGCTTGAAAGTGTCGATCTGATCCATCGTCTCGTAGATGTTCTGGAACGCGCGCTGGAGCGTTTCGAGCGGAATCGTCGAGGTCGCGGCCTGCTCGTGGATCGCGCCGGTCTGGGTACGGAGCAGCTCGCCGGTGGTGTCGATCATGTTGGCGGTGGTCGTGTTGAGCGCGCTGACCTGCTCCAGCACCAGCCGCTGGTTGGTCATCGCCTGCGCGACCGTCACCGCGGTACGGAGCGCCGCCACGGTCGTGGTCGAGGCGCGGTCGACGCCCTTCACCAGCTCGACATTGTTCTTCTTGACGAGGTCGAGCGCGAGGTAGCCCTGCACCGTGACCGCCATCTGCGTCAGTAGGTCGGTGGTGCGCTGGCGCGTGTAGAACAACGCCGTCTCGCGGATGGCTTTGGCCTTGGCCGGGTCGGTCGCATCGAGCTCGTTCGCCTTGTCTTCCAGCGTCTTGTCGAGGCTCTTGGAGATGTGGATCATCTGCTCGAGCCGGTGCATCGTCTTCCACAGGCCCGACCGCTCGGTGTCGATCGCGGCATTGTCCATCAGCAGTTCGTCCTTGCCATTGGCAAGGCGGCTGAGGATTGCCGAGATGTGTGTCTGGCTGCTGCGATACTGGTCGAAGTAGTTGTTGATCTTGTTGCCGAAGGGAATGATGCCGAGGAACTTGCGGCCGCTCATCGCCTTTCCGTTTTCCTTCGGGTCGAGCTTTTCGACCGTGCGGCGAAGCTCGGTCAGGTCGGCGCCAATGCCGGTATCGCTGTCGATCGCCTTGACCGGTCGGTCGAGGAAGCGGTTCGACGCGCCGGCGGCCTCGGCGATTTCCTTGCGGCCCATCGCGGTAAGCTGATCGACCTTTTTGCCGAATTCGGGGCTGTTGGCGTCCAGCGCCGCCAGTTCGTCGACGAACTTGGCGACCTTGGAGTCGAGCTCGGTGGTTTCCTCGCCTTTCAGCGGGACCAGCCCCGCGGCCTCGTGCACCGCGATCGGCTGCAGCGCCTCCGGCGGCTCCAGCTTGATGCGGGTCGCGGTGGCGGTCGGCGTTTCGATTGGCGCGTCGCTGGCCATGGTCACTCGTTCCTTCTTCTCAAGCCCTTTGCGCGAGGGTGAACGGCCCACCGGACCCGCGCAAGGGGTCATAGCTGTATTATAGGGCTAAGACGCACCGCTTCAAGCCGATAGGCGGTGGGAATGGTTACCCAGCCGTCAACCATAGAGCGGAACGACTTGCTTACCGTGACCGAGATAGAGCGGGCGCAGAAAAGTCGACCGACCGGGGGTTCAGCCATGTTCAAGGCACTCAAAAAGCTGTGGAATGACGATCGCGGGAACATCCTGGTGATCGGTGCGGTGACGCTGCCGCTTGTCGTGGGATCGGCGGGCCTTGCGACCGATACGATCCAGTGGGCCCTGTGGAAGCGCCAGTTGCAGCGCGCGGCGGACTCGGCCGCGATGGCGGCGGTCTATGAGCGCGTGCGGGCAGCGGGCGAGACGACGAACGTCAGCGGCGTCGTCACGCGCGATCTCGAGCTGAACCAGCACACGGGCATCGATCTCATCACCGGATACCCTAAAATCACCTTTCCGGCCGACACGACCGACAAGAAGCGGCAAGTGTACGTTCAACTCGCGGTGAAGCGCGAGCTGACTTTCAGTTCCATGTTCATGCGATCGCCCCCCAACATCATTGCCGGGGCTACCGCCGCGGCGATTCCGAGCGCCGAAGTGTGCGTGCTTGGGCTTGATCGTCGCAACGTAACGGCGCTTGAAATTGGCGGCAGCACCAGCGTCAATCTCGACAAATGCTCTGGTATGTCGAATTCCACTCACCCAAATCAGGCCGCAACAAACGTCGGAAATGGCTCGACGTTCACAGCCAATAAGCTAATGGCCGCAGGCGGCGTACAGGGTTCGAAATCGGATAAATGGCAGGTCGGCAGCTACGAGCCCGCGACGCCAGCAATCGACGATCCTCTTGCCGCGTTACCCACTCCGTCGACCTGCGACAAAACGATTACGATCTCCGACAAACAACAGGATTATCCTATTGATAGGTCGGGAAGCGGTTGGGATGACGCCGGCAAAGTCACCTGCATCACCGGCGGCCTCGATATTAAAGGCAAGCTTACCCTCGGCAGCGGAACATACGTCGTCAACGGCGGCGATCTGACGATGCACGACTCAGGGACGAAGCTGATCTGCACGAGCTGCACCATCATTCTGTCGAACATGTCCAATCCGGCTGCGACTGGAAACTTCAGGATGAATGGCGGCGAGGTCAGCGTCTCTGCTCCATCGTCGGGCACTTACAAGGGCGTAGCGTTCTATCAGGATCGCCGAGCGACCGACGACAACCAATACTCGACGGCGCAGAATTTCGTGAACGGCAACAGTGACGCATCGATCACAGGAGCGATCTACACTCCGGGTCGATCGCTGAAGTACAACGGTGGCGGGGGCACGACCGGTTCGTGCATGCAAGTGATTGGCAAACGCGTCTCGTTCAGCGGAAACTCGAAGTTCAAGTTGAGCACAGAATGCGGCGCCAATGGTCCTCCGCCCATCCAAGGTGGCCAGCGCATTCGGCTGGTCGGGTAATGAAGCGTTTCCTCTCATCCCTGCGGAACGATCGGCGCGGGGTGGCGACCATTGAACTCGCCATCATGGCCCCCGTCCTTGCCACCATGATCGTCGGCGTCGTGGACCTGAGCAACGCATTCGGACGCAAGTTGGCCCTTGAACAGGCCACGCAGCGTGCCGTCGAAAAAGTCATGCAGACTACGCTGGAAGCAACTGCAGAGGACGTCATCAAGGGCGAAGCTGCAGCGCAAGCCGGGATCGACACGAGCGCAGTAACAGTGACCTACCAGTTGGAATGCAACGAGGTGAAGCAGGCCCTATATTCCTCTGAATGCGCGGCAACCGAACGGGAATCGCGATACCTGCTTGTGACGGCGAACGATAAATATACTCCGATGTTTCCGGTGAAGTTTCTCGGCATCAATGCCGACGGGACCTACCACCTGAGTTCTACGTCGGGATTGAGGACACAATGATGCGCCTTTCCCGTCTTCTCCGCGATCCCCGGGGTGCCACCGCAATCGAACTCGCATTTGCATTGCCCATTTTCTTGATGATGGTCTGGGCGATCTTTCAGTTTGGCCTGATGTTCCGCGCGATGTCGGGTATGCAACACGCGCTTGGTGAAGGCGCGCGTTATGCAACCTTGTATCCAAAGCCGCCGACGGCGGACGTGAAAACGCTGATCGAAGCCAAGGTGTTCGGGATCCGCCCTGGCACCTTCCGTGTTACCGATCCCGTCGTTGGGACCGGATACCTCGATCTGCAGGTGACCTACACGCAGCCGACCGACCTGATCTTCGTACCCGGGCCGACAATCAGCGTCAGCCGTACCAAGCGGGTGTGGGTCGCGTCCTAACGCGCGGCGCGCGCGGCAAAGAAGTTGGCGATCGCCTGCTTCACTTCGTCGCTCGACAATCGCTCGCTGAAGTGACCATTTTCCATTTCCATCCGCTCCAGCACCTCGGCGCGATCCTCGCGGCGTAGCAGGGCCTGCGTCTGCCGCAGTGCCTCGGCAGGCTTGGCGAGCATCGAGGCGACCACGGCATCGAGCCGCGCCTTAAGTTCGCCCTTGGGCACCGCGTGACTGGCAAGTCCCATGTCGACCGCCTCCTGCGCGCCGAACGGTTCGCCAAGCAGCAGGTATCGCGCGGCGCGGCGCCGACCCGACAGTCGCGGCATCAACAGTGAGCTCGCGGCCTCAGGTACGAGTCCCAGATCGACGAACGGCATCACGAAGCGACTGCCTTCCTCGGCAAGGACGAGGTCGCAGTGAAAAAGCAGAGTCGTCCCGATGCCGACGGCATTGCCGTGGACCGCCGCCACCAATGGCACTTCATTCGCCGCGAGCGCTCGAAGCAACCGCCACACCGGAATGTCCGCATCGGTACCCGGAGCCGGCATTTCCTTCAGGAAATCGCCAAGGTCGTTGCCCGCGGTGAAGTCCTCGCCCTGACCCTCGAGCGTGACCAGTCGGATGGTCGGATCGGTCGCCGCGCTTTCGATCGCGTCGGCCAGCGCCGCATACATGGCGACGGTGATTGCGTTGCGCCGTTCGGGTCGTGTCAGGGTCAGCGCCAGTTGCGCGCCGCGTCGCTCGATCAGGATATTCTCGCTCATCGCCTGCTCTCCACCATCCCGAATCGGGTGACCTTGATGCACCGGGCGGCTAGGGGGGAGCAAATGTGACGCAAACCGCAGGGGCCGATTGCCATGAAATTCTTTGCCGACACCGCCGAGATTGCTGACATCAAGGAATTGGCCGACATCGGCCTGCTCGACGGGGTAACTACCAACCCGTCGCTGATCAAGAAGTCGGGCCGCGACTTCATCGAAGTCGTCAAGGAAATTGCCGGCATCTGCCCGGGTCCGATTTCGGCCGAGGTCGTTGCACTCGACCATGACGGAATGATGCGCGAGGCAGAGACTCTCCGCCGGCTGGCCGACAACATCGCGATCAAGGTGCCGCTAACGGTCGATGGCCTCAAGACCTGCAAGGCGCTGAGCGACGACGGCACGATGGTCAACGTGACGCTTTGCTTCTCGGCCAATCAGGCGCTGCTGGCGGCGAAGTCGGGTGCGACTTTCATTTCTCCGTTCGTCGGACGTCACGACGATATCGGCTATCCGGGCATGGAGCTGATTTCCGACATCCGGATCATCTACGACAATTACGATTTCGCGACGCAGATTCTGGTCGCCAGCGTCCGCAGCCCGATTCACGTCCATGACTCGGCCAAGCTGGGTGCCGACGTGATGACCGCGCCACCCGCGATCATCAAGCAGATGTTCAAGCACCCGCTGACGGACAATGGCATCGCCGCCTTCCTGAAGGATTGGGAAGCGACCGGGCAGAAGATCGGCTGAGGGCGGATTATTAACCGTGTCGCGCTAGGCTGCGCGGCATGGGACAGTTGATTTCATTCGAGGAACGGGCCGTCGCGTCGCTGCGCGATCGCCTGGGTGCCGCCGAAAGCGCGAACGAAGATCTGATCGCCTTCGCGCGCGGCCATTCGGGCGCGACGGCCGCGATTCACGCTGCGGTGCTGTCGTTGATGGATGCCGACGACCTCGACGAACTGTTCGACGTGGTCACGTCGCAATGGCCGCGGATGCTGGGGCTCGACTCGGTCGGGATGGCCATCGTTGCGGACGGGCAGGGCTTTCGAGTCCACGGCGGCGGGATCGAGCATATCGAAGCGCGGATCGTCGATCGCGCGATCGCCAGCCTCGAACCGATTACAATGCGCACTGTTACGCGCGGCCATGCGCTGTTCGGCGCCGCGGCAGATGGCATCCGTTCCGAAGCGCTGCTTCAAATGGCGGCCGAAGCGCCGCTTCCTTATGGATTGCTGATGCTCGGACAGCGCGATGCAGCGTCGCTCGACGCGCGTCACGGCGCGCAATTGCTGGGATTCCTTGCCGACAGTCTTGGCGCTATGCTGCGTCGGTGGCTGATCGACCGCTAACCTTGTCGGAACACCCCGCGCGGGCACTGGCCCAGCGCTGGGACGGCTATCTGGCGCACGATCGCCGCCGCAGCCCCCATACCGTGCGCGCCTATGTCGCCACCGCGCATCGCTTCATCCAGTTTCTCGGCGAGTATCGCGGCGAAGAGATCGGGCGTTTCTCGCTGCTCAACGTTGCGGCGGTCGACCTTCGCGCCTTTTTGGCCGACCGACGCCAAAGCGGGCTGGGCGCCTCGTCGGCTGCGCGTGAGATGTCGGCAGTGCGCGCCTTCCTGACCTTCGCCGCCGAAGATGCCGGCAACGAACCGCAACTGCCAAGAACGCGAGCACCGAAGCGACCGAGGACCTTGCCGCGCCCTGCATCGCCGGAAGACGCCGTCGCCCTTGCCGAAGAGGCGGGGGCAGGGGCGCCGAATGATTGGCTTGCGGCCCGCGACACCGCGATTCTGCTCTTGCTCTACGGTGCTGGTCTTCGCGTTTCCGAAGCCATGAGCCTTACCGCGCGCGTGCTTCCGCTCGGCCAAGCGATGCGAGTGACTGGCAAGCGATCGAAGACGCGGATCGTCCCGCTCGTCCCCGCGGTGCGCGATGCGATTCAGGGCTATGCTGCGCTATGTCCCTATCCGCTGTCTGGCGATACGCCGATGTTCGTTGGGGCGAAGGGCGGGCCGCTCAACGCCGATCTGGTTCGCCGCGCGGTGCGTGGGGCGCGCTCGCGGTTGGGGCTTCCCGACAGCGTGACACCGCACGCCCTTCGCCATAGCTTCGCGACTCACCTGCTTGCGCGCGGCGCTGACTTGCGGTCGCTTCAGGAATTGCTGGGGCATGCCAGCCTGTCGTCAACCCAGATCTACACCGAGGTTGATGCGGGGCGCTTGCTCGACGTCTACCGTCACGCGCATCCGCGCGCCTGAGTTCAGGAATTCTTGTTTTCGCCGTCGTCGGCGTCGACCGGCATGTCGCGATGGGTCCACACGCGGTAGATGTAGCCCAGCACGAGCGCACCGAGGATTGCGCTGGAGGCCGGACCAAGCAGCTTGTCGATATCGGCATATTCCTCGCCGAGCTTATATCCCGCCGCCGCCAGGAGGGCGGTCCACCCTGCAGTGCCGAGCGTCGAGGCCCACAGGAAATTCTTGAATCGCATCTTGAGCAGGCCTGCCGGAATCGAGACGAGGCTGCGCACCGTAGGCAGCAGTCGGCCGATAAAGACGAAAAAGGTGCCATGGTCGGCAAACCAGCGTTCGGCGCGCTTCACCTCGGCCCAGTTCATCGTAATCCACCGACCCCAGCGACGAATGATCGGTTCGAGCCGCTGGATGCCGAGTGCGCGCGCGGCGAGATACCAAAGGATATTGCCCAGCATCGCGCCGGCGGTGCCCGCGGCGACAACCAGCCCATAATGAAGCTTGCCCTGGCCCGCCGCCACGCCCGCGATCGACATGATGATTTCGGACGGAATCGGCGGGAAGACCGTTTCCAGGAACATCAGGAAGGCAATGCCGAGATATCCGGTCTTGTCGATCAGATCGACGATCCAGTTGGTCATCGCGACGCGACTTTTCGTTCGATCGCGTCCCAGATCATGCCCGGCGTATCGCTCCCATCGAATTGGTCGATCGCGACGATCCCGGTGGGCGAGGTGACGTTGATTTCGGTGAGGTGTCCGCCGATCACGTCGATGCCGACGAACAGCAGGCCGCGCGCCTTCAACTCCGGCCCCAGCGCATCGCAGATTTCGCGCTCGCGATCGCTGAGCTGGGTCGCGTGGGCGGTACCGCCAGCGGCCAGGTTGGAGCGGATTTCGCCCGCACCTGGTTTGCGATTGATTGCGCCGGCAACCTCGCCGTCGACGAGGACGATGCGCTTGTCTCCCTCGGCCACGGCCGGAAGGAAGGCCTGCGCAATGTAGGGTTCGCGCCAAACCTGCCCGAACAGTTCGGCAAGCGCGGCGAGATTCTGTCCGTCGCGCCCGATCCGAAAGACGGCGGCGCCGGCATTGCCATGCAACGGCTTGAGGACGATCTCGCCATGCTTGGCGTGGAAGACCTTAAGATCGGACAGCGATCGCGTGATCAGCGTCGGCGGCATGAAGTGCGAGAAGTCGAGGACGAACAGCTTCTCCGGCGCGTCGCGGACCGAGCGAGGATCGTTCACGACCAGCGTCTGGTCCGCAATCCGTTCGAGCAGGTATGTCGCAGTGATGTAGCCGATGTCGAACGGCGGATCTTGGCGCATCAGCACCACGTCGACGTCGTCGACCAAATCGATGGCCGCCGGCTCGGCGGCGGTGAAGTGATTGCCCTGGACCGCCTGCACCGTTACCGCGCGGGCCAGCGCGGAGACGCGGCCGTCCTCATAGCCGAGGTCCTCGGCCAGATAGTGGTACAGGCGATGCCCGCGCGCTTGCGCCGACAGCATGAGGGCGAAGGTCGAATCGCCGGCAATGCCGATCGATTCGAGCGGATCCATCTGGACGGCGACACGAAGGCTCATGTCGGGCGCCTAAAAGAAGGGGCGGGATTTGTCACCCGTGCCAGACATTGGTCAGGTGGCGAGGCAGGCGACCGGGGACGATGAACAGCGCGTCGATCCTTATGGTGTCGTCCGCCTTCGCATATCGGGGCGCCAGCCGCTCGGCGGCGACCGCGACCCGCCTCAGCCGATGACGATCGAGCGACATGGCAGAAGCCTCCTCGCTTTGCCGTTGCTTGACCTCGACGAAGGCAAGCGTCCGTCCCCGCCGTGCAACCAGATCAACTTCGCCGCCCGGCACGCGCGCCCGCTGCGCCACGATGCGCCAGCCATGAAGCCGCAGCCACCATGCGGCGATGGTCTCGGCACGCCGACCGCGAGCCTCGGCGAGCCGTCGCCTCAGCCGTCTTGCCCAATTTCGAGGGCGCGGGCGTAAGCGCGCTTGCGTGGAATATTGAGCGACGTCGAAACCGCTGCCGCAGCCCGCGACGGCGTCATGCTGGCAAGAGCGTCGCGGAGCGCCTCATCCAGGTCGGCGTCGCTGGCTGCGGCACGCTCGGCGGGAGGACCAACGACGATGACGATCTCGCCCCGCGGCGGGCTCGATGCAAATCGCTGGGCAAGATCGCCGAGCGTGCCCGTCACCGTCTCCTCGTGGAGCTTGCTGATTTCACGGACCACCGCGGCATCGCGGTCGCCGAGGCCCTCGGCAAGCGCTGCGAGCGCGTCGGCGGTGCGCGGGCCGCTTTCGTAAAGCACCAGGCTGGCACGGATTGACGCCACGTCGGCAATCGCGTCGCTACGCGCCTTGGCCTTGGCCGGCAGGAAGCCGAGGAAGAGAAAGCGATCGGTCGGAAGGCCCGCCAAGGTGAGCGCGGCGACGGCGGCACAGGCGCCGGGGAGGGTGTGGACGTCGATCCCTGCCTCCCGCGCGGCGCGCACCAGCTTGTAGCCGGGATCGGAGATTAGCGGGGTTCCGGCATCGCTGACGAGCGCAATCGACTGGCCCGCCATTTCGGACACCAGGCGGTCGCGAAGCGCGGCATCGCTATGGTCGTGATAGACCGACATCGGCGCGGTGGCTCCAAGGTGGGCGAGAAGCTTCGCAGTCACGCGCCTATCTTCGGCAAGGATGCGATCGACGCCGCGCAGCACGTCGGCGGCGCGCGCGGTGATGTCGCCGAGATTGCCGATCGGCGTGGCGACGATGTAGAGGCCGGGGGACAAGGACGATTTCATAAAGGCAGGCCAACGCATGGCATCATCGCTGACGAACACGCAAGCGCGCCGCGCGATCCTGCTTGGCCTTGCCGGAGCGGCATTGGCGCTGGCGGGGTGCCAGACGGGTCGTCAAGGACCGCCACCGCCGTCCGGGCCGCTGCCCGGTCCGGTGCTGCCGCTTCCGCCGGGCGAGACGCCGAAGAATGGCGTCGCGGTGATCGTGCCGATCAGCGGGTCCGATGGTCCGGTGGGAACCTCGATCGCCAATGCTGCCCGGCTTGCGCTCGCCGAAACGGGGGACAAGACCATTCGGCTCAGCGTCTATGATAGCGCCGCGGCGGGCGGCGCGGCGGCGGCCGCGAACAGAGCGATCGCCGACGGCAACCGGCTAATCCTTGGACCCTTGCTGGCGGAGGACGTCCGCGCCGCCGCCCCGGTCGCCCGGCGCGCCGACGTGCCCGTGATCGCCTTCACCAATGATAGCAGCGCGGCGGGCAACGGTGTGTTCGTCATGGGCCTGTCGCCCGACCAGTCGATCAACCGCGCGGTCGCCTTTGCGCGGGGACGCGGGTCGGCGCGCTTCGCCGCGCTGGTGCCGACCGGGCTTTACGGGCAGCGCGCCGCGCAGGCGCTGTTGGGCGCAGTCCGGCGGCACGGTGGGTCAGTCGCCGCGATCGAGAATTTCAATCGCACGCCCGCCGCCGCTGGCGTTGCTGGGCGAAACCTTAACGCGCGCGGCGCATTCGACGCGGTCCTGATCGCCGACGCGGGCAGGGTCGCGGCCGCTGCCGGAGCAGCGGTCAAGGTCGGACCGCGGCGGATCGGAACCGAGCTTTGGGCCAACGACAAGACGCTGGGGCGGACGCCGGCGCTTCGCGGTGCCTGGTTTGCGGCCGCGCCCGATGTGCAATTCGATCGAATGGCGACTCGCTATCGCGCTCGTTACGGCAAGACGCCGTACCGACTGGCTAGCCTTGGATATGACGCGGTGCTCCTGGCGGTGCGGAGCGCGCGCGACTGGCCGATCGGTCGTCCGTTCCCTGCGCGAAAGCTGATCGAACGCGACGGCTTCGGCGGCGTCGACGGGTCGTTTCGCTTCGGTCGTAACGGCGTCGCGGAGCGCTTGCTCGAGGTTCGGCAGGTAACCGCGAACGGGTCGATCGTGGTGTCGCCAGCCTCCGCGGCGTTCTAGGCGGCGATCTGCGCGAGTACCGAATCGAGCAGCAGGCGCCCGGTCCGGGTCGTCCGCAGGATGGGGCCATCGGTCGCGAGCAAGCCGCGCGTGACCATGGCCTGCACCGCTTCTTCGTCCACCAATCGCTTCACACCAACGCGTCTGGCGAGGGCAGCGGGGTCGATGCCCTCGGCCAAACGCAGGCCCATGACAAGCGCTTCGTCCGCCGCTTCGCTAGGAGTCAGCATCGCCTCCTCGCTCAGTCCGTGCCCGTTGCGCGCGATCGCGGAGAGGAAGTTTTCCGGCTTGCGATGACGCACGGTGCGCTGGCCCAATCGCCGCCCATGCGCACCGGGACCCACGCCGGCGTAATCGAGGTAGCGCCAATAGGCGAGATTGTGCCGGCTCTCACGTCCGGGACGGGCGTGGTTCGAAATTTCGTAGGCGGGCAGGCCGGCGGCGGCGGTGCGATCCTGGGTGAGATCGAACAGGTCCGCGCCAAGGTCGGGATCGAGCGGATCGAACTCTCGGCGCGCAACCATCGAGGCAAAGCGCGTGCCGGGCTCGACCGTCAGCTGGTAGAGCGAAAGATGCTCGGTCCCGAGCGCGAGCGCGCGTTCGAGCGCCGCCGACCAGCGACGCTCATCGTCACCGGGGAGCGCATAGATGAGGTCGAAGCTGACACGGTTGACCGCTGACTGGGCAGCCTCAAGAGCGCGCTGCCCCTCCGAAGCGGAATGGGCGCGACCGAGGAACGCGAGGCTGGCGTCATCAAAGCTCTGAAGGCCAAGGCTGATCCGGTTCACGCCCGCTCGCGCCAGATCGGCGAACCGTTCGGCCTCGGCGCTGTTCGGATTTGCCTCCAGCGTGATCTCGATATCGTCGTCGGCGGGCCAATATCCTCGCGCTGCGCTGATCACTGCTTCCACCGTGGCCGGCGGCATCAGCGAGGGAGTGCCGCCGCCGAAAAAGATCGAAGTCAGGCGATGACCGGGGAGCAGCGCCGCTTCGTGAGCAAGGTCCCTCAACAGGGCGTCGCGCCAATGTTGCTGGTCGACGGACTCACGAACGTGACTGTTAAAGTCGCAATAGGGGCATTTCGAGACGCAAAACGGCCAGTGAACGTAGAGTGCGAGCGGGGGCGCTTGCGTTTGGCCCGCGTTAAGGCGGGCAAGGGTAGCGGTGGTGGCCATGATCGCGAAGCTCCTTACGGCGATGGCCGTCATCCTTCCAGCCGCCAGCGTCGCGGCCCCTCCGCATCGCATCGACATGCCCTGGGTCGACCGACGGCCCCAGCCGCGTGGAGCGGCCTTGCTGAAGGCCACGATGATGAAAGCACACAACGACGCACGGTCTGCGGTCGGGGCGGCGGCCCTGGTGTGGGATCCGGCGCTTGCGGCCGATGCGACCGTTTATGCCGCCGAGATGGCGCGCACCCGGGTGTTCCGCCATGACCCGCGTCCCGAACGGCGACGGCTGCAGGGTGAGAATATCTGGATGGGGACGCGCACCGGCTTTTCCTACGCGACGATGATCGGGCAGATGATCAACGAACGCCGCGACTTCCGCGCGGGCGCCTTCCCCAACGTCAGTCGAACGGGCAAATGGAGCGACGTCGGCCATTACAAGCAGGTCATCTGGCCGACGACGACGCGGGTAGGATGCGGGACCGCGGCGAACGCGACCGACGACTTTCTCGTCTGCCGCTACTCGCCGCGCGGGAACATGCCCGGAATCCAGCTGCCCTAGTCGATCGCGTCGACCAGCTTGGCAAAGGCATCGGCGCGGTGGCTGATGCGGTGCTTCTCGGCGGGGTCGATCTCGCCGAAGGTCCGGTACATGCCGGCCGCGACGAACATCGCGTCATAGCCGAAGCCATTGGTGCCACGCGGCGGCCAGACCAGCGTGCCGTGCACCTTGCCTTCGAAGCTTTCGACCGTCCCATCGGGCCAGGCGAGCGAGAGCGCGCAGACGAAATGCGCGTCATGGCCAGCGTCGGGTCCTTCGGCCTCGACCTCGTTCCACACCCGCTCCATCGCGCGCCCAAAGTCGCGATTGCCCGCCTCGTCCTCGGCCCAACGCGCCGAATGAATACCGGGGCGTCCGTGGAGTGCATCGACACTGAGGCCGCTGTCGTCAGCGAGCGCGGGAAGCCCCGTCAGATCGGCGGATGAGCGAGCCTTCAGCTCGGCATTGTCGACGAACGTGACGCCGGTTTCCTCGGGCTCGGGCAGGTCGAGCTCGGCCGCGCCGACGCATTCGATCCCGTGCGGCGCGAGCAGGTCGCGAATCTCGCGAAGCTTGCCTGCGTTATGGGTCGCGATGACCAGCTTGGGCCCGATTGCCTTCACCGGCCGGTCGCTTTCAGCTGGGCCGCGAAGATGTCCTTGCAGCCGATCTTGGCAAGGCGGAGCAGGCGGAGCAATGCTTCCTCGTCGAAGGTCGCACCCTCGGCGGTCAATTGCGCCTCGACGATGTTGCCGTCGCCGGTCAGCACGAAATTGCCGTCCGAATGCGCATTGCTGTCCTCGATATAATCCAAGTCGAGAACTGGCGTGCCGTCATGGATGCCGCAAGACACCGCCGCGACCTGCGTGGTGATCGGGTCGGTCGCAAGCGCGCCCGATGCCATCAGCTTGTCGATCGCGATGCGAAGCGCCACCCAGGCGCCCGAGATGGACGCCGTGCGGGTCCCGCCGTCCGCCTGGATGACGTCGCAATCGATCACGATCTGCCGCTCCCCAAGCGCCTTCAGATCAACGACCGCGCGGAGGCTGCGCCCGATCAGACGCTGGATTTCCTGGGTCCGGCCCGATTGCTTGCCCTTGGCGGCTTCACGATTTCCGCGAGTGTGGGTGGCGCGGGGCAGCATCCCATATTCAGCGGTCACCCAGCCGGAACCCTTGCCGCGAAGGAATGGCGGCACCTTTTCCTCGACGCTGGCAGTGACCAGCACGCGTGTATCGCCAAAGCTGACGAGGCAGGCGCCTTCGGCATGCTTGGTGAAGCCTGGCTCGAATGTCAGGTCGCGCATCTGGTCGGGGGTGCGGCCGCTGGGGCGCATATCATTCTCCGTGAAATGTTGGTTGGCAGCGCCTTAGGCCCGGCGGTTCCGTTTTCCAACCGCGACCCCTACATGGGCCAGCATGAGCGAGCCGATCGGCGATCTTTCCAACCGCATGCGCGACATCTTCCGGCTGGTGGTCGAGGCCTACCTCGATCGCGGTCAGCCGGTCGGGTCGAAGACGATCAGCCAGTCGCTGAGCCTGTCGCCCGCGTCGATCCGCGGGGTGATGCAGGCGCTGGAGGAGCGCGGCCTGCTGAGCCATCCGCATACGTCCGCGGGACGAATTCCGACCGAGACCGGGCTTCGCCTGTTCGTCGACGGGATCATGCACGGCGGTCTTCCGCCGGCACGCGAAAGGGCGGCAATCGAAGCGCAACTGACCGACCGACCCGTCGAGGAGGCCTTGGCGGCGGCGACGGCCACGCTGTCGGGCCTGTCGGCCTGCGCCGGTGTGGTGCTCGCGCCCAAGGCGGAGATCCGGCTGAAGCAACTGAGTTTCGTTCCGCTCGACGCTTCGCGCGCTCTCGCCGTGTTGGTCGGTGTCGACGGCAGCGTCGAGAACCGCGTCGTGCCACTGCCGCCTGGCGCCAGCGCTATTGGTCTGTCCGAAGTGGCCAATTACGTCACCGCTCGGCTGTCGGGGCTGACGCTGCCCGAAGCGGAAGCACGGCTGCGAACCGAAATGGCCGAACGGCGTGAAGCGGTCGACATCGTTGCAGCCGAACTGGTCGCGAAAGGCCTTGCGGACTGGAGCGAGGACCAGGCGCAGCGCCCGGTGCTGATCGTTCGCGGTCAGGCCAATCTGATCGACGAGGCGACCGCCGCCGACTTGGAACGCGTTCGCCGACTTCTCGATGAGTTGGAGGACCGGCAGGAAATCGCCCGCCTGCTCGACGCCGCGCGTGAAGGGCAGGGGTGCCGAATTTTCATCGGCAGCGAGAACCGGATGTTCGCTTTGTCGGGCTCCTCGGTCATCGCTGCCCCCTATCGTGGAAGCGACGGTCGCGTAGTCGGCGTGGTCGGGGTTATCGGCCCGACGCGATTGAACTATGCGCGGGTCGTCCCCATGGTGGATTTCACAGCCCAAGCCCTGACGAGATATATGAAATGATCGACGACAAGAATTTGCACGACGACGCCGAAGCGATCCGCGAAGAGACCGCCGCCGACGCCCCCGAACTGGCCGAGCATGATCGCGTGGCGGAACTCGAGCGCCAGCTGGAGGAAGCGAAGAACAAGGCGCTTTACGCCGCCGCCGACACGCAGAACGTCCGCCGTCGGCTCGAGGCCGAAAAGCAGCAGGCGTCGACATACGCCGTCACCGGTTTCGCCCGCGATATGCTCAGCGTTCGCGACCACCTCGACCGCGCTCTATCGCACGTACCCGAAGCGGCGCGCGCCGATGAGAAGCTGAAGAGCTTCGTCGAAGGCATCGAAACTACCTTACGCGAAATCGATTCCATCTTCGGCCGCAACGGCATCGAGCGTGTCGCCGCCAAGGGACTTCCGCTCGACCCGAACCGTCACCAGGCGATGATCGAGGTCGCGACCGACCAGGCCGAGCCCGGCACGATCGTCGAGGAAATGCAGTCGGGGTACGTCCTCAAGGACCGCCTGCTTCGCCCGGCCCTCGTGTCGGTGGCGAAGGCGGGTTAGCCCATATCGAAGGGCAGCAGGCTCCGGTCGGGAGCCTGCGCCAGTTTGAAGCCGCGATCGGCCATGAAGCGATGGCGGACCAGTTCCGCCTGCTGCTCGAGGCCGTAGCGTTCGAACCTGCGGCCTTCCTGGAGGGTGTAGCCGTAACGGCAAAAGGGATGCCGCATCAGCGGCAGGTACCAGCGGCCGCTTTTCTGTGTCTGCCAGACGTGCGTCATCTCATGGACGAACAGTCCCTGCAGGCTAAGCGGCGCGGTCGAAAAGTCGTCGCGATACAAGTCGCTGTCGGGGTGGAAATGAATGTTGCCGGTCGGCGCCATGACGATGCCGCGCGGCTGGAACGGCCACCACTTGCCGCGGACCATGCATACTTGGTCGTAGTCGATCGAATTGCCAAAGATGCTTCGGGCGAGTTCGACTTCGCCGGCTGTCAGGTTACGCGCCAAATTCATGGCCGCTACGTAGGGTCGCGAAGGGTGCTTGCCCAGTGGCGCGGGGGCGGCTAGGGCATCGCAAAATTCAACGGGAAGGAAATCCACATGAGCGAGACCGCCGATCGGGTAAAGAAGATCGTCGTCGAACATCTCGGCGTCGAAGCCGAGAAGGTCACCGAGGAAGCGAGCTTCATCGATGATCTGGGCGCGGACAGCCTCGACATTGTCGAGCTGGTGATGGCGTTCGAAGAAGAATTCGGTGTCGAAATTCCCGACGACGCCGCCGAGAAGATCGCCACCGTCAAGGACGCGATCGTCTACATCGACAGCAACAAGGGCTAATTCGCCCACCATACCGTCTGCCCTCAAGCCTGTCGAAGGGCGGTTTGCGCTTCGGCGCGACAGAGGGCGGAAACGGGGCTTCGACAGGCTCAGCCCGCAGGGGTCTTGAGCCTGTTTTGCTATTCGGAGGATGCCGATGCGGCGAGTGGTTGTAACGGGTCTTGGTTTGGTCACGCCGTTGGGCGCCGACGTCGAGACCGTCTGGTCGAACATTCTGGCGGGGAAGTCGGGCGCTGGCCCGATCACGCGCTTCGACGCCAGCGATCAGAAGTGCCGCATCGCCTGTGAGGTGAAGCCCGCCGACCACGAGTATGGCTTCGATCCCGACAAGCGCGTCGACCACAAGGTCCAGCGCCAGGTCGACCCGTTCATCGTCTATGGCATCGACGCTGCCGGACAGGCGATCGAGGACGCCGGCCTGACTGACATGACCGAGGAAGTGCGTTTGCGCGCGGGTTGCTCGATCGGGTCGGGAATCGGCGGCCTTCCGGGTATCGAAAAGGAATCGCTGGTTCTTGCCGAAAAGGGGCCGAGCCGGGTCTCGCCGCACTTTGTCCACGGACGGTTGATCAACCTCATCTCTGGCCAGGTCAGCATCAAGTACGGGCTGATGGGACCCAACCATGCCGTCGTGACGGCTTGCTCGACGGGAGCCCATTCGATCGGTGACGCGGCGCGGATGATCCGTGACGATGACGCCGACATCATGCTTGCGGGCGGCGCCGAGGCGACGATCTGCCCGATCGGTATCGCTGGATTCGCCCAGGCGCGCGCGCTGTCGACCGCGTTTAACGACCAGCCCGAAAAAGCCTCGCGACCCTATGACAAAGACCGTGACGGCTTCGTCATGGGCGAGGGCGCCGGCGTCGTCGTGCTGGAGGAATATGAGCACGCCAAGGCGCGCGGAGCGAAGATTTATGCTGAAGTGGTCGGCTACGGGCTCTCGGGCGATGCCTATCACGTGACCGCACCGCACCCCGAAGGATCGGGCGCGTTTCGCTCGATGGCGATGGCGCTTAAGAAGGCGGGCCTGTCGCCGGACGACATCGACTACATCAACGCGCATGGCACCTCGACCCCGCTCGGTGACGAGCTTGAGTTGGGTGCGGTTCGCAAGTTGTTCGGGGAAGCGATCGACAATGTGTCGATGAGTTCGACCAAGTCGGCGATCGGCCATCTTCTCGGCGGTGCAGGGGCCGTGGAAAGCATTTTCTGCATCCTCGCGCTGCGCGACCAGGTCGTGCCGCCGACGCTCAACCTCGACAATCCGAGCGAAGGCACGGCGGGTGTCGATCTCGTGCCGCACACCGCCAAGAAGCGCGAAGTGCGGGCAGTGCTCAACAACAGCTTCGGCTTTGGTGGGACCAACGCCAGCCTGGTGATGAAGAAGGTCGACTGACGCCGTGCTTCGGCGGCTCGCCTGGCTGATCGGCTTTGCGCTCGGCGCAGTGGCGGTCCTGACGTGGTTGTTGTGGTTCCGTGCCGGACCGACCGACAAGCCGCAGCCGCTGCTGGTCGAGCAGGGATCGTCGGTCGCCGCCGTTGCGAAGAAACTTGAGCAGGCGAAGCTGATCCGAGGCGATGCGACGACCTTCCGCGCCTTCGCAAAATTTCTTGGCGGCGGTGACCCTGTCCAAGCGGGCGAATTCGACATTCCTGCGGGGTCCAGCCCGGCGGCAATTCTCGACCTGCTGCAGCATGGGCGTCCCGTCCAGCGGCTCCTGACGATCCCGGAGGGAATGCCCGCGGTGCTGGTCCAGGAACGGCTGGCGGCGATGCCCTTCGCGACGGGTCCGGCGCCGCTTCCGGCGGAGGGGCGAGTTTTGCCCGACAGCTACACCTATGAACGTGGCGAAGCGCGGGCCGCCGTGCTCAAACGCATGACCGACGCGATGGACAAGGAACTGGCAGTCTTGTGGGCGAAGCGAAAGCCGGCCTGCCCCGTGAACACGCCGCAAGAGGCCGTGACGCTGGCATCAATCGTCGAAAAGGAAACGAGCAAGCCGTCCGAACGCCGCACGGTGGCCGGGGTGTACTGCAACCGGCTGAAGATCGGAATGAAGCTCGATGCCGACCCGACCGTCATCTACCCGATCACCAAGGGAAAGCCGCTCGGCCGACGGATCCTTCGGTCGGAGTTGAACTCGATTACCGGCTACAACACCTATCGCGAGGTGGGGCTGCCGGCGGGACCGATCGCCAATCCCGGGCGCGAGAGCATCGCGGCAGTCCTCGATCCCGCGCCGACGAAAGCTCTGTATTTCGTGGCAGACGGGACCGGCGGCCACGTGTTTGCGGACACCCTGCAACAGCACAATGCCAACGTCGCAAAATGGTACGCCCTGCGCCGGTCGCGCGGGGAAATGTGATCAGCCGGCGATGACCGAGGCAGGCACGTAACCGACGCGGCCGCTTGCCGCATATCCCCAGGCCCATCCGCGACTGCAGTCGAGCATCTGAAATTGTTCACCTGCGGCTAGTTCGCCCGCGACGGCAGAATCGTCCGCCCCATCCTCATACAGCGGCGTCGCGGTGGCGAGCGTACGGACGAGCGGCTCCGCATAATGCGAGGCGATCACCCGGCCAGCGAGCGAGGTATCGGCAAGATCCTTGCGGTAGGCATGCGTGGCGGGGTCGGGCAGGTCCGAGACGCCAGCCAGGGCGAAACCCTCAACCGTTGGCGAAAGCGGGTTCCTTGGACCGCTGGGCGATGATCCCACGGCCTTCGCCGCCATCGTCGGCGCGGACGTAACGTTTAAACCCTTCAAGGAAATCGGCCCCATTGTTGGTGCGCACGACGAACACGTTGCGACGGTCGTCCTGGTCACGTTCGCGGCGGAGATAGCCGAGGCCGCCCAATGTATTCAAGGCGCGTGTGACGACCGGCTTCGAAACGCCGAGCACTCGGGCCAGTCCGCGGACGGTGTGCGGCCCAGGGGTGAGATAGACCAGCATGAGCAATGCCATCTGGCGGTTGGTCAGGTCGGGCTCGCCTGAACGGACGTATCCGATCAGCGCGCGCATCCATCCTGTTAGCGAAGCCTCGCCCATTGGTCCGGAATCTCCAAATTCGCGTCTTGGCGGAGATAACCGAACAGGGGCCGTTTAGTTGCGTTAACCCGCGTTGATGACAGGAAATTTCCTACGAGTTTCGCCGGTCGATGCGGCTCCGTTACGCCTTGTATCGCGCTTCGAGCATCGCGAATGCGGCGCGTAAACCCAGCGCTTCTCCGCCTTTCGGGCGTCCGGGCCGGGGCACTGGCCGCCACGCGAAGGTGTCGAAATGAGCCCACGGAATTTCCGTCGGCACGAAGCGGCGGAGGAATAGGGCAGCGGTGACGGCTCCAGCCATCGGCGAATCCGCTGCGTTGGCGATGTCCGCCAGATCGGACTTCAACATCTCGTCGTATCCATCCCATAGCGGCATCCGCCAAAGGGGATCGTGAACGTCGCGCGCCGCTCTTTCGAGCGCGGCGGCCAAGGGATCATCGTTGGCGAACATCGCAGGCAAATCGGGACCGAGCGCCACGCGCGCGGCACCGGTCAGGGTCGCGAAGTCCAAGATGAGTTCGGGCTTCTCCTCCACCGCCCGCGTCAACGCATCGCTAAGCACGAGACGGCCCTCAGCGTCGGTATTGTCCACCTCGACCGTCAGGCCCTTGCGGCTGGTCAGCACGTCGCCGGGGCGGAAGGCATTGGCCGATACGCTGTTCTCAACCGCCGGGATCAGCAGGTGAAGGCGCACGGGTAGCCGCTCGCGCATCACGAGCCATGCCAGCGACAGGGCATGGGCGGCTCCACCCATGTCCTTCTTCATTAGGCGCATGCCGCTGGCCGGCTTGATGTCGAGGCCTCCGCTGTCGAAGCAGACGCCCTTGCCGACGATCGCGACGCGCGGTGAGTCTTCGCGTCCCCAGACCAGTTCGAGCAGGCGCGGCTGTCGGTCTCGGGCGGCGCCCTGGCCGACAGCTGCGATCATCGGATAGCCTTGATCGAGCGCGTCGCCCTTCGTGACAGTCGCGGCCGCGCCGAACTCGTCGGCCAGCGCGAGCAGCGCAGCCTCCAACTGTTCTGGTCCAAGGTCCGAGGCGGGCGTATCGACCCGGTCGCGCACCTGGGCGGTAGCGCTGGCGAGATTGACGTGGTGGTCCACCAGGGCCGCTTCGCCCGACAGCAGCACGGCGGCGCCGGAGTCCGGTCCCGGGCTCGTCTTGTACCGGTCGAAGCGATGCTGGGCGAGGAGCCAGCCGATGGCGGCGAGGCCGGGTTGGCCCTCGGCCAAGCGGTACGTGCCCTTAGGCAGGCTCCCGCCAGCCCGCGCAAGGCACCACGGAGTGAGGGATTTCGTCGATCGAACCGTGACGACCTCGAAATCTTCGCGCGCCACGGGAAGGATCGCGTACTGTCCCTCGGACTTCCCGTCGAAGCGCATGGCTTCGAGCAGCGCGCGTCGCTCGGGCGGCTGGCGCTTCAGCCAATCTTCGAACCCGGCCTTGTCGACAAGGTGGATCGTGCGCGCGGATTGTCCGCGGTCGGGCTGAAGCAGCGAGGCGAAGTCGGTCATGCCTCCGTCCTAGCGGGAGTGGGCAGTCCTCGACAATGCGCCTCGCTCAGTTCGCGAGCGCTCCGAACAGATCATGCTCATCGCTATCCTCGACCACGACCCGGACGATGTCTCCCGGTGACAGGTGCCCGGCATCGCGAAGATGGACTTCGCCGTCGATCTCGGGCGCGTCGGCCTTCGACCGTCCGGTCGCGCCGCCTTCGTCCGCATCGACCGCGTCGATCAGCACGTCGATCGTCCGTCCGACCTTTTCAGCGAGCTTCTCCGTCGAAATTTGCGCGGTGAGTTCCATGATCCGAGCGTAGCGCTCTTCCTTGACCTCTTCGGGCACCGGGTCGGGCAGGGCATTGGCGGCGGCGCCCTGGACGGGTTCGAAGCGGAAGGCGCCGACGCGGTCGAGGCGCGCCTCGGTCAGCCAGTCGAGCAGATACTGGAAGTCTTCCTCGGTCTCGCCCGGGAAGCCGACCACGAAGCTGGAGCGGATGGCGATGTCGGGGCACACCGAGCGCCAGCCGGCAATCCGCTCGAGCACGCGCGCCTCGTTGGCGGGACGGCGCATCGACTTCAGGATCTTCGGGCTGACATGCTGGAAGGGGATATCGAGGTAGGGCAGCACCAAGCCTTCGGCCATCAGCGGAATGACCGAGTCCACGTGTGGGTAGGGGTAGACGTAATGCAGTCGAACCCACGCGCCAAGCTTGCCTAGCTCCCGCGACAGGTCAGTCATGTGGGCGCGTACCTCGGTCGGCTCGCCGTTGCGCGGGCGCCACGGCCAGGAGCCGAACTTCATGTCGACACCGTAGGCCGAGGTGTCCTGGCTGATCACCAGCAATTCCTTCGTGCCCGCCGCGACGAGCTTCTCGGCTTCGCGCAGGATCGCATCGGGCCGGCGGCTGACGAGGTCGCCGCGGATCGACGGAATGATGCAGAAGGAGCAGCGGTGATTGCAGCCCTCCGAGATCTTCAGATAGCTGTAGTGGCGCGGGGTCAGCTTCAGCCCGGCTTCCGGCACCAGATCGAGATAGGGTGAGGGCACCGGCGGCGCCGCTTCGTGCACCGCTTCGACCACCGCTTCATATTGCTGCGGGCCGGTGATCGCGAGAACCGCCGGAAAGCGCTCGCGGATCAGGTCGGCGTCATTGCCCATACAGCCGGTGACGACCACTCGGCCGTTCTCGGCGATTGCCTCGCCGATCGCCTCGAGGCTCTCGGCCTTGGCGCTGTCGAGGAAGCCGCAGGTGTTGACCAGCACGACGTCGGCGCCGGCGTAATCGGGCGACAGCTCGTAGCCGTCGGCGCGAAGCTTCGTCAGGATTCGTTCGGAATCGACCAGCGCCTTGGGACAGCCGAGCGAGACCATGCCGACACGCGGCGGGGTGGGGAGAATGGTAGCCATGGGAAGCTGCCGCCCTTAGCGCGAGTTCGCGGCAAAAGCGAGGCGGCGCTTGGTCAGGCGGGTGCGACCCCGTCCTTGCCGAAGGTCGGGATGATCTCGATCACCCGGTCGCCTGTCTGAAGCGCCTTCGCGCCTTCCTCCCAGAAGCCGATCGGCTTGCCGTTTCGCCAGATCCGCAAGCCGACACCGACCGCGGCATCGGCCAGCGACTTGCCGACTTCAAAATGTTCGATCTCGCGCTCGTGGAGTCGGACGCGGCCGCTGGCCGAGGCGAGATCGGCCATATAGTCGGCGATTCCGTTCCCCTCGACCGACCCCGCCAGCAGCAGGCCGGCGAAGCTGGTCGGATTTATGACGCAATTGGCACCCGCTGCGCGTGCCGGAAATTCATTGTCCTCGGCCTTTACCGACACGGAGATGGGCAAGTCGGGCGAGAGGTGACGGGCCGTAAGGCAGATCAGGATCGACGTATCGTCGCGGCCCGCCGAGACGATGATCATCCGCGCCCGATCGATGCGCACCGACTGCATCGTCGTGTCCCGCGTCGCATCGGCCATGAGCACCGCGCACCCGCACGCCTCGGCCTTCGCCAGCGCGCCGGCTTGCGGGTCGATCACGACGATCCGCTTCGGATCGGTGCCGCGCTCGATCAGTTCGTCGACCGCTTCGGATCCGGTCGTGCCATATCCGGCAACGATGATGTGGTCGGAAAGCGCGTTCTGCAGTCGGGTCATGAGCCAACGGTCCCAGCTTTTCTTGATGACGAAGGTGTAGGCGGTGCCTGCAAGGATCAGGATGAGGAAAATCCGGATCGGGCTGACGATCAGCGCGTCGAACAGCCGCGCCCGGTCGCTGATCGGCACGATATCGCCGTAGCCGGTCGTGGTCGCGCTGATCATCGTGAAGTAGATAACGTCGACGAAGCTGACCTTGCCGTCGTAACTGTCCTTGAAGCTGTCACGCTCGAACCAGTGGACGGCGACGATCAGGCCCAGGAGCGCAAAGACGATTCCGATCCGGATCGCCAGTTGCGACCATGCCGATAGCGACGACCGGCGGTGCAGGAGCGGATGCGCCGGGTCGGACGACCATTTTTCCAGTCCCAACGTGCTTCCCTTTTCGACGGCTGCGACGGTGCAAGCCATGAGCTAGGCCAACTGTTCCGCCAAAGACAATCGGATTGCGCGCTGGCTTATGCCGGATTGCGCCGGTAAAGGCCGCTCGAACTCCAGCAGCACAGTGGTAAATGCGATGCGTATTGCGATGATCGGCACAGGATATGTGGGCCTGGTGTCGGGGACCTGCCTTGCCGATTTCGGGCACCACGTCATCTGCGTGGACAAGGATCCCGCCAAGATCGAGGCCCTTAACCGCGGCCAGATGCCGATCTGGGAACCCGGCCTCGAAGGCCTGGTGAAGGCCAATACTGCGCGTGGCCGCCTGTCGTTCACGGGTGACCTTGCCGAAGCGGTTAAGGATGCGGACGCGGTGTTCATCGCGGTGGGCACGCCGTCCCGCCGTGGCGATGGACACGCCGACCTCAGCTTCGTCTTTGCCGCAGTCGAGGAACTGGCGAAGACGCTCGACCGGCCGGTGGTTGTGGTTACCAAGTCGACTGTTCCCGTGGGCACGGGTGACCGCATCGCGGCGCTGCTCGCAGAACATGGGGCGCCTGATGGCTGTTCGGTCGCGTCCAATCCGGAATTCCTGCGCGAAGGTGCTGCGATCGCCGACTTCAAGCATCCCGACCGGATCCTCGTGGGCGCCGAGGACGAACGCGCCCGCGCGGTTCTCGCCGAAATCTATCGCCCGCTGTTCCTGAACAAGGCGCCGCTGCTGTTCACCAGTCGCCGCACCGCCGAACTCACCAAATATGCCGCCAACGCCTTCCTGGCGATGAAGATCAGCTTCATCAACGAGATGGCGGACCTGTGCGAAGCCGTTGGCGCGGACGTGCAGGATCTGGCTCGCGGGATCGGGCTCGACAATCGCATCGGTCCGAAATTCCTGCACGCCGGACCGGGGTATGGCGGAAGCTGCTTCCCCAAGGACACGCTTGCCCTTCTGCGCACCGCCGAGGAGGCGGGCGTCACGCAGCGGATCGTCTCAACGGTCGTGTCGGTCAACGACGATCGCAAGTCGGCCATGGCAGGGCGGGTCCGCGATGCACTCGGCGGCGACCTCCGCGGCAAGCGCATCGGCTTGCTGGGCCTGACGTTCAAACCAAACACCGATGACATGCGCGACGCCCCGTCGATCCCGCTTGCGGCTGGGCTCGTCGAAGGCGGCGCCGACGTGGTCGCCTTCGATCCCGTGGGTCGTGAGCAGGCCGAGCAGGTGATCAGCGGGATCAGCTTCGCGAACCGCGCCGAGGATGTCGCGGAAGGCGCGGATGCGCTTGTGGTCGTGACGGAGTGGGACGAATTTCGTGGGCTCGACCTTCGCAGCCTGGCGTCGACGATGCGCGGACGCGTCCTCGTCGATCTTCGCAATATCTTCGATCGGGCAGACGCCGAGAAGGCCGGTCTCGACTATCGCGGCATCGGCCGCGGCATGTCCGCCAAGTCCTAAGGAACAGCATCGTGCAATCGATCGACCGGAAACCTCCGGAATGGACCAACAAGGCGCATCGCAAGGTCGTCGTCGTCGGGCTTGGCTACGTCGGGCTGCCGCTGGCCGTCGCGCTGGCGCGCACGCATGACGATATCGAGCTGGTCGGCTTTGATGTTTCGCAGTCGCGGGTCGACGAACTGACCGCGGGTCACGACCGCACCGGCGAGGTCGAGCCCGACGCGCTCGCGGCGGCACGGATGCAGTTCGTCACCGACGACGAGGCGTGCCGCGGTGCCGACATCATCATCGTCACCGTGCCGACTCCGGTGGACGATCAGCATCGACCTGACTTCGGCCCGTTGCTGTCGGCATCCAAGCGGCTGGCCGGCTGGATCGACGCCGCAAAGCGGCCCACAATTGTCTATGAAAGCACGGTCTACCCGGGTGCCACCGATGAGGAATGCGCACCGGTGATCGAGCAGGTGTCGGGCCTGACGCGCGGACGCGATTTCCGGCTTGGCTACAGCCCCGAGCGGATCAATCCGGGTGACAAGGTCCACCGCGTCGACAAGATCGTAAAGGTCATCGCGGGCGAAGATGCCGAGGTGACCGAGGAACTCGCGCATCTCTATGGCGCGATGACCGAAGCGGGCGTCTTCCGAGCCGCGTCGATCCGTGCCGCCGAGGCCGCCAAGGCGATCGAGAATGCGCAGCGCGACATCAACATCGCCTTCATGAACGAGATTGCGCAGATCCTGTCGAAGACGGGCGTCTCCGTCTGGGATGTGCTCGATGCCGCCAGGACGAAGTGGAATTTCCTTCCGTTCGAGCCGGGCTTGGTTGGAGGCCACTGCATCGGCGTCGACCCCTATTATCTCAGTCACCACGCACAGCGGATGGGCCACGACCCGCGCGTGATCCTGTCGGGACGTGGGACCAACGACGCAATGGGCGCTTGGATTGCCGACGAACTTCATTCGCGCATCGGTCCCGATCCAAAGCGAGTCCTCCTGCTGGGCATCACCTTCAAGGAAGACGTGCCCGACGTGCGCAACAGTCGGTCGATCGACGTCATCGACCGGCTGAAGCACCACGGCCATGACGTCAGCGTGGCCGATCCGCTGGCAGACCGGGCAGAGGTCGAGCATGAATATGGTTTGGCGCTCGTCGATCCGGCGAACGCCGCTCCATATGATTGCTTGGTCGCGGCCGTCAGTCATGCCGACTATCGCGCGCTCGACGCCGACGGCATCGCGGCACTGACGACAGATGACGGGCTTGTCGCGGACCTGAAGGGAATCTGGCGCGGGATTGACCTGCCGCCCGGCTTGGGTCGATGGTCGCTGTGATGCCGGTCGAGGCGCGTTAAAGCCATGCTGCACATGTCGCCAACAATGCTGAAGACTCGCCGCAGCTTTTTTGCGCGGCAGCGCTTCAACTTGCTCGGCGCCTTGGTCGCAGCGGCGGTGATCCCGTTCGTCGGTCGCGCCTTCCTGACCACCGACGCGACCTTCTTTGCAAGTTCCATCAACGCGTTCATTTTCAACGTCGCCGCGGTGATCATCGCCTTCTGGACGCGGCTGTCGATCGAAACCTATCCGGGCAACCGGTCGGCTCATACCATCCTGCCGTCCGCGATCCTGGCGCATGGCGTCGTTATTGCGGTGCTATTGATGGCGCGGTTGCCATACGATCGATTGGCGCTGCTCGCCGGATTGATCCTGCACATCGTTTGGGGCTTCGTGCTCTACATCGCCGTCCAGCGGCGCATTCGTCACCGTATCGCTGTCGTCCCGTTCGGCGATGTCGAGCGGCTGTTCGCGATCGAAGGCGTCGATTGGCATCGGATTGACGGGCCGGATCTAGAGCGGGTCGCGGGATGCGATGCTTTGGTGGCCGACTTCACCGCCGACATCCCCGACGAGTGGCAGGCATTCCTGGCCGATGCCGCGATCGAGGGCCGCATGGTCTACCAGGTCAAGCAACTCGACGAGTCGCTGACGGGCCGGGTTGCGGTCGACCATCTGTCGGAAAACAGCTTCGGAAGCCTCGTCCCGACCCGCGGCTATGTCTATCTCAAGTCGGTCGTCGACTTCATCTTCGCGCTGCTGCTCGTCGTGCCGTTGATGCCGTTTCTCCTTCTGGTCGGCATCGCCGTCCGGCTGGACAGCAAGGGTCCCGCCTTGTTCCGGCAGCGCCGGGTGGGCCGTGGGGGCGTTCCGTTCCAGGTCATTAAGTTCCGGACAATGACGCATGACGTCGGCATCGGCGATCGCGAGGCGGCGATCACGGACGCGGGCGATCTTCGCGTCACAAAGCTGGGCGGGTTCTTGCGCAAATCGCGAATCGACGAACTTCCGCAGATCTTTAACATTCTTGCGGGGCAGATGAGCTGGATCGGTCCCCGTCCGGAGGCCGAGGTCCTGTCGTCATGGTATACCGGGGAAATTCCCTTCTATCGGTATCGCCACGTCGTTCGCCCGGGGATCAGCGGGTGGGCGCAGGTCAACCAGGGACACGTCGCGTCGGTCGACGAGGTCCACGCCAAGCTTCAGTACGACTTCTACTACATTAAATACTTCTCGGCGTGGCTCGACATCCTGATCACCTTCAGGACCATCCGTACGATGCTGAGCGGTTTCGGCGCTCGCTAGGCGAGGACGCGTTCGACGCACGCACGGATTAGGGCCGCCGTCTCCACGTCACGCGGCAATCTTCTGATCGCCAGACGGTCGTCCTGATCGGGCAGAATCAGCGTCAGACTGTCCCGCGAGTGTTTCTTGTCGCTGACGAACGACTCCATCATCCGGTCGACGTCGATGGCCGCTGGACTGGGGAGGCCGCCGAGCATCTTCGCGATGTGGGTGCCAAGCAGGTGCGTTCGCGTCCCTGTCGCGGTGCCTAATCGCCGCGCCGTTTCGATCGCGACCCGCATGCCCATGCCAACCGCCACGCCGTGAGGCACGGCGAAGTCGCTTGCGTCCTCGATCGCATGCGCGAAGGTATGACCAAAGTTGAGCTTCAACCGCTCGCCGCGATCGAACTCGTCATGCTCGACGAACCACTTCTTCGATACGAGCGACAGGCCGATGATCGCGGCCAGTCGGTTCTCGTCGAGCGGCTCGTCGGGCCGAAGGGCGAGGTAACGGTCGAAGCGCCGCGGGCTCATCGCGAAACACACCTTGGCTGCTTCGCACAGCCCGCCGCCGATCTGTTCGGCCTCAAGCGTTTTGCAGAAGGCGGGGTCGATCAGCACGTCGCGCGGCGGATGGACCGTTCCAAGCAGATTCTTGAGGCCGCCGACGTTCACGGCCGATTTTCCGCCGATGCAGCTGTCCACCATGGCGAGGAGGGTGGTCGGCACGAAGCGCCATGCGATCCCCCGCATGTAGATTGATGCGACGAACGAGCCTACGTCCTGCACGATACCGCCGCCGACCCCGACGAGGGTTGTCCCGCGGTTGGCGCCCATGGCGCGCATTGCGGCACTGATCCGTTCGACCTCTCCCAGCGACTTGCGTTCTTCGGTAGCGGGCATGCTCACCGTGCGGTCGACCGGAAGCATCGCCGCGAAACGCTCGTCGGTCAGAAAGACGATGTCGCCGGGGTCGTTCGACAGGTCGGCAAGTGCGTTCGGGACGAAGCAGACCCGATAATCGCCGAGCGAAGAGCGGATCCTCACCGCTCTACGCGCGAGTCGAGCAGCGCGAGGCGGGTACGGTCTTCGTCGGCCCATTCGAGGTAGCGCTCGCGCTTCGCCAGCAGCCATTCCCGCTCGAATGCTGCGCCGGCGTCGATCGCTGCGGTCGCCAACCCGCTCTCCAGGACCGAGGCATCAAAAACGACCTTCCTCGACTCAAATCGGTCGAGTCGGATCCGCCGTGCAGCCTCAAGCAGTGGTAGCGATCGTTCAGACAGGCCACCGCCGACGATGAACTCCAGGTCGCGCTCGGCGCAGCTACGGGCGATGCAAACGGCCGCCTCCGTTACTGCCTCGCCGTCGGCGTCGTCGCGGGTCAGGCCGCAAGACAGGCTGAAGTCGATCCGCCCGAATACGATCCCGTCGACGCGACCCGCCGCCACGTCGATCAGTGCATCGATGTTGGAAAGCGCGGTCGCCGTCTCGACAATGAATAGGAAGCGACAGTCGTCGTCCCCATGCGTGCGGTCCTTCGCGGCAATATATTTGGACAGCGCAAAGGGCGTCTCGACCATCGGCGCGACCAGCAGATCGACGTTAAGGTCGCGCGCATCCTGGAGGTCCGACAGTGCTTCGCACCCGCCGATCTTGAGCGCGACGTCGAGGCCTGCGCGGCGGGCAAGGTCCGACAGGCGGAGCAGTTCGTGCCGCCGCGTGCCCTCGGCCTCGAACTCGGCCTTGACCGCAAGGAAACCAAATTCGTCGCGCCCGCGCTGCAGCAGGTCGAGCATTGTCCGGTCGCGGCGGTTCATCCTCGTCGTCCCTGGTCAGGCGTCGATGACATCCTCGTCCACTCCCGCGGCATTGGCTTGAATGAAGTTGAAGCGATGCTCGGGGTTCTTCCCCATCAGACGCTCGACCAGATCCTTGACCGGTTGGCGGTCCTGATATTCCGTCGGCAGCGTGATCCGGATCAGCGATCGGCTCGCCGGATCCATCGTCGTTTCCTTCAACTGGTCGGGGTTCATTTCGCCCAGGCCCTTGAACCGCGCGACTTCGACCTTCTTGTTCTTGAACTCGGTCCGCTCGATCTCGGCGCGATGCGCGTCGTCACGGGCGTAAGCCGATTTCGCTCCGGCGGTCAGTCGATAGAGGGGCGGTTGTGCCAGGAACAGGTGCCCGCGACGCACCAACTCAGGCATTTCCTGAAAGAAAAAGGTCATCAGCAGGGTCGCGATATGCGCGCCGTCTACGTCGGCGTCGGTCATGATGATGATCCGCTCGTACCGAAGCGCGTCTTCCTGCCACTTGTCGCGGATGCCGCAGCCCAGCGCCTGCTGAAGGTCGGCAATTTCCTGGTTGCCGCGGATCTTGTCGGCGGTGGCACTGGCGACATTCAAAATCTTGCCGCGGATGGGAAGGATTGCCTGCGTCTTGCGGTTGCGCGCCTGTTTGGCGCTACCGCCGGCGCTGTCGCCTTCGACGATGAACAATTCGGTGCCTTCGGGCGCGTCGTTTGCGCAATCGGTCAGCTTGCCGGGCAGGCGGAGCTTGCGCGCGCTGGTGGCAGTCTTGCGCTTGACCTCGCGCTCGGCGCGGCGCTTCAGCCGCTCGTCCATCCGCTCTAGGATCGCGCCCAGCAGGGCACGTCCGCGGTCCATATTGTCAGCCAGATAGTGGTCGAAATGATCGCGAACTGCCGCCTCGACGAAGCGCGCGGCCTCCAGGCTGGTCAGTCGGTCCTTCGTCTGGCTCTGAAAATGCGGGTTGCGGATGAAGACGCTCAGCATCAGCTCGACGCCGTTCATCACGTCGTCGGCCGTGATGTCCTTCGCGCGCTTGTTGCCGACCAGATCGCCAAAGGCGCGAACGCCCTTTGTCAGCGCGGCGCGAAGGCCCGCCTCATGCGTTCCGCCATCCGGGGTGGGGATGGTGTTGCAATAATAGCTTTCGTTGGAACCCTCGCTCCACAGCGGCCAGGCGACCGCCCATTCGGCCGACCCTTGCCCGTCGGGAAATTCCTGCCGCCCGGCGAAGGCGGGGGAGGTGACGCACTCCCGCGTCCCCAACTGCTCGCGGAGATGGTCGGCAAGTCCGCCAGGAAAGGTGAACACCGCCTGCCCGGGCACGTCGGCGCTGGCCAGATAGGGATCGCAGCGCCAGCGTATTTCGACGCCGGCGAACAGATAGGCCTTCGACCGCGCCAGCTTGTACAGGCGCTCGGGCACGAAGGTCGCGTCGGCACCAAAGATTTCGGGATCGGGAGTGAAGGAAACGGTCGTCCCGCGGCGGTTCGGCGCGGCGCCGACTTCTTCGAGCTTCGATACGGCGATGCCCTTGGCGAAGAGTTGGCGGAACAGCTTCTTCTCGCGCGCCACTTCGACCACCGTTTCAGTGGACAGCGCATTGACGACGCTGATGCCGACGCCGTGCAGGCCGCCTGAGGTCGAATAGGCCTTGCCTTCGAACTTGCCGCCCGAGTGGAGCGTGGTGAGAATGACCTCGAGCGCCGACTGTCCCGGGTATTTGGGGTGAGGGTCGACCGGGATGCCGCGGCCGTTGTCGCTGACGGTCAGACGATTGCCGGTTTCCAGCGTGACTTCGATCCGGCTCGCATGGCCGGCGACCGCCTCGTCCATCGAATTGTCGATGACCTCAGCCGCCAGATGATGGAGCGCGCGCGCATCGGTCCCGCCGATGTACATGCCGGGCCGGCGCCGTACGGGCTCAAGGCCTTCCAACACCTCGATCGCGGAGGCGTCATAGTCGGAGGGCGGCGGGGCGCTGCTGGTCTGGAACAGGTCGGACATTAGGCGAACAGCTATAGGGGCTGGCGAATTGCCGATGCAACGCGTTTGCGGACTGGGCAGGACGCTTTCACTCCGCCTGCGACATTTTCGCGCGAAAGGTCTTGAAAACGGGAAGCCCAAAACCAGATTTTTTCCGCCGGGCGCCGCTTGGGCCCGGTGACGGGTCTGGGCCCGCCTAGGGCCTCCTCCCGTCGACCATGTTGCTCAACGGAGGACATTGAAATGCGCAGTGCTTTTGACTTCTCACCCTATCGTCGATCGAGCGTCGGGTTCGACCGATTGTTCGACATGCTGGAAAACAGTGCGGTCGGGCAGAGCGGCGAGAATTACCCGCCGTTCGACCTGATCCGCATCGACGACAACAGCTATCGCATCGAATTGGCCGTCGCCGGCTTCGCCCGGGACAACATCGACATCACCGCGCAGCAGAACGTGCTGATCATTCGCGGCGAACGACCCGACGACAAGGGCGCCGACTACGTCCATCGCGGGATTGCCAATCGGTCGTTCGAACGTCGCTTCGCGCTAGCCGACCATATCCAAGTGCGCGGCGCCGACCTGAAGGACGGGATGCTGGCGATCGACTTGGTGCGTGAGATTCCGGAGGCGATGAAGCCGCGCCGGATCGAGATCGGCGGAACCGGTCCGTCTCACGACCCGATCGATGCCAAGGCCATCGACAAGGTCGATTCCTAATCCTCAACCCACGCCCCGGCGCGATCGGCGCCGGGGCGCTTTGCCGTGACCGCCTCGCCCCCATTGCGAAGCAAAGACGATCGTGGGACGATGGCATCGTCGTTGGGGCTGCGTTTACTACCCGCGCCGAGTTTGGTCACCGCTGAGATGGGGCGATTGTCGGATGACGGGCGAGCAACCATTCGTCGATTATTACGACGTGCTGCAGGTCGATCCGGGCTGCGATGATAAGGCGCTGGAAGCGGCGTATCATGACTTGGCCAAGCTGCATCACCCCGATCATTCAGGGGCCGAGGACACGACCAGGTTCAACGAGGTGACGCAGGCCTATCGAGCGCTGCGGTCGCCTGAAAAGCGCGCCGAGTACGACCGGCTTCATGTGAAGTTCGGGCGCCGAAGCAATTATCGGCACACGTCGAACGACGATCTGAATATCGAGGAGAAGGGCGCGCTGAACGATGCGGACGATCATAGCCGCATCCTTGTCTATCTCTATCGCAAGCGCCGCGCGGATCCGAACAATGCCGGCGTGGTGCCCTTCTACATTCAACAGATCCTTCAATGCTCGGACGAGCATTTCGAATTTCACAAATGGTATCTGAAGGAAAAGGGCTTCATCGTCACCACCGAGCAGGGGACGATCGCCATCACGATCCAGGGTGTCGACCACGTCATTTCGATGTCTCGCACTGCGGAAGAGCAGCGGCTGCTGACCGCAAGAACGGCAGATACAGGCGAGGGGCCATAAAAAAGCCCGGCGCTTGGCCGGGCTTTTGTTATCGGACGCGCGGGCCGCCGAACGGTAGCGGCGGGGGCGGGCGGCGGTCGCGGCGGGGCAACTGCGCCTGATAGGCGACCCCGCAGTGATCGACGCAATAAGGGTAACCCGGATTGGCGTCGTTGCCGCAGAAGTGGAAGTCCGGTTCGCCCGGATGGCCCATCGGCCAACGGCAGACACGATCATTGAGATCGAGCAGCGAGGTCTTGTCCGACACCTCCGACGACGGCTTGGCGGGGACGAGCCGGCGAGGCGGGGCCGGCGGGATCGGCATCTGCGTGTCGCCGGGACCCTGGCGGATGAAGCCGCCCGGGCCGACCGACCGATACTGGATCGACGCAGGATCCGCATTCTTGGACGCAGGCGTCAGGACGGCCTGCGACGTGCCGGCAACCAACTGAGGGCTCGACCGCTCGGGCTTCGGCGCCGGTGCAGGAGCGACCGTCTCGGCGGCGACGGGCGCTGCCTTGGGCGCGGGGGCTGGCTTCGGCGAAGCGGGCTTCGGCGCTGCCGGAGCAGCCTTGGCGGCGGCCTTCTTTTCTTTCTCCTCACCCGCTTTCACCGGCGACGGGCGCGACTCAAGGCCAAGGCGATGCGCCTTGCCGATGACCGCGTTACGGCTGACGCCGCCTAGGTCGTCGGCGATCTGGCTGGCGGTGGAGCCTTCGGTCCACATCTTCTTGAGGCGCTCGATGCGCTCGTCGGTCCAGCTCATAATCTTGTCGATGCTCCATTCGTGTTGCGCGCAGGCTCACCTGCCGATAGGCGACTATCCGGTGACAAACCAGACTCCTCCTTGGGCCAATAGCGAACCGGGCAAGCCGACCCTTCAAGGCGTCAATTGGGGTGGCCTTTCGACCCTCTATATCAAGGAGGTGCGGCGGTTCTTCAAGGTCCAGATGCAAACCGTCTGGGCGCCGGCGATCACCACGCTGCTGTATCTCGTCATCTTCACGGTCGCACTGGGCCGCGAGGGGAAGACTGTACTCGGCGTTCCCTTCGCCGATTTCATCGCGCCGGGCCTCATCATGATGGCGATGCTCCAGAACAGCTTCGCCAACGCCAGCTTCAGCCTGATGGTCGGCAAGATGCAGGGGACGATCGTCGATTATCTGATGCCGCCGCTGTCGGTGGGCGAATTGATCGCGGCATTGGTCGGCGCGGCGGTGACCCGCGCCCTGCTGGTCGGCGGGGCGGTCTGGTTGATCATGGCGCTATGGCCGGGCGTGCACGTGACGCCGATCCACCCTCTGTCGATCATCTGGTTCGGCCTGATGGGCGCGCTGCTGCTCGCCTTCCTCGGCCTGCTGACGTCGGTGTGGGCCGACAAGTTCGACCATGCCGCGGTCGTCACCAACTTCGTCGTAACCCCTCTGTCGCTGCTGTCGGGCACCTTCTACTCGGTCGAGCAATTGTCGCCAACCTTCCGTGCGGTGAGTCACCTCAATCCGTTCTTTTATGTCATCTCCGGCTTCCGTCACGGCTTCCTGAGCGAGGCCGACTCGCCGATTTGGATCGGTGCGGTGGGCCTGCTGGTGCTGAACGCGCTGCTGTTCGTCGCCTGCTATCTGGTCCTTCGCAGCGGCTGGAAAATCAAGAACTGAGCCTGGGCAACGGATTAAACGGTTAAGGTCGGTGAACGGCGGATAACGGCCGCGTTCAGCCTGCCCTCAACCCGACTCGGCGATAAGAGCGCATCACCGCTTCTCAAAGGAGAGAGCAACATGCGTAAGTTTTTCATTTCCGCCGTGCTTGCGGCTTCGACCGTCGCCATTGCCGCCCCGGCGGCCGCGCAGTGGGCTCCCCCCGCGCCGCAGGGCTATGCCTATGGCTATAACAACCAGGGCCAGGTTCGCCGCCTTGAGGTTCGTCTGCAGCGCATTATCCAGCAGATCCGCCAGCTCGATCGCCGCAATGTGCTGAGCAATCGCGAAGCCCGTCGCCTCGATGCGGAAGCTCGGAATTTGCAGATCCGCGTCCGCCAGCAGGGTTACAACGGTCTCAGCCAGCGTGAACGTTACGACATTGAAATGCGGATCAACCGCCTCGAGCAGCGCATCTTCCGCGATGCCCGTGACGGCAATCGCTACCCTGGCAACGGCTATAACGATGGCCGCGACCGCGATCGGGATGGCGTGAACGACCGCTACGATCGCCGCATTGACCGCGATCGCGACGGACGTGACGACCGCTACGAAGACGATCGCGGCCGTTACCCCGGCTAACCGATCCGAGCCCTCGGGCTCCTGTACCGCGTAATGAAGGGGCGGCCTGGCAACGGGTCGCCCCTTTTCGTTGCCCAGTGTGTTTGACCTCCCTTCGCACGCGGCGGTATAGGCGGCGGCGGGCGGTCCAGCAGGGTCGCCCTTTGCCGTTCCAGCACTAGAAGGACCCACCATGGCCATCACGCCCCTCATGCCCGTTTATCCGCGCTCCGAAGTGCGGCCGGTGCGAGGGGAAGGAGCCTATCTGTATGGCGAGGGCGGCGAGAAGTATCTCGATTTTGCCAGCGGCATCGCGGTCAATCTGCTCGGTCACGGCCACCCGCATCTGACCAAGGCGATCCAGGAGCAGGCCGCGACGCTGATTCACGTGTCGAACCTGTATGGCAGCCCGCAGGGTGAAAAGTTTGCGCAGCGGCTGGTCGACCTGACCTTCGCCGATACGGTGTTCTTTACAAATTCGGGCGCCGAAGCGGTCGAGTGCGCGATCAAGACCGCGCGCCGCTACCACCACGTCGCGGGCAATCCGCACAAGCATGACCTGATCACGTTTTCGAATGCTTTCCACGGGCGGACAATGGCGACGATCAGTGCGACCGATCAGGAAAAGCTGCGCGACGGCTTTGCGCCGCTTCTGCCCGGCTTCAAGGTCGTCGAGTTCGACAATCTGGAGGCCGCATTGGCCGCGATCGACGACAACACCGCCGGTTTCTTGCTCGAGCCGGTGCAGGGCGAAGGCGGCATCCGTCCCGCTTCGCAGGAATTCATGACCGGCCTTCGCAAGGTCTGCGACGAGCGCGATCTGATGCTGGTGCTCGACGAGGTCCAGTGCGGTGTGGCTCGTACCGGAGCACTCTACGCCCACGAGCATTACGGCGTCACGCCCGACATCCTCGCCTCTGCGAAGGGTATCGGCGGCGGTTTCCCGATGGGAGCGTGCCTCGCCACCGAGCGCGCGGCGGCGGGCATGGTGATCGGCACGCACGGATCGACCTATGGCGGCAATCCGTTCGCGATGGCGGCGGGGCAGGCGGTATTTGACGTCGTCGCGAACGATGAGTTCCTGGCGCAGGTCCGCGCGACCGGCGAGCGCCTTCGCGCCGCGCTGGAGCAGATGATCCCCAACCATGACGGCATCTTCGACAGCGTACGCGGACTTGGCCTGATGCTGGGTATCAAGATGAAAACCGACAGTCGCGCCTTTGTCGGCTACCTCCGCACGCGCGGAATCCTAACCGTCGCGGCCGGCGACAACGTCGTTCGTGTTCTTCCGCCGCTCAACATCGAAGAAGCGCATATCGCCGAATTCGTCGAAGGCCTTTCGGCCGCGGCGAACGATTATGTCGTGCCCGAGGCGGCATGACGACGCGGCGCTTCCTCAACCTTGCCGATGCGGGAAGCGAAGGCATCGCGGCGATCCTGGCCGACGCTGCCGCGCGAAAGTCGGCGAGGAATGGCTGGCCGAAGGGGCGGATCGATCAGGACCGCCCGCTCGACGGCGCCGTGCTGGCGATGATCTTCGAAAAGAATTCGACCCGCACCCGCGCCAGCTTCGACCTGGCGATCCGGCAACTCGGTGGCTCGTCGCTGATTCTCGACAGCGGATCGTCGCAGCTGGGACGCGGTGAGACGATCGCCGACACCGCACGCGTCCTGTCGCGCTACGCCGACGCGATCATGATCCGCACCGATCATCATCACAAGGGCGAAGAGCTTGCCGACTTCGCCGACGTGCCGGTCATCAACGGTCTGACCGACTTGTCGCATCCGTGCCAGTTGCTCGCCGACATGCAGACGGTAATCGAGCGGCAGGGGCCGCTGGTTGGGACGCAGTGGGCTTGGCTCGGTGACGGCAACAACGTCTGCAATTCGCTAATCGAGGCGGCCGGGCTGACGGGCTTCGACCTCACGGTTGCATGCCCGATCGGCTACGAGCCCGACGCGACCTTCGTCGAGGCAGCCGGGTCGCGTGTTCGAGTGACCAGTGATCCCGACGACGCGGTTGCTGGCGCGACGGTCGTTATTACCGACACCTGGACGTCGATGGGACAGGATGGCGAAGAAGAGCGCCAAGAGTCGTTGGCGCCGTTCCAGGTCGACGAGGCGCGAATGGCGGCGGCGGCTCCCGGCGCAACATTCTTGCATTGCCTTCCTGCGCATCGCGGCGAGGAAGTGACTGACGCGGTGCTTGATGGTCCGGCATCGGCGGCGTGGGATGCGGCGGAAAATCGACTGCACGCCCAAAAGTCGCTGCTGCTGTGGGCGATGGGCAAGCTTTAGGGCCGTCGGGTTGCCGCGCCTGCGGATGACTGTCAGGCTCGGCCCATGAACCGTCTCAAAGACAAAGTTGCTCTCGTGACCGGCGCCGCTCGCGGAATCGGCGCCGGGATTGCGCGCGCCTTTGCTGCCGAGGGGGCGAAGGTGTGGGTGACCGACATTGACGAGGCAGGGGCGCATGACGTCGCGGCTGAACTCGGCGATCGGCACCGGGCCGGGTTGCTCGACGTTGGTGACGAAGCGCAGTGGATTGCGGTCATCGACGAGGTCGTCGCGGCGGAAGGACGGCTCGACATCCTGGTCAACAATGCCGGGATCACGGGGTTTGAGGAGGGCACGGGTCCGCACGATCCTGAGCATGCAAGCCTCGACGAATGGCACCGCGTCCACCGCGTCAATCTCGATGGCACCTTTCTTGGCTGTAAGCACGGCATCCGGGCGATGCGACCGGCGAAGCGCGGCGCGATCATCAACATGTCGTCGCGATCGGGGCTGGTCGGGATTCCCGGTGCCGCGGCCTACGCCTCTTCCAAGGCAGCGATCCGCAATCACAGCAAGTCGGTCGCGCTATGGTGCGCGCAGCAGGGGCTCAACATTCGCTGCAATTCGGTCCACCCGGCCGCGATCATGACCCCGATCTGGGAAGCGATGGTCGGTGACGGGCCCGATCGCGAGGAAAAGATGGCCAAGCTGGTCAAGGATACGCCGTTGCGCCGCTTCGGCACGGTCGAGGAAGTTGCAGCGCTGTGCGTGTTCCTCGCCTCGGATGAAGCGCCCTACATCACCGGGTCGGAACTCGACATCGACGGCGGCCTTCTTGCCGGTTCGGCGGCCTCACCCGGCTGAGGCGATAGTTGCGCTTTTGGGTCGCCGCACCCATCTGGCCCGCTCATGACCGACAAATCCCTACTCGAAGACGTCGCCTTGGGCGTCACCGTGCCTTCGCGCCATGCACGCGGACGCGCCGCCCGACTTGGCCCCGTGCTTGATTCCATCCTGGCCAACCATGCCTATCCTCCGGTGCTGGAAACGCTGCTGGCCGAAGCGCTTGTTCTGACCGCGCTCCTCGGCGCGCTGCTCAAGGATCCGGGCGGGCAGCTTACGATCCAGGCGCAGACCGAGAACGGCATCGTCGACTTGCTGGTGTGCGACTATAAGGGCGGGGAACTACGCGGATACGTGCGCCATGATCCCGATCGGCTGGCGGAAGCAGGGCCGAGCCCGTCGCTGTTCGCCCTGTTCGGCAAAGCCTATCTCGCGATTACCTTCGATCAGCCCGCCACCGATGAGCGGTACCAAGGCATCGTCCCGTTGGAAGGCGAGGGGCTCGCGCAGGCGGCGCAAAGCTATTTCGCGCAGTCGGAACAGATTCCGTCGATCGTCCGGCTTGAGGCTAAGCGTGATGAGAAGGGATGGGTCGCCGGCGGCCTGATGTTCCAGCATTTGCCCGAGGGCGAAGAGGGCCGCGAGCGGCTGCACACGCGGCTCGATCATCCAGAATGGCCGCATGTTGCGACGCTGGTCGGATCTGCCAAGCCCGAAGAACTGACCGACCGGACCCTACCGCTCGACGACCTGATCTGGCGCTTGCTCCACGAGGAATCTGAAGTGCGGACGCTCGATCCGGTGTCCTTGTCGAAGGGATGCCGCTGCAGTCCGGACTATATCGCGTCGGTCATTTCCCGCTTCCCGGCGGAAGAACGCGCGGAGATGGCGGGGGAGGACGGTCTGATCCGAGTCGATTGCGCTTTTTGCGCGACGAGTTTTCCGATCTCGGTCGATGCGGCGTGAAGCTGGTCGAATAATTGCGGCGACGGTTCGATGTGGCTGCTAAGGTGACGACGTGAGGAATTGGTCCAGAATAGCCGGTGTATTTGGCATTGCCGCGGCAAGTCTGGGAACGAGCGCCGCGTCTCCACCGCAGCCGCTTTCGCTGGCGCCCGGCGGTCTGTGGGAAGTGAGCCGGGACGCGACCGGACACGATTCGCGGCGGATCTGCCTGCGCGACTCGGGCACCCTCGCAATGTGGGAGCATCGCGGCAATCGGTGCGTGCGGACGACAATCACCACCGAAGGTGGGCGTGCCCTTATCGGTTATCGCTGCGTCAATGGGGATTTCGGCCAAAGTCGCATCACGCTCATCACGCCGCGGACCCTCCGAATCGAGACGCAGGGGATCTCGGGAGGCTTGCCGTACCATTATCCGCTGCACGCTCGCCGATTGGGAAATTGTCGGCCCCGTTAAGGCTGCTTTAACCATGACCAGCTAAAAGGACGTGGTGCTTTCGACGGCACGCGTTCCTCCCTGTCGGATTTTACGATCCGCACCTAGGCCGCCCGTACCGGGCGGCCTTTCTTTTTCGCCTTTGTCGCGAGTAAAGGGCGGCCATGTTCCTGTTCATCATCAAGGCGGTGCTGTCCGGCATCTTGGTCGCTGCCATTTCCACGGTCGCACGCCGTTATCCCGGGTGGGGCGGCCTCCTAGCGTCGCTGCCGATGGTGTCGGTGCTGTCGATGCTGTGGCTTTATGGAGAAACCAAGGACAGCGAGCGGGTCGCCGCTCTATCGATGGGCGCGTTCTGGTTCATCCTTCCTTCGCTGCCGATGTTCATCATCATCCCGCTGATGCTCCGCGCCGGTGTCGGTTTTACCCTGACGATGCTGGTCGCCGCAGCCATCACGGTCCTGCTCTATGCGAGCTTCGCCTGGATCGCGCCGCGGTTGGGGGTGTCGATATGAGCGGCCGTCGTGCCGTCGTGCTTTTGTCCGGCGGACTCGATTCGATGGTGTGCGCCGCGCTGGCGCGCGAGCAGGGCTATTCGGTCCTTGCGCTGACGGTCGACTATCATCAGCGGCACCGCGTCGAACTCGACGCGGCGACCGCCATCGCGAAAAGGTTGGCCGATCGGCACATCGTCTTGCCCATGGATTTGTCGATGTTCGGCGGCTCGGCGCTGACCGACGATATCGACGTTCCTAAGGACGGGGTCGGCGATGGCATACCCGTCACCTACGTCCCGGCGCGCAACACCGTATTCCTCAGCCTTGCGCTTGCTTGGGCCGAGGCAGCGGGCGCGCGCGACCTCTTCGTCGGCGTGAACGCGCTCGACTATTCGGGCTACCCCGACTGCCGGCCGGAATTCATCGCCGCGTTCGAAGCGCTTGCCAACACCGCGACCAAGGCAGGGGTCGAGGGCAGGGACTTCACCATCCATGCCCCGCTGCAGCACATGACCAAGGCCGACATCGCGCGCGAGGCCGACCGTCTGGGGCTGGACGCGGGGATGAGCCACAGCTGCTACGATCCGGCGGCCGACGGAGGCGCTTGCGGCGAGTGCGACGCGTGCCGCCTGCGTGCCAAGGGCTTCGAGGACGCGGGCCTGCCCGACCCGACCCGCTACGCAAGGCCATGAGCTACGCGGTCAAGGAAATCTTCCTGACGATCCAGGGGGAAGGGGTACAGACCGGCAGCCGTGCCGTGTTCCTGCGCTTTGCCGGATGCAATTTGTGGTCGGGACGTGAACAGGATCGCGCGACCGCGCAGTGCCGCTTCTGCGACACCGATTTCGTCGGTATTGACGGACCGGGGGGTGGCAAGTTCACCGGGGCCGACGTTCTCGCCGATGCTGTCGCGGCCTGCTGGGGAGAGGGCGAGGAGCAGCGGCTGGTCGTCATCACGGGCGGTGAGCCGATGCTCCAACTCGATTCCGCGTTGATCGACGCGCTGCATGCGCGCCATTTCCGGATCGCGGTCGAAAGCAACGGCACGCTGCCCGCTACCCCTGGCGTGGACTGGCTGTGCATCAGTCCCAAAGCGGGGACCAATGTCGTGCAGCGGACCGGCGACGAGTTGAAGCTGGTGTGGCCGCAGGACGGGATCGATCCGGCCGGTCTCGAGCAATGGGACTTTGCGAACTTCCTGATCCAGCCGATGGATTGCATCGAGGCTGACGCGGCGCGTGACGCGGCGATTTCGCTCGTCATGGAGCGCCCGCGCTGGCGACTTTCGCTCCAGGCGCACAAGGCGCTGGGTCTTCCGTAAAAGAAAAGGGGCCGCCGGATGTCCGGCAGCCCCTTTCCCGAAAACCATTCGGACCGCCAGTGGCGGTCCGAAGGGAATTACATAGCGTTGTTCGTCATCGTGTCGTTCGACATCGTGTTCATGTCGTTCATCGACATGTTCGAGTCCATCGACATGTTGGCGTCCATGCCGTTGGTCGCGTCGATCGCCATCGTGTCGTTGGCAACAACGTTCTCGGTGGTCAGCGTCTCGTCGACGTTCATGGTATTTTCGGCTGCTTCGTTGCTGCTGCAAGCAGAAACCGCCAGGGCCGCACCGGCGACCAGGATAAGAGCACGCATTCAAAACTCCCTTGATTATGAGACTTGCCGTAGAGTTTCCCCACGTCGCAAATCGAGCGCACAATAGTCGGCATGGCCTTGCGCCTCAAGCCACTATCGTCGAGCCCTCCAAATCATTGAGAAAGCGCGGAAAATGGGCCTTTAGCGCGGTATCGAGCGATGCGAGGTCCGCGTCCAGGCCCACGTGCTGAAGGCTAGTGACACCATATTCCGCAATTCCGCACGGAACGATTCCGCCGAAATGCGAAAGGTCCGGACTGACGTTGATCGAGAAGCCGTGCATCGTCACCCAGCGCTTCACGCGAACTCCGATTGCGCCGATCTTCGCTTCGTTCGGCCCGCTCCCCGTCCAAATGCCGATGCGACCCGGCTCACGCCGCGCAGTCACGCCCAGATCGGATAGTGAGGCGATCATCCAGCCTTCGAGCGCGTGAACGAATCGCCTGATGTCACGCCCACGCTTGTCGAGGTCGAGGACGAGGTATCCCACCCTCTGGCCTGGCCCGTGATAGGTATAGCGACCACCGCGCCCGGCCTCGAACACGGGAAAATCGCGAGGATTGAACAACTCGGCCGAATCGGCGCTGGTGCCGGCGGTGAAAAGTGGGGGATGCTCCAGCAGCCACACGAGCTCGCTTGCTCCGCCGCTGCGAACGGCGGCGGCGCGCGCCTCCATCTCGGCGAGCGCCTGTTCGTAAGGCACCAATTCCTCGCTGACGCGCCATTCGATGTGTTCGGTCTCGCTCATCGACGAACGACATGGCGCTCCGCATTCCGACCGGCAAGAGCGATTGCCTTGCGTGGCCTTGGCCCACATAGATGCGGTGAAATCTTGGGAGGTATTGTGAGCAAATTGTCGATCGGGCGGGCGTGGGAAGAAACGGCGTCGTTCCTGAAGCACGAAACGCGGCTGGTCCTGCCGATCGCGCTTGCGACGTTCGCGATTCCTTCGGCGCTGGCTACCTGGGCCAATCCCGGCGGAGAGCGTGCCAGCCAGAGCGGCATCGGAACCGTCCTGACGTTCTTGGTGCTGGTTGCGGCGCTGATCGGGCAGATGGCGATCGCCGGGCTGGCCTCGGGGCGGCGAGAGAGCGTGGGCGAGATTCTGCGGCTGAGCTTCCGGCGGGTTTGGGGCCTGTTCGCTTCCTACCTCATTCTCTTCGCGCCGATCGTGCTGGTGGCCATGCTGATCCTGGGAACGCTGCTCTCCTCGAGAGGGCTGACCGATCCGGCCTCGGTGACCCCCGAAGCCTTGGCCGAAATTCCTGCCGTTGGCGCGATCCTGCTGGCGATCCTGCTGATCTTCGTCGTTATCGCCATTCGGATGTTCCCGGGCGCAGCGATCGCCATCAACGAGACGTCCCGGCCGATGACGCTGATTCGCCGCAACTGGCAGATCACGAAGGGCAATTCCTTACGCCTGCTCGGGGTCGTGGTCGGGATCTTTCTTGCCGCGCTCGTTCTCGGTCTCGCCGCCACAGCAGTCATTGGATCGGTCCTGACGCTGGTCAGCGGCGCGCCGGAGCCGTTTAGCCTGTCGGCATTGTTGCTCGGTCTTGCCAGCGGCGCGGTCAGCGCTGCGGTTACCGCGACCGCCGCCGCACTGGTGGGGCGGATCTACGTCCAACTGGCGGATCGACCCGCCGCCTGATTTCTCAGGACCATTTGGCGAGCGGGGGCAGGCTCATCAGAATGGCGTCGATGTTGCCGCCCGTTTTGAGGCCGAACAACGTCCCGCGATCATAAAGCAGGTTGAATTCGACATAACGCCCGCGAAACTCGAGCAGACGATCCATATCCGCGTCGGTGTAGGGCATGTTCATCCGCTTGCGGACGAGCGCCGGGAAGATATCCAGGAATGCCTCGCCGACATCACGCGTGAAGGCGAAATGCTCGTCGAAATGGCCCTCGAGGCGGTCGAAGAAAATTCCCCCGACACCGCGGGCGACCTTCCGATGGGGCAACCAGAAATATTCCTCCGCCCACTTCGAGAAGCGCGGATAGAAGGTCGGATCGTGCGCGGCGCAGGCGGCGCGAAGGCGCGCGTGGAAGGCTTCCGTGTCGTCTGCGTAGGGGATGGCAGGATTGAGGTCGGCCCCCCCGCCGAACCAGCGGCGCGTCGTCGTCAGGAAGCGGCAGTTCATGTGGACTGCGGGAACGTTGGGATTGGCCATGTGCGCGACCAGGCTGATCCCGGTGGCGAAGAAGCTCGGGTCGTCTTCGGTTCCGGGTATCGACGCAGCAAATTCCGGACTGAATGCGCCGCCGACGGTCGACACGTTGACCCCGACCTTTTCGAACACCTTGCCGGTCATCTGGCCCCGAACCCCGCCGCCGCCGGGCGAGCCGTCGTCGTTCAGGCGATCCCACGGAATGAATTGGAACGAGGCGTCGCTGCCGGCTTCACGCTCGATGGCTTCGAAGGCGTCGCAGATGCGTGTGCGAAGGGCCTCGAACCAATCGCGCGCTTCCTGCTGCTGGTTGTCGAGCGGTTTCATCGGGGCAGTCCTCCGGTCTGACGAAGCGCCTCGCCCAAGGCGAGCGCCGCGGACGTGGCAAGGTTGAGCGATCGAACCTCGGCGCGGATCGGAATTCGTACGCGGCCATCGCAGATGTCGGACACTGAAGAAGGGACGCCTGCGCTTTCCTGACCGAAGAGCAGCACATCATCGTCTCGAAAGCCGAAGTCGTAGACCGACTCCGACGCTTTGGTCGTCAGCAGGATGAGGCGTCCTTTCGGGCTTGCCCGGAACGTCTCGAAGTCTGGATGCCGCACGACTTCGACATGATCGATATAGTCCATCGCCGTGCGCCGGACGCGCTTGTCGTCCCATGCGAATCCCAACGGTTCGATCAGGTCGACGCCGATGCCCATGCACGCACCAAGCCGCATGACCGCGCCGACATTGCCGGCGATTTCGGGTCGATAGAGGGCGATCCGCATGGCCGGGGCGATAGTCGCCAAACGGTCTGCCGCACAAGTCGGGCAATTTGACCATTTGCATCGGCGGGGGGAGGCGCTATCAGGCCCGCCAATCGCCTCGGCTTCGGTCGGGTGCGATGTCGTATCCGGTGCCTGACGGCACTGCCGCGAATTTTACGTCTTAAGGGTGAGCATGGCCACGCTGGAACAAACCAACGCTGTGGGCGAAACGGAAGCCAAGGGTCCCGACGGCGTTCGCCGCCGCGATTTCATCAACATCGCAGCGGTCAGCTTCGCTGGCGTGGGGGCCGCCGCGGTCGCCATTCCGCTGGTTCGTCAGATGAACCCATCGGCCGACGTTCTCGCGCTCGCGTCGACCGAAGTCGACATTTCGAAGATCGCGCCGGGGCAGGCGATCAAGACCAGCTGGCGCAAGCAGCCGGTGTTCGTGCGCAACCTCACCCCGCAGGAAATTGCCGCGGCCAACGCCGTCTCGACCGCCGAGCTTCGCGATCCGCAGAGCCTTGCCGAGCGGACCAAGCCGGGCAAGTCGAACTGGCTGATCACGCTGGGCGTCTGCACCCACCTTGGCTGCGTTCCGCTCGGTGTCGGCGAAGGCGAAAATCGCGGTGAGTATGGCGGTTATTTCTGCCCGTGCCACGGGTCGCACTACGATACGGCCGCGCGCATCCGCAAAGGCCCGGCGCCGACCAACTTGGTCGTGCCCGAATATGAATTTTCGTCCGACACCGTCGTGACCATCGGCTAAGGGGAAACGGACCGATGAGCTTTTCCTGGGCCAAGCCCTACGAACCCAAGTCCGATCTGGCACGCTGGTTCGACGATCGTCTTCCGCTCCCGCGGCTCGTTTATGGTGCGGTCGGCGGCGGATACCCCGTTCCGCGCAACCTGAACTATGCGTGGAATTTCGGCGTCCTGTCGGGCATCTTTCTGACCATCCAGATCGTCACCGGTATCATCCTGGCGATGCATTATTATGCCTCGGTCGACGGAGCGTTCAATTCGGTCGAGCACATCATGCGCGACGTGAATGCGGGCTGGATGCTGCGCTACGCGCACGCCAACGGCGCCAGCTTCTTCTTCATCGTCGTTTACATCCACATCTTCCGCGGCCTCTTCTACGGGTCGTACAAGGCGCCTCGCGAGCTGATCTGGATGCTCGGCCTTGTCATCTACCTGTTGATGATGGCCACAGCGTTCATGGGCTACGTCCTGCCGTGGGGGCAGATGAGCTATTGGGGTGCGCAGGTCATCACCGGCTTCTTCTCGGCCTTCCCGGTCGTCGGTGAGCCGCTGCGTGTCTGGCTGCTGGGCGGCTTCGCCCCGGATCAGGCTGCGCTGACCCGCTTCTTCTCCCTCCACTATCTGATGCCGTTCGTGATTGCCGGCGTCGTCATTCTTCACATCTGGTCGCTGCATATTCCGGGTTCGTCGAACCCGACCGGCGTCGACGTAAAGACCGAAAAGGACACGCTGCCCTTCCACCCGTTCTACACGGCGAAGGACGGTTGGTTCGCGGGTGCTTTCCTGACGCTGTACTGCGCGGTGCTGTTCTTCGCTCCGAACGCGCTCGGCCACCCGGACAACTACATTCCGGCCAATCCGCTCGCGACCCCGGCGCATATCGTCCCCGAATGGTATTTCTGGCCGTTCTACGCGATCCTGCGCGCCTTCACGGTCGATCTGGGCATTCCGTTCACCGACATCGTGATCGCACCGGCCAAGCTGCTGGGCGTGCTGGCGATGTTCGCGTCGATCCTGCTCCTCTTCTTCCTGCCGTGGCTCGATCGCAGCCCGGTCCGGTCGGGACATTATCGTCCGGTGTTCAAGCGCTTCTACTGGATCCTAGTCGCCGACGTGCTGATCCTCGGTTTCTGCGGCGTCATGCCGGCCGAGCAGCCGTACGTCGCTATCAGCCAGATCGCGGCCGCCTATTACTTCGCGCACTTCCTGATCATCCTGCCGCTCATCTCGAAGTTCGAGCGGCCGCTGCCACTGCCTTCGTCGATCACGGCGTCGGCGTTGCACGGCGAGCAGGAAGAAAGCGCACCTTACGGGCTCGACAAGACCGCGCCCGCGACGGCGAATTAAGGGGACATCGGGACCATGGTCCGCATCATTGCATTCATCGTCGGGCTCGGCTTCGTCGGCATCCTGCTGCTCAGCCTCGTCGTCAACGCGGTCGGCTATTTCCAGGAACCGCCGGCGGAGTCGGCGGAGCACAAGTTCCATCTGGCGGCCAAGGACCTGGATCTTCCGTCGAACGGCCCGCTCGGCAAGTTCGACGAGCAGCAGCTGCAGCGCGGCTTCCAGGTGTACAAGGAAGTGTGTGCGGGCTGCCACGGGCTGAGCCTCGTGTCGTTCCGCGATCTTGCGCAGCTTGGCTATTCCGAAGCCGAGGTGAAGGCGATCGCGGCGCAGTGGCCGACTGAAGTTCCGACGGTCAATCCGGAGACGGGTGAGACGGCGACGCGCAAGGCGACCCCGCCCGACCGTTTCCCGAGCCCTTATGCCAACGAGACCGCTGCTCGTGCGGCGAACAACAATGCTCTTCCGCCCGATCTCTCGCTGATCGCCAAGGCGCGTGAGGGCGGGGCTGCCTATGTCTATTCGTTGCTGACCGGCTATGCCGACGCGACGAAGTATCGCAACAAGGAAGGCGAAGCGGTTCCGGCTGCCAACCGTCCGGGCCAGGGCCTGCACTTCAATCCCTATTTCGCCAACCTGAACCTGGCGATGCCTGCACCGATCACCAGCGACGGTCAGGTGACCTACGCGCCCGGCAATCCGGAGCCCACGGTCGACCAGATGTCGAAGGACGTGTCGGCATTCCTCGTATGGACGGCCGAGCCCAGCCTGGCTCGTCGCCACGGCTACGGGTTTGCCGTCCTGATCTTCCTGATCGTTGCTACGGTGCTTGGCTATTTCAGCTACCGCAACATCTGGGCGGAGGCGAAGCGCAAGGTCGCGCCGGTCGGTCCGTTGGACCCCGAGCATATGGCGCATCGCGAGCATGCCAAGGACGAGGCCGGGATCGCCGGCTGACCCTAGCAAACACCTTTGAGGAGAGCGGCGTCGGGCTTGTGTCCGGCGCCGTTTTCTTTTGGCCTGAGACCTGGGAGCGCCGCCGCCTGATCTCTTCCACTCTCAGCGGTTCACTTGACGTTCAATTGCCGACGCCCATCTCCTTGTCACAACAAGATATTTTGCGGAGAGTCGCGATGTTTGCATTCCGAATTCGTAACGCCGTGCTGGTCGGCGTCGCAGCGCTTGGTCTAGGCGCCTGCGTTGGTCCCTATGGCGGCGTCGGCCTGGGTGTCGGCACTGGCTATGGCTACGGCGACCCCTATTACGGCGCGGGCTACGGTGGCGGCTATGGCAGCTACGGTTATCCGGCCGGCGGTTATGGCGGCTACGGCTACGGTTACCCGCAAGGTGGCTACGGCAGCTATGGCTACGGCTACCCGTCAGGCGGCTGGTACAACGACTATTATTATCCGGGCACCGGCTACTACGTCTACAATCGCAGCGGACAGCGTACTCGCTGGAGCGGCGACCAGCAGCGTTATTGGGAGCAGCGTATCCGTGAGCGCCGCGAGGATCGTCGCGAAGTCCGTGGCAATCGCCAGGATTACCGCCGCGACGTCGGCGCTGCACGCCAGGAATATCGTCAGGACCGGCAACAGATCCGTCAGCAGGTCCAGGCCGGCACGATCGACCGGTCGACGGCCCGCCAGCAGCGCCAGACCGAGCGCCGTGAGCTGAACCAGACCCGGCGCCAGGAGCGTCGCGAACTTCGCCGCGAGAACCGTCAGGACCGCCGCGACTAACCGTCAGGCGGCCGGCGTGGCCTTCGGGTCTGTCGGCCGCCGCCGCATCAGCACGATTGATGTGTAGGTCATCACTGGGACATCGTCCTGGTTGGTGACCCGCGTTTCGGTGCGAACGCTGCCAATCTCCGGCTTCGACCGCGAGGGCGTCTTGTCGACGATCTTGCCATGCACCGTTAGGCGATCGCCGGGATAGACCGGCTTCAGCCAGCGCAATTCATCGACCCCGGGGGAGCCAAGACCGGCCTGCTCATCCTCGGAGATGTGATTGACGATCACTCGCATGGTCATCGCGGCCGTGTGCCAACCCGACGCAGCGATCTTCTTGAAGTGCGTCTTGGCCGCTTCCTCGTCGCTCAGGTGGAACGGCTGCGGGTCGTAGGCGCGGGCGAACTCCAGCACCTCTTCGCGAGTGACGTCGTAGTGGCCGAACAGGGCTTCGCTACCGACGACCATGTCTTCGAAATATTTCATGGGCCGATCATCGCAGCGGCGACCGGCCATGAAAAGTCTTATTTTGCTACCGATCGTCAGACGTTGAATTTGAAGTGCAGGACATCTCCGTCTTTCACGACATATTCCTTGCCTTCCTGCCGCAGTTTGCCTGCGTCACGCGCACCAGATTCGCCATTCAGCGCGATATAATCGTCATAGGCGATCGTCTCGGCACGGATGAAGCCGCGCTCAAAATCGCTGTGAATCTCGCCCGCCGCCTGCGGAGCCTTTGAGCCGACTTCGACCGTCCACGCGCGCGCTTCCTTGGGGCCGACAGTGAAAAAGGTGATGAGGTGCAGCAGGTCGTAGCCGGCGCGAATGACGCGGGCGAGGCCGGTTTCCTCAAGGCCCATCTCGCCGAGGAACATCAGTCGCTCCTCCATCTCCATTCCGACAAGCTCGCTCTCGATGGCGGCCGACACGACGACGGCATTCGCGCCCTCCGCTTTGGCCTTTTCGAAGACGCGCGCGGAGTAGGCATTGCCCGCCGCCGCTTCGTCCTCATTGACGTTGCACACGTAAAGCACGGGCTTGGCAGTGATCAGCTGCGCCTGCGAGAAGAGGCGAGCCTCTTCCTCGTCGCGCGGTTGCGTCAGGCGGGCCGGCTTGCCTTCGCGGAGCAGCTCGAGCGCCTGACCGAGGACGGCGGCCGCGACCTTCGACTCCTTGTCGCCCTGTTGCCCGCGCTTGATGAGGTTCGGCACGCGCTTCTCGAGGCTTTCGAGGTCGGACAACAGCAGTTCGGTCTCGACCACCTCGGCATCGGCGATAGGGTCGACGTGATTGTCGACATGCTGGATGTCGTCATTTTCGAAGCAGCGCAGGACGTGCACGATCGCATCGACTTCGCGAATGTTGCCAAGGAACTGGTTGCCAAGGCCCTCGCCCTTCGACGCGCCCTTCACCAGGCCGGCGATATCGACGAAGGCAAGCTGGGTCGGAATGATTTTCGCCGATCCGGCAATCGCGGCCAGCTTGTCCAGGCGAGGGTCGGGCACCGACACCTGACCGACGTTGGGCTCGATCGTACAGAATGGATAATTGGCGGCCTGCGCCGCCTGCGTCTCGGTCAGCGCGTTGAATAGGGTCGATTTGCCGACGTTGGGCAGGCCGACGATGCCGCATTGAAAGCCCATGAAATGGATGTCCGTAAGTTGGGAGATGATCTGTTGCGCGCGATAGAGGGTGAGGCGCGGGATGGGAAGCCGGGCGTCGCTCCGTCCAAAGCCGATCGAATGGTAAGGCAACGCTAACCGTGTCGAGTCATAGCGAAACCGTGTTCCTTCCGCGTTCCTTCCGCGCGCCGCTTTCGATCGGCTTCGCCTATTTTCTTGCAGCGTCTGCAACGGTCGCCCTGACGCGCTTCGACGGGGGCGTCGCCTTCCTGTGGCTGGCAAGCTCACTGCTGATCGCGCATCTGGTGATTTCGCCGCGCCGCCATTGGCGAAGCAGGATCGCGGCCGCCGCGATCGGGAGCTTGCTCGCCACGGGGTTATTCGGGCTGGGGTGGACGCTCGCCATTCCCTTCATGCTGATCAACATGACCGAGGCCGTGCTTGCCGCGGCGGCGCTTCGGCGCAGTCGCCATCGCACGCATCCGTTGGGATCGCTGGCGTGGCTTGCCCAATTCCTGTTCGCCGTAGCGGTCGCCGGCCCGATCGTAGCCGCAGCGATGGCTGGCACCGTCATGGCGGCGATGGGCAATGACGGTCTGTCAACGTTTTTCACCTTCTGGACCGGGCATGCGCTTGGCAACATCACCTTCACCCCCCTGATGCTGCTCGCCTTCCGGGGCGATCTTGCGAAGGCCTTTGCACGGATCAAGGCGCGCGATGCGGTCGAGATCGCTTCGCTGATCCTCGTCGGGTCGGCGATCACCTTCATGGTCTTCGCGCAGGAGCAGTTGCCGCTGCTCTTCCTCCCGATCCTGCCGATCATGCTGGCCACATTCCGACTGGGTCGCGGTGGCGCCGCGGCGGGGATCGTCATTCTCGCTTTGATTGGTGGGGCGCTCACGGCGGCGGGGCAGGGGCCGATCCAGTTGATCGTCGCCGACTCGGGTAGCCGAATGCTGTTCTTCCAGGCCTATGTCGCGGCGACCGTCCTGACCGTCCTACCGGTCGCGGCCGACCTCAGCCGTCGTGCGCGCCTTCTCCGCGAAGTGCGGCTGAACGGAGACCGCTTCCGTTTGCTCGCCGATCATTCGACCGACATCCTCATGCACCTCGACCTGGACGGGCGGATCCTGTTCGTCTCGCCCTCTGTCCGGCAACTTGGCGGTTACGATCCGTCCGCGCTGCTCGGACAGAACAGCAGGGTCCTGATCGCGCCGACGCATCGATCGGCGGTCGAGCAGGCCCATTTGGCGACGATCGCGGCGGCCGGGGCCACGCACAGCTTCGAATATCTGGCGCTGACGGCGGACGGAGACGAGCGCTGGTTCGAAACCCGCGCCCGCGCCATCACGGATGACGACGGGGAGGTCGAGGGCGTGCTCGCCATCGTCCGCGACGTGTCGGCGAGAAAGGCGACCGAGGCCCGGCTGAGCGAGGCGGCGATGACCGATCCGCTGACCGGCCTCGCCAATCGCCGGGCGTTCAAGGCGATGGTCGAGGAGCGGCGGGCCGAGCGGACGCCGCTCGATGCGCTGGCCATCATCGACATCGACCATTTCAAGCGCGTCAACGACCGCTACGGTCACGACACCGGCGACGAGGTTCTTCGTGCGCTGTCACGGATCGCCCGGAGGATGCTTCGCCATGGCGATGTGATCGCGCGCATCGGTGGCGAGGAGTTTGCATTGCTGTTTCCCGATAGCTCGATCGAACAGGCGATGCTCGTCTGCGATCGGCTTCGCGCCGAGGTCGCGGGCAATTCGATCCGCGTGGGCGGGACCAAGGTGGAAGTGACGATCAGCGGCGGAGTCGCGATGATCGACGAGCGCGGCCTGGATCACGCCTACAAGATCGCCGACGCGGCGTCTATCGCGCCAAGGAGGAAGGTCGGGACCGCTTCCTGCTCGCGGCCTGAGAGTCAGGCGAAATTGAAGCTGATGCTGAGCCGGTCGCCCTTGGCCGGTCCGGCGAGAACTTCATGGCGGAGGAAGCTTTCCCACATCAGCAGCAGGCCCGGACGAGGATCGATCGTGACGAACGAACGTCGCGCCTCTGGTGCGTCGGCAAGGCGGGGCGGGGACGCCATCAGCATCGACGAGCGCGGATCCTCGAAGCGGATCGCGCCGCTCCCGGTGGGAATCTCGACATAGAGCGTGCCCGACAGGAAGCTGTTCGGATGAAGGTGCGCGCTGTGATGCCCGCCAGGCTTGAGCAAATTGACCCAGAGACTGTCGAGGCGCGGCTTTCGAGCAAGGTCGAGCGCCAGTCCTTCGGCGAAGCGGACCGCATGCCTGGTCAGCAGCTTTGCAAGGTCGGCGAAGGCGGGGTCGCGGCGGGGGAGGTCATCCAGCGAGGCGTAGCTCGTATAGCCCTTGTAGCCTTTCTCCCGGCTCCAACGGCGGCCGGCGACGTCATCGGCGGCGAGCGTGCGGATCGAATACGCAAGCTCGTTGAGCAGGGTCTCATCTGCAATCTCGGCTTCGTAAAGCGGGGTCGCGAATAGCTCACGCATCATCATGCATCCGCCGCGCGACCTCGCTCATGAACCGGACGTCGTCGCCATCGGCAAGCCATTCGGCCTCCCCGCCGATCGCGCCGAGCAGGTCGGACAGGGGTTCGATCTCGCTCTTGGCATAGTTGCCGAGGACGTAGCCGGTGACCCGGTCCTTGTGACCCGGATGACCAATGCCGATCCGCACCCGGCGGAAGTCGGGGCCAAGCGCGGCGTTGATTGAGCGCAGGCCATTGTGGCCCGCCGTCCCGCCGCCATGTTTCACCTTGGCCTTCATCGGGGCAAGGTCGAGTTCGTCGTGAAAAGCCGTGAGCGCTTCGACGTCGAGCTTATAGAAATGGAGCGCCTGCTGAACGCAGTCGCCACTGTCGTTCATGTAAGTTTGCGGTTTGAGCAGCAGGACGCGATGGCGACCGATGCGTCCTTCGCTGATCAGGCCGCGGAATTTCTTCTGCCACGGACCGAAGCGGTGAAGCTCGGCAATGATGTCGACGGCCATGAAGCCGACGTTATGGCGGTGCATCGCATATTGCGCGCCCGGATTGCCGAGGCCTGCCCAGATCTGCATGGCGCGTGTCCTTCAAGCAAAAACGCCCACCCCGCAAGCGGGATGGGCGTCGTTGTTCGCGAGTGGTGCGAGTTGGCGCCGTTAGGCGTCCGAACCACCCTCGGCTGCGTCGTCGCCGCCTTCGGCGTCTTCGTCACCGATGACCGGCACGTCGCCAGCTTCGGTTTCGGTGTCGCCTTCTTCGGACTTCATCGCCGACGGAGCGACCAGCGTCGCGACGGTGAAGTCGCGGTCGTCGATCGCCGACTTCACGCCCTTGGGCAGGGTGACGTCGCTGATGTGGATCGAATCGCCGATTTCCTTGCCGGTCAGGTTGATTTCGATCTGCTCGGGGATGTGCGCCGCGTCGCAGACGAGTTCCAGGTCGTGACGGACGACATTCAGGACGCCGCCGCGCTTCAGGCCGGGTGCTTCTTCCTCGTTGAGGAAGACGACCGGCACGTTGACCTTGACTTCGCTATGCTCGCCGATGCGCAGGAAATCGACGTGGATCGGGCGGCTGGTGACCGGGTGGAACTGCACGTCCTTCGGCAGGGTGCGGTTGGCCTTGCCACCAATGTCGACCATCACGACCGAGTTCATGAAGTGACCCGTCGACAGCATCTTCGTCAGAAGCTTTTCCTCGACGTGAACCGAAACCGGCTCCTTCTTCGCGCCGTAAATCACGCAGGGCACCCGTCCGCTGCGACGCAGGTCACGGGAGGCTCCCTTGCCAGCCCGTTCGCGTTGCTCGGCGGGCAGCGTCAGCTGTTCGCTCATTTTTCTATTCCTTCGTGTAATGCCCCGCCACGCCTCCAGGGATGACCATGGGTGGGCAAGCGCGCGCCTATAGATAAACGGCCGTTATTTGGCAAGGTAAGCGCCTAGCCGACGCGGGTCGCCTCGATCCCGCGGGCGAGCAGCCATTCCTGCATGCTGTCCTTGCCGGCAAGGTGTCCCGATCCGACCGCGACGAAGACCGTCCCTGGTTGTTCGAGCCGGTCGGCCACCCACTGGCCCCAGCGCGCATTGCGGTCGGCGATGAGGGTTCTGTAGGCGTCGGGCGCCTTTGCCTCGAACCCCGACAACATGGTCGACATCGCGCCGGTGTTGCCGGTCGTCCAGGCGTTCAGCAGATCGCCAGCCGTGATCGCGGGAATCGCCGTTCGGGTCGACGAAAGTGTCGGCGACGTGGCCTTGATGCCGGCAAGCGTGCTCAGCTGGTCTGCGAAGAGTTCGAGCCCGCCGACCCGCTTGCCCCGCTCTTCCGCGACCCGACGAAGGACGGCATCAACCCCGCGGTCGACAGTCAGTCCCGCCGCACGGTTCTGGTCCACAGCCGAGCGGGTCTGGATCATGAATTGGGCGGGACGGCGCACGCCATTTTCCACCACCGTCGCGGCCGCCCGTGCGGGGCGAAGGCCTTGCGGGTTCGTCGGGACGACCGTCTCCAGCACAAGTTGTTCGGACCGGTCGAAGGCGTCGCGCACTTGCGAATCGAACCACACCGTTCGGGCGTCGAGCGAGTGGAAAGTGCCGAAGAGGTAGATGACCGTGTCGGCGTCGCGCACTTCCCATAGCGCAGGGGTGGCGCGGACGACCGAGGGGGCGGGGACGGCCGGCATGAGGGCGCCGGCCACAGTCGGTTGCGCCGCGATCAAGGCGCAGGCCGTACCGAACCATTTCGACATTTTGGCGATCCGTGTCGGAACGCCTCCGCTTCTTCCATGCTTCACTGGCGACCCCCCGCCGATTGAGGAGGTATCGTCAGCGAAGCATGGTTAACCGTCAATAAACCGGCGATATTTTCACCCGAATATGCGGCGAAGCGATTCCGGATCTATTGAACGCGGGCGACCTTCAAGCCCTGCCTCTCGAGCATGGCAACGACCGACTGGTCCCCGGCCAAGTGACCGGCGCCGACCGCGACCATTACCGTCCCTGGCTGGTCTAGTCGCGTCTTTACCCACTTCGTCCAGTTGGCGTTGCGCTGGGTGAGCAAGGCGTCGCGAAGCTCGGGAGACTCGTCAAGTTCGTCGTTGAACGACTTGGCCATTCCCGCGACGTCGCCGCGCGCCCAGGTGGCGAGCATGCTGCCGAACTGCTTTTTCATGTCACCCGGGTTCTCGAGCATGCCGTCGAGGAATTCACGCTGAGACTTTTCCGACAGGCGATCGAAATATCCCAGTTGCTCGGCGTTGGTTTCAAGCTGCCCGATCGTCTTGCCGCTGCTCGTGAACTGCTTCTTCAAATCCGACTCGACGCCCGAACCGGGTTGCAGGCCCAGGTCCTTGAATTGTCCGCCAAGCAGCAGGAACGCCGCCGCCCACGTTTCCATCTTGTCGAGCGCCGCGATCGGAATGCCCGCTGCTGCGACGGCTTTCTCGAGCGCGGCCTTGCGCTCGGGCTTCACGCGCTCGGACAGCGGCGGCAGCCCTGGCGAGATCGCCAGCTTGAACAATTCGGCAATGGTGGCCTGGGGATTCTTGTCGTCGATGTCGGTTTCGATCACCAACGTGTCGGCACCGGCGGCGGCCTTGTCGAACGCCGCGCTGCGCCACCTCGTCCCTTCAGGAAGCAAGTGGATTGTCCCGAACAAATAGATGGTCGTGTCGGCATCGGCGACGCGCCACATCGCGGGCTTGGCCTGGGCCGGGGCCGCCTGGGCATTGGCCATCGACGAGAAGGAAGTGAGGCCGAGCAGGGCAGCGGCGATACGACGGGTGAACTTTTTCATGAGAACTCCATGCCTTGGGAAACATCAACGAAACTTGAACCAGGCCCACACTCCGCCCTGGATGACGAAGGACGCGAGGAGGAGCAGCATGGCTATTCCCGACGTCAATGTGGGGACGACGCCGCCGCGTTCCAGCAGCCAGTAGACCGGCAGTGCGAACGCAAGGGCGTAAAAGGCGACCTGAGAGCCCCATAGGTAAGCGCGCTCCTCATGGTCATCGATGGTGCGATGATAGAGAACGGTCGCGCCGCCGAGCGTGGCGAGGAGCAGGACCGACAGCAGGATTGCTGCATTCGCGGGGATCGGTCCCGACGTGAACGCGGTCTCGAGAACTGCCTCGGGCGCCGGGCTCGGCGACAGGAGCGCGATGGCGACGCCGATCGGCAATCCGAGCGATCCGACCCAGATCCACATCTTCGAATAGCGCTTTTCGAACCGAGTCAGTCCGTCGGTGAAGGACGGTGCAAGCAGCGTGCGGATGAGCCAGAAGAGGCCGACCGCCGCAAGGATCATCCCACTCAGCGCAAGCCAGCCGAGAGCTTTACGCGGAAGAAGGTGGCCATTCTCGATCGACGCATAGAAGAAGCCGATGAACATGCCCGCCACGAAGACCGCCAGCACCGAGGCGATCAGCAAGGTCGCCACGCGGGTACCCTTGCTCATTCGATGCGCCCAATTGGGGGTGGTTACCTCGCTCATGAGTCCGCTCCGTCGTTGAAAATCTGTTCGATCGATTGTTCGAAAAGCCGCGCGATCTTGAACGCCAGCGGAAGTGACGGGTCGTATTTGCCCGTTTCGATCGCATTGACCGCTTGGCGCGACACGTCGAGGTGGCCGGCGAGATCCGCCTGGCTCCAGCCTCGCTCCGCGCGAAGGACCCTGAGCCGATTGTTCATGGGCGCTCTTTCACCATCGCGACGTGAAACCCGACGTAGAAGGCGGCAAGGGCGGCGAGACCGACGTTGAAGGCCCCGATGCCCGGCGTTCCGGTCGGCGTGTCCAGCGTTGCACTGGCGAAGCCGGTGACAATGTCGGCCAGCAGCGTCAGGCCCAGTGTGACGATGAACGCCGCGGCCGTACCGACATTCCACAACCGCTGAATATATTCGTCGCGCAGCTTGCTCCAGAACAGGACCAGGACAAGCACGACCAGCATGCCGACGGCGAAACCCTTTACGAAATCGGGAAGATCGAGCGCGTAGGCGAGCCCCAGCGCGACCATTAGTGCCGCTCCTCCGTGTGCGACATTCAAATACATCTGTGCCTTGAGTGCCCTGGACATCCTATCCCCAACCGAATCATTGTGTCATGTGTCCCTGACATAAAGTCACGTCTCTATGACACTGTCAACAACCCCTTACATTTTGTCAGCGACAGGTGACTTTCGGCGTCATCGCTTGCGGCGGCGAAAGGCGCCCTTTAGGGCCGTCGCCATGTCACTTAGCTTCCAAGATCTGATCCTCACGCTGCACCGATATTGGGGCGACCACGGCTGCGTCATTCTGCAGCCCTACGACCTGGAAATGGGGGCGGGCACGTTCCATCCGTCAACCGTGCTGCGTGCGCTCGGGCCTGATCCATGGAAGTGTGCGTACGTACAGCCGTGCCGCCGTCCGACCGATGGCCGCTACGGCGAGAACCCGAACCGCCTCGGCGCTTATTACCAGTATCAGGTGATGCTGAAGCCCAGCCCGCCCGACTTGCAGCAGCTTTATCTCGGCTCGCTCGACGCGATCGGCATCGACCCGCTCAAGCATGACATCCGTTTTGTCGAGGACGATTGGGAAAGCCCGACACTCGGCGCCTGGGGTCTGGGCTGGGAAGTGTGGTGCGATGGAATGGAAGTGACCCAGTTCACTTATTTCCAGCAGGTTGGTGGCTTTGACTGCAAGCCGGTCGCGGGCGAATTGACCTACGGGCTCGAACGGCTGGCGATGTATATTCAGGGCGTCGATAACGTCTTCGACCTGAAGTTCAACAACGCCGGCGTGACGTACGGCGAAGTGTTCCTCGACAATGAGAAGCAGATGTCGACCTGGCATTTCGAGGTCGCGGACACCGACGCGCTGTTCGATCTGTTCCGCAAGGCGGTTGCCGAGAGCGAGAACTGTCTGAAGCGCGACAAGCCGTTGCCGATCCCGGCCTATGAGCAGGCGATCAAGGCAAGCCACATCTTCAACACGTTGCAGGCGCGCGGTGTGATCTCGGTCGCCGAGCGGCAGGCCTACATCGGACGCGTGCGCGATCTCGCCAAGGGTGCCTGCGTCGCCTGGATGGCCGACAAGGGATATTCGGCATGAGCGGTCGCGACTTTCTCCTCGAACTCTTGTCGGAAGAAATTCCTGCGCGGATGCAGGCACGTGCCCGCGCCGACCTCGCGCGGCTGTTCGCGGATCAATTGGCGACTGCGGGTCTCTCGCATAACGGGATCGTCACCTATTCAACGCCTCGCAGGCTGGCGCTGATCGCCCGCGGACTTCCCGAGACGACGCAGGCGGTGTCGGAAGAGGTCAAAGGGCCGCGCACCTCCGCCCCGCCTCAGGCGTTTGAGGGCTTCCTTCGCAAGACGGGCCTCACCCAGGATCAGTTGACCAACCGCGACGGCGTGTGGTTCGCCGTCATCGACAAACCCGGGCGGGCGACTGCCGACGTGCTCGCCAAGGCCGTGGCCGATGTCGTTCGCGATTTTCCTTGGCCCAAGTCGATGCGCTGGGGCGAGGCGTCAGCATCGTCGGCGTCAATGCGCTGGGTTCGTCCGCTTCATTCGATCGTGGCGCTGTTCGGCGAGGAGATCGTTCCGGTCGAGATCGATGCAGTCACGTGCGGCGCTGCGACGCTTGGCCATCGCTTTCACCATCCCGGTGCCATCACGATCGGCGGCGCGCACGACTATGTCGAAAAGCTGCGCGCCTGCCATGTCCTCGTTGACCAGGAAGAGCGTGAGACGATCATCCGCGACGGCGCGATCGAGGCAGCGGAAAATGCCGGCTTCCTGCTCGTCGAGGACGAAGGCCTCGTCATCGAGAATGCCGGGCTGACCGAATGGCCGGTACCGCTGCTCGGCAGCTTCGATCCCGACTACCTCGACGTGCCCGAGGAAGTGATTCAGCTCAGCGCGCGCACCAATCAGAAATACTTCGTCATCCGCGACGGGCAGGGGAAGCTTGCGCCGCACTTCGTCTGCACCGCGAACATTGCCGCCAACGACGGCGGAACCGCCATCGTCGCTGGCAACGAGCGCGTACTCACTGCACGGCTCAGCGACGCGCGCTTCTTCTGGGAGCAGGACCTCAAGGTGCCGCTCGAAAGCCAGGCCGCGAAGCTTGGGCAGATCGTGTTTCACGAAAAGCTCGGCACCGTTGCGGACAAGGTCGATCGGGTCGCGAAGCTGGCGCGCTGGCTCGCTGAAGAGGGCATCGTCACAGGCGCTGATCCCGCACTGGCCGAGCGCGCTGCCCGGCTGGCGAAGGCGGATCTTGTCACAGGGATGGTCGGCGAATTTCCCGAATTGCAGGGCGTGGTCGGCGGCTACCTTGCGCGCGCGCAAGGCGAGCCAGATGCGGTCGCCGATGCGGTTCGCGACCATTACAAGCCGGTAGGTCAGGGCGACGAAGTGCCAACCGCGCCAGTCACGGTTGCCGTTAGCCTCGCCGACAAGCTAGATTCGCTGCAGTCGTTTTTCGCCGCCGGGATGCACCCGACCGGATCGAAGGACCCCTTCGCGCTTCGCCGCTCCGCGATCGGTCTGCTCGCCTTGATGATCGAGAATGACGTCCGGCTTCCGGTCGGTAGCGAGCACGGCCTGTTCGATTTCCTGGTCGATCGCCTCAAGGTTCAGCAACGTGATGCTGGCGTCAGGCATGACGTGATCGATGCGGTGGTGTCGTCGGGCAACGAGCGTCTTTTCGTGCCGCTGCTCGCGCGCGTGTCGGCTCTGCAATCTTTCCTTGGCACTTCGGACGGCACCAACCTGCTCGCCGGCTACAAGCGTGCGGCCAACATCCTGAAAAAGGAGAATTGGAGCGGGGGCGGAGTCATGTCGACCCGTGGATCGCAAGGCATTGCGCAAACGGGTGAGGAAGATCCGCTGAGCGAGGTCGAGGAGCCCGCCATTGCCGATGCGGTGGCTGAGATGGCCGATCGCCGCGCGCATCTGATGGGAACGCTCTTGCCGGAGGAAGCGGCGCTGATCGACGCGCTGGACAGTGCCGAGCCGAAAGCGTCGGTGGGCATCCATGGTGAGGATTACACCTCGGCGATGGCGGCGCTGGCCTTACTGCGTGCGCCGATCGATACGTTTTTCGACGCAGTGACCGTCAACGATGCCGATCGGGCTGTGCGTGCCCGACGGCTCGATCTCCTCGCGCGGTTCCGCGACGCGGTTCACCGCGTCGCGGATTTCTCCAAGATCGAAGGCTGATTCTTAAAGCGGGCGACGATCGCGGTCGTCGATCGGATCGCGGTCGTCGGGAATTCCGTCGCCGTCCCGATCGCGGCCGAGCATGCGGTCGACAATCCCCGGCTTTGTTTCGGTCGGGCTGATCACACCGTCGCGATTGCGATCGCGCACCGCAGCGTCGCGCAGGCTGTCGCGTTCGCGCCATTCGCGCTCACGCTCGGCATGCGTCTTTTCCAGATCGGTCCGGCGCGTGACTTCCGCATTGTAGCGCTGCTTCCACTTGCGACCGCCGCCCGAGAACAGGAATCCGCCGACCAGCAAGCCGAGCACGAAAATCAGCAGGATGATGATCCACTGATCGGTGGTGAAATTGAGCATGTCGTTCCCCTGTATCTTGTTCTTGAGGCCAAACTGACGCGCGACGCATACAGTTCCGCTCATGCGAAACCGCCGCCGCCCATTGCTGGACGACGGCGGTCGTTTCCGGCCCGATTTGAGAGGCTTTAGCCCTTCATCAGATTGTCCGAGATCGAACAGGCTGCCGGGCCCAGGATGACGATGAACAGGGTCGGCAGAATGAACAGGATCAGCGGGATGGTCATGATCGCAGGCAGGCGAGCCGCCTTTTCTTCCGCACGCATCATGCGCTCGTTGCGGAACTCGGCCGACAGCACACGGAGCGCGGAGGCGAGGGGCGTCCCGTATTTCTCGGTCTGGATCATGGTGGTCACGACGCCGCGCACAGCCTCGAGGTCGACGCGATTGGCCAGATTCTCGAACGCGTTGCGGCGTTCGGCAAGGAAGCCCAATTCGATGGCGGTCAGGCCGAATTCGTCGCCCAGCTCGGGATAAGCCTTGCCCAATTCCTTGGCGACGCGGTTGAACGCGGCGTCGACGGTCAGGCCAGCCTCGGCGCAGATGACGAGAAGATCGAGCGCGTCGGGCAAACCCTTGCGGATCGCGTGGCTGCGCTTGGTCACCTTGTTCTTCAGCCAGATGTCCGGCGCCTTGTAGCTGCCGACCAGCGTCGCCGCGACGAAGCCGTACTTCTTGTAGAAGGCCCAGTCGGGGAAATAGTCGATGACGTAGATCAGCACGATCGCGCCAGCACCGAGCACGACCGGCATGACGAAGCGCGCGAAGATGATGAAGAAGGCCAGGTCCTTGGTGCGAATGCCGGCCTGCATCAGCCGCATCTGCGTCTTCTGGATCTGGTCGTCCTGCAGCATCCGGAAACTGCCCAGGATGCCACGGACGCGATCGGCCGCGACGTTGCGGTTGGTCAGTTTCTTCCGCTTGTTGGTCGAGGCGACGATGCCCGCCTTCAGCTGCTCGCGGCGTTCGTTGAGCGCTTTGACCCGGCGCGCCATCGGGTCCTTGACCGTGGTGGCAGCGTAGAGTGCGAGAAGGACGGCGAACGTCGCGACCGCGCTGAGCATCGTCGCCACGAAGATGACGTCGAAGCCAAGCAGGGTCGGTCCAGTGGGAGAGGTCATGTCGATGTTCCCGTCAGATCTCGAAGTTGACCATCTTGGCCATGATGAAGACGCCCATGCCCATCCAGCAAAGGCCGCCGATGCCCGCGATGATCAGGCGCTCGTCGGAGAAGAAGCCCGCCATGTATCCAGGGTTGATCATCCACACCATCGTGAAGACCACGAACGGTAGCGATCCGACGATGTAGGCCGATGCCTTGGATTCCGAGCTCATCGCGCGGATCTTAAGCAGCATCTGCCCGCGCTTGCGCAGAACGTCGGCAAGGTTGGACAGCGTTTCCGCCAGGTTACCGCCGGTTTCGCGCTGGATCGCCAACGTGATGACGAAGAACTGAAATTCCGCGGTGCCAAGACGGTCCGAAGTTTCCTGAAGAGCGGCCTCCATCGTGCGACCAATCTTCATCTTGTCGCTGACCGCGCGGAACTCGACGCCCACGGGTCCACCGATTTCGCTCGCGACGATGCCCAGCGTTTCCGTGACCGGAAGACCCGAGCGAAGGCCGCGGACCATCAGTTCGATCGCATCGGGGAAGTTCGTATTGAATTTCTGCAGGCGCTTCTTGATCAGGAAACCGACCACGAAGTGTGGAACGCCGACGCCGGCGAACAGCCCAACGAAAAGCGCCAGCAAGAAGGGAGCGCCCTGGAACAGCAACAGCAGCATGACGACGAACGCGAGGCCCATCGAATAGAGCATGTACTTGCCGAGGCTGATCTTCTTGCCTGTCTGCTCCAATCGCCGACGCATCAGCGCCGGCTTCGGGATCAGGGTGTTGGCAAAGCTGTCGATGCGGTCGTTCCGCGCCTGAAGCAGCTTGCGGATCTGAGCCTGCGCATTGGCAGCAAGCGCCGAATCGCCGTGCCGTTCCTTGACCAGTTCCATGCGGCGCTTGATCGCCTTGCGCGGATTGGGACCACTGACCGCCTTGGCGCCGAGCAGGAGAACGCCCAGAATGCCGACCGCCACGATGATGATTGTAAGCATGTTAAAGTCCGTTCGTCCTGATCCATGCGTGACGGGTAGGGCGGGCGAACCCGCGCCTATCGTGGCGGTTGCTTAGGCAGCCTTTTCCTTGGGCTTCGACAGCATCGACTTCAGGTTGCCGACCAGGCTCTTCGCGGCCGCGTTGCGCGTGTCGGGGATGGCCCCTTCCTCGCTGGCGTGGCTCAGTACCATGTTCGATAACTGCGCGAAGGGCGCGGCCATCTTGCCGGTCGCGATCTCGGCCATCGGCTTGCCCAACTTCGCCGCCTGCGCGGCAACCTTGCGGTCGTCGGGGAAGAAGATGTCGATCTGGCGCTCGATCGACTGTTCAAAGTCCTTCTTGCTGATTTCCAGCGCGCCACCCGAGGGGACGCGGTTGGCAGCGACGATGACCTTGGTCTGCGGCGCGTTGGACTTCAGCCAGGCAAGGACCCGGATGGTGTCCCGCGTCGCTGCAAGCGTCAGTTCGCTGACGATCACCGCGACATGCGCGTCGTGCACCATGTGCGGATATTGGATCAGCATCTGGCGCGGCAGGTCCATGACCGTCGATTCGAACGCGTTCTTCATTTCTTCCTGAAGCTGGAAGAAGGCCGCGCCGTCAGTCGCCAGCGGCTGGTGAAGCGGCGCTTCGGCCGACAGCACCGACAAGCGTTCGTTGGCGCGGATCATCGCACGTTCGATGAACAGGCCGTCGATGCGGCTCGGATTTTCGATCGCGTCGGTAAGGCCGCGGCCAGGCTCCAGGTCGAGCGCGAGCGCGCCGGTCCCGAAGTGAACGTCGAGGTCGAGCAGGGCAGTCGAACGCCCCGACTTTTCGCTCAGCATCCACGCCAGGCTGGTGGCGATGGTCGAAGCGCCGCTGCCGCCGCGCGTGCCGATGACCGCGGTCATGACGTGCGGCTTCTCGGCCTGCGCTTCGCCGCGCGGTCCCGACAGGATCGACTGGGCATGCGCGAACGTGTCGCGCAGCTGGTCGACCGTGAACGGCTTGAGCAGATAGTCGTGGATGCCGCTGGCGACGAGGTCGCGATACAGGCGGACATCGTTGACCTGTCCGGCCGCGATCACGATCGTGCCGGGCTCGCAAACTTCGGCCAGCGCGTTGATGTCGTTCAACGGATCTGCGGATTCGCTGAGGTCGACGAACAGGATGTTGGGGCTGGCCGACACCGACAGCGACTGAACCGCGTTGCGGAGGCCGCCTTTGTTGACCTTTTCCGGCGACCAGCCGTGCTCGACCGCAACCGGGCGCAGCATGTCGGCAGTGGCGTCGTCGCAAACGAAGGCGGTGAAGGGGTCACGCAGACCCGCACGCGCCTGAAATGGAGCATTCATCACTCTTCACCCTTCGTGCTGATGTCTTTGAGGCCGCCCTTGCCGGTCGGTGCGGTCGTCCGGTAATCCTGGACGGCCCGCGCGGCAGTGATGGCGTCGCTGACGCCGCTGCCTTCGCGGCCGCTGACGAGATCGCCTGGGTTGGCGATCATCGCCGCCAGGTTGTTGTTCACCGCGCAGCCGAAGTTCGACATCGTCGCGTTGTACATGTTCGGCTGCGACGGGGCGCTCCAGTTGGGGCATCCCGGCACGCTGGCGCGAGTACGGGTAACCACGACCCGGACCGACCCGGGCGCAACCTGGCCCTGCGTCACGGGCGAACCGCTCGCGACGAGCAGGCCGTATTGGCCCGCAATCCGCGAGACGTCCTGGCGGGCGCCGTCGGCATAGACGCCGTCCACATAGACGGTGTCGCCATAGCCAAGCTGCATCGACCGGAACCACGCGTCGAGGCGCGCCGCGTCGTTCGGCGACAGCGTGCCGTCGGGCGTTGCGGCGTCGAACACATAGTCGGCGCGCGAAATGACGGGCACGTTGATCGATTCCACGCCGCGCGTGGTTGCAGGATTTTGCGAACAGCCTGCCGCGGTCACCGCGAAAGCAAGCAGGGCGAATTGACGGCGCATCGTCATTCCTTTCGAGAGTTCGAGACCGATCACAGCTTGAAGCCCGGGCTGGCGGCGGCGGTCGTCGCCGTGCCGGTGATGGCCGGAGCGGGAGCAACGGCGACCGGACGCGGAGCCGAGACACCCTGGAACGTCTGTCCACCAAGGACCATGTCGGCGGTGTTCGGAGCGCGATAGCCATCCGTCGGCAGTGCCAGCTGGCCCGAGGTCGGGCGCACCAGGTACGGCGTCACGATGATCACCAATTCGGTTTCCGCCCGGCGATAGCTGGTCGAGCGGAACAGCGCGCCGAGGATCGGCAGGTCGCCGAGGAACGGGGCCTTGCTGATGTTGTTGGTGTTGGCGTTGCGCAGCAGGCCGGCGATCATGAAGCTCTGTCCCGAGCCCAGTTCGACGGTCGTTTCGGCGCGGCGCGTCGTCAGTGCGGGAACGTCGTATCCGTTGAGCCGGATCGACCCTTCGTTCGACAATTCGCTGACTTCCGGGCGGACGCGCATCGAGATGCGGCCGTCGGCCAGCACGTACGGCGTGAAGGCCAAGCCGACGCCATATTGCTTATACTCAATCGTCACCGCGCCGAGGCTCTGCGAGATCGGGATCGGGAATTCGCCGCCGGCCAGGAAGCTGGCGGTTTCACCCGACAGAGCGGTGAGGTTCGGTTCGGCAAGCGTCGAGACGAGGCCGTCATTTTCGGCAAGGTCGAGCGTACCGAGGACATCGAGGCCCAGAACCCGACCGAACAGTCCCAGCGAGGTACCGTTGGTGATCGTGTTGAACACCGTCGGCGTACCCGGCACCGTGGGCGTGGACGGCGTCCCGATCGTGCCGGGGTTGCCCTGGCCGATGCCGAACAGCGTTCCGCCGCCACGATCGCGCGACAACAGATTGACGCCGATCGACTTGACCAGGCTGCGGTTTACTTCCGCGATCTTGACCTTGAGCATGACCTGCAGCGGCGTTGCCGAGCGTAGGCGGCTGACCACCTGCGTGCCGGTGCCGACATAGGCCTGAACCAGGCGCTGTGCCTCCTCGACGTCGTTGGGCGACGAAACGGTTCCGGTCAGCAGGACCAGGTTGTTCATCGGCGTCGCCTGAATGCTTGCTTCCGGCATCGCCAGGCGCAGCATTTCGCCGACCGATCCGGCATTGGTGCCGACACGGACGTTGGCGGCGTAGACTACGCGGCCCGACTTGTCGGTCGCATAGACGGTCGTTTCGCCCGAGCTCTTGCCGAAGACATAGAGCTGGGTGGACGAGCGCACCTGGACGTCGGCGATGCTGTCGTTGGCGATGAACACGTCGCTCATCGGGGACGACAGGCGAACCAGCGTTCCGGTGTTCTGCGACAGGGTCAGCGTTTCCGACGGCCGCGCAGCGCGCGACTGGGCAAGGGCGGGAGTGGCGACGGCAACGCTGCCGAGGCACAGGGCCAGCGCGGCGAGGGCGGTGCCCACGGGTGCGCGGCGGATCATCTTACGGCTCGTCATCTTACTTGCCTCCCACCGGAACGACGGTGACGTTATTGCCGCGCGAAACCCGGACGACCGGACCGGTCACCGGCGCAGGACCTGCGCTTGCGGCGGTGGACATCGGACCGGCTTGGCGGCCCATCATGGCGTTGGCGAACTTGGTCATCGGGTCCGACGATGTCGGCGCCGCGGACGCTGCCCGCGGGACGCTGCGGCGCTGGAAGCGCGACACGTCGCCGCCGGTGACATAGGTCGTGTTGTTGTCGGCCGGACGATTGGCGATGGCGAGGAGCATCTGGCGCTCCTGCGCCGGGTTCGCGCCGGCCGGGACCTTGACCTCACCCGCAGCGACGGCGCGCTCGAGCTCGGCAGTGTTGTCCGCGATCGAGCGGAGCGACAGCGACAGCGTGCCGACCGACTGGCTGACCGCGATCTTTTCCGCAATGCGCGGGGTCGCCTCCAGCGTGACGGTGGTGAAGGTCTTGACCTCGGTCTTGCCTTCCTCGTTCTTGCTGTCGATGCGCTGATCGGTGGCGAGCACACGCAGGTTGCGAACGATCGTTTCCGAAACCTTCAGGGGCGGGCCTTCGCCGCCGCCGGTCACGTCCTGGGTCAGCATCATGTCGACGCGGTCGCCCGGGAAGATGAAACCGCCGACGCCGGTCGTGGTCGACACGGGAACCGTGACGGCACGCATGCCCGGCCCGAGCGCGGCGGCCAGAAAGCCGCGGTCGTTGGGGCCGACGAGCGCGCCGCGGGTCAGCGGTTGTCCCGCGGTCACCGGATTGCGAACGACGGTGCCCAGAAGCTTCGACATGTCGGCTTCAGGCGTACCCTCGGTGTAATAGGCGTTCTGGACGAGCTCCTTGGGCCATGCCTGGAAGGCAAGGCTTTCGGCGTCGATGATGGTGCCGACCGGCAGCGCCTTGCGGGCTACCAGGACTTTCGGTCCCATCGGAACGACCGGTGCGGCATTGGCCTGATCGGCCCCGGCGCCGGCAAACATGTTCTTGGCCATGACGGCGGTAACCACCGCGATGACCAAGGCTCCGATGAGCAGTGCAACTTTCTTCACGTCCATGGCGAAATCGCCTCCCCTAGAGGGTTCCCTCGATGCTCAGAACATCAGGCAAATTGGTTAAGAAACCGTTGGGCGAGTAACCATAGCCCGCCGATTGCGATCGCGACGCCGTAGGGAACTTCGGTTTTCCCCTCTGCGCGCGCTATTTTGTGATGGTAAAAATAGGCCGCGCCGCTGACGAAACCGCCGGCGATGCAGGTAATGACGAACAACTGCAGGGTTGCGAGCGGAGCGAACCAGAGCGCGAGTGCGCCCCCCATCTTGACGTCCCCGCCGCCCATTCCGCCCAGGCAGAACAGGCCGAAGAAGGCGACGAACAGCAGATACGCTCCGCCGATCCGCTCCAGCACGTCGGGATAGAAGTCGATTCCCGCCGCCAACCAGTAGACGGGCGCCAGCACCGCAATCGTCACGTTCAGCCAGTTCGGAATCGTCCGAGTGGCGATGTCGATGGCCGCCGCGGCGACCAAGAGGACCGCCAGCAGGATCAACAAGATCAGGGTGAATTGCATGTTCATCATTCGACCACCCCTAGACGGACGGTCTTTCGAAACCGTAACCAGCCCAGACCATGCAGCATGTCGATGTTCTGATCGTTGGGGCCGGGATCGCCGGCGCAAGCCTCGGCGCGCGCTTGGCGGGCCTTCGGTCGGTGCTGGTGATTGAGGCCGAGAGCCACTGCGGCTATCATTCGACCGGACGGTCGGCGGCTTTTTGGCAGGCAAGCCTTGGCGGCGGAACGCCGGAGCAACAACTCAGCCTGCGTTCCCGCCCAATGTTCGACGCGCGCTGGCCCTCGGCCCCCGTCGACCTGCTTCATCCCCGCGGAGCGGTGCACCTGACCGGTCCGTCCGGAGAGCAAGTCGAACATGCCGACGAGTTAAAAGGTGCCGATCGTCCGGTCCGGCTGGATCGCGAGACGCTGAACCGTCTGGTGCCGGGACTGCGCTCGCAATGGTCGGGTGCCTTTTACGAAAAGAGCTGCGCCGACATCGATGTCGCCGCTTTCCACGCCGCATGCCTCGCGGAAATTCGCAGGCTCGGCGGCTCGATCTCGACCGATCGTGCCTTTAACGGCGCTTGCCGGGTTGGCGAGCGGTGGGAAATGGAAACGCCGAACGGACCGGTTTCGGCCTCGATCATCGTCGATGCAGCCGGGGCGTGGGGCGACGCGGTCGCCGTTGCCGCGGGGGTTAAACCGCTCGGGCTTCAGCCGATGCGCAGGACCGTCGTCCAGTTGCGGGTAGCGAAAGACGGACTTCGCAAGATTCCGTTCGTCACCGACCTTCATGCCAGTTTCTATTTCAAGGGGGAGGGCGACCGAAGCGTGTGGGTGTGCCCGCTCGACGAAACGCCGTCCGACCCGTGCGATTGCGCGCCGGAGGAAATCGACGTTGCTCTTGCGATTGACCGGTTCGAGCGCGCCGTCGATTGGCCGGTCGAGGCGGTGGAACGAAAGTGGTCGGGGCTTCGCACCTTTGCCCCGGATCGGCGGATGAAGTTCGGCTTCGACCGCGAAGCCCCGGATTTCTTTTGGTGCGTGGGGCAGGGCGGCATGGGCATCCAGACCGCACCGGCGGCTTCCCTGTTGTGCGCGTCTCTCATTTTAGGGGAAGCGTTGCCGGCCGAGCTAGCTGGCATCGATGCTGCCGCGTTCGCTCCCTGAATAATCTACCGGGTCGACGGGGATGGCTATCTCGTCGACCCGGTAGCTCGCTCAGCCCGTCGTCACAGCAGCAGTGAGTCCGGGTGGATCGAATAGGCACTCGCGAACAGGTCGAAGCCTGGATCGTACATCTCGCGGAACAGCGGTAGCGCCATCGCATCGACTCCGCTGACCGAGTCGTCGTCGTTGACGCCGGTTCCGTCGATGCCGACCGACCAGCTTTCGAACGCGCTGTCGCCGTCGCCGTCGGTCACCGTCGCGGTGAATTCGAGCAATTGGTCGGGCGTGTCCTGCCCCTGGTTCAACCCGAAGCCACCGATGTCGAATTTGCCCGCCAGCCCGGTAATCCGGACCTGGTCATGATCGCCGTTAGTGTCCCATTCGATCTTGTACCCGGCATTGAGGCCGGAGATGTCCGCGACGCCGCCCGTGATCGTGATGACGATCGCGGCATTCTGCTGCCCGGGCAGTGAGCTGTCTTCCAGCAAGGTGCCGTTCGCCGAATAGACCCGAACCGCCGTGATCGACACCGCCGGATCGACGCCAAGATGGTTCAGCGCGAGGTTTTGACCCTGCGGCGCACCGGCGACATTGAACGCCTCGATCCGCATCGACGCCAGCGCGTTGCCCTGGATCTGCGCGATTTTGCAAAAGGCGGAATCGACTTCCGTGGTCGATCCGTACTGCATGTTGTCGGCGTCGTCCGCCTCGTTTTGGTCGAGTCCCCCGGGCGCTCCAGCCAGATAGTTTGCAACCGGATTGGTGACGTAGGTGAACACCGCGCCGTCGCCAGGATCGAACATCTGGTTGTCGATGCCGATCGTGACCGGCCCGCCGCCCTTCGACGTGTTGATCGTGTCGCTGGCGTTGGTGAATGTGCCGTCCCCGCTCAGCACCGGCGCGCGACCGATGACAATCAACGCAGAAGAAGCCGTCCCGACGGTCCCAAACAGATTCTGTCCCGACGGCAGGTCGTCGAAGTTGAATTCGGTGACTGACGGCGGCGGGTCGATCAGAACGTCGAAGGTGTAGGTCCCGGCGGCGGCCTGATCGAGCGTCATCCGATAGTAAGCGGTATCGCCGGCATTGCCGAAGATGTCGTCGCCACCGGTATCGGCCCAGTAGGTGACAGACCGGCTGTCGCCGGCAAGCACGCCTTCGAGATCAACGCCATTGATCGTCAGCGATTCTGTGTAGTCGGTCAGCGTGTAGGGATTGGTCTTCACGTCGGAACCCACTGCGCCGTTCAGGGTCTTCGTAACCGAGTCCCCGGCCTCGAAGTCCACCAATCCGTCATCGATCGGACCGATCGCCGGACCGTCGTCCTCAAATCGAAGCGCGGGACCGATGTCGGCGCTGGCACTGTCCTGGTCGCCATCGCCATCGGTGACGGTCCTTACCGCCGATACCTTGCTGGCGGCGATCGACAGATAGGTATCCGCCTCATCCGGGTCGTCCGGGTCGCCGTGCACCATCGCTCGCGACTGATCGAGCGTCACATCGCCCGTGTCTTCGTCGATACTGATCCGGAAGACTTCGATCCCGCCAGCAATCCTCCCGACGATGTCGTCACCATCGACATAAAGGTAAACCGACAGGTTGGTCGCAGTATCGACCAGGCCCGAGTCCGCGCCCGGAGCAGAGAGTGCGAGTGAATAGGCCGACGCATCGGCGCCCCCGCCGTCGCTGCCATAGGCCTCGTCCGTGGCGAACAACACCGCGCCCGATACGGTTACCTTTCCGAGCGACGTCGTCTCGTCCTCGAAATCGTTGGCACCGATGCTTTCGTCGACGCGAACCTCTGCACCCGCTCGCAACGAAAGAGTAACGCTCGGTCCATCGTCTTCGATCTTCATCGCCGGTCCGATATCGGCGCTGGCGCTGTCCTGATCGTCGTCGGCGTCGGTAATCGTGCGCACCGCAAATATGAGGCCCGATGCAATCGACAAAGCCGTGTCCGCTTCGTCCGGATCGCCCGTGTCGCCATGAACGAGCGCCCGCGACAGTTCGAGCGTGACCGCGCCGGTGTCGCTGTCGATACTGATCCGCAGCACCTCTATCCCGCCCGAGATTCGCCCGACGATATCGGCGCCATCGCTGTAAAGCAGGACGGCTTCGCCCGACGCGGTGTCCACCAAGCCGGAGTCGGCGGCCTCATCGGACAGATCCAGCGACCAGTCCGAGCTGTCAGCCGCATGGCCGTCGGTGCCGAAGTCGGCATTGCCGCCGAACAGCGCCGCTGCTGCAACGGTGACCTTGCCAAGCGAGGCGCTCTCATCCTCTCCGGGATTCTCGTCCAGGCTTTCGTCGACTCGAACCTCGGCATTCGCGACTAGCGAGAGGGTCACGTCCGGACCGGCATCCTCGAAGATGAGCCGATCGCCGATATCGACGTTGGCGCCGTCCGGCCGATCGACTCCGAAGCCGCCGATGTCGAACTTGCCGGCCACGCCCTGGATCAGGACCTGATCGTGGACTCCATTGGTCGACCACTCGATCTTGTATCCGGCGTTGAGGCCGGTGACGGTGTAGCTTCCGTCGGCGTTGGCCGTCGGCGCGTCGATCGTCTGGACGATGACTCCCGCGCCGTTCTTCACGACAATCTGCGTAATGGTCACGACGGACCCGGTGCCCAAACCGCCGCCGGCCCCCGTGCTTGCGAAGGCGCGACCATCGAGGTCGTTATCGCCGTTGAAGGCCTTGATCGACAGGCTCGCCAAGGCATTGCCCTGGATCTGGGCGATCTTCACGAAACCGCCGTCGGCCTCGATACGCTCTCCGAACTTGATGTTGTCGGCATCGTCGGCCTCATTCTGGTCAAGGCCTCCCACCACGCCGGCCAGATAGTTCGGATCGGGCTGCGTCACGAAGGTGAAGTAGGCGCCGTCGCCGGGGTCGAACATCTGGTTGTTGATGCCGATCGTGGTCGGGCCGCCGCCCTTCGACGTGTTGATGGTGTTGCTGGCGTTGGTGAACGTGCCGTCGCCGGATAGGTCGGGCGCCATGCCGATCACGACCAGCGCGTTGTCCGCATCGCCGACAATCCCGAACAGGTTTTGACCCGACGGAAGGCTGTTGAAGTTGAATTCCTGCGACACGCGTGCGGAGACGCCGATCGCGTCGAGCAGGTTGACGGGGTCGTCGGGATCGTCCGCGTTGGGATTGTGCAGCGGTTGAAACTGAACCATTTCGACGCCCGCGCTGCTGAGGTCGCCGCTCGGCGAAAGATGGATTGCGAAGACGATCGTGCCATCGGCGGTGCGCCCAAGGACCATCTGGTCGCCCATTTCCGCGTCGGTGGACAGATAGATCGCCTCACCGTCGAGCGTCTCCAGATCGGTCAGGACGCCGGGATCGCCAGGTTGCCAGGTGGCGAGCGCGTTGCCGTCGCCGTCGACGAAGCCCAGCCCGATGATCGAGGTGTTGGGGCTGGATACGGTAATGAAGTTCGACCCACGGACGGCGACGCCGTTGGCGGTCGCAAAGCCCGCATCGAGGCCGAGGCCGTCGAAGAGTCGTTCGTAGAAGGCCGCACTGCTCCCCATGAGGGAAGCAAGCGAGACATCCTGATCGTTATTGTCTTCGGAGCCCTGAGCCACGCCACCGGTCTGCAGGCCGAACGATTCGTCCAGGACGCAGTTGCCGTCGATGATGATGTTGGTAGCCATTGATCTTCTCCGGACAGAAGAGGGCAAGAGCCGGAGTCGATAAACTCCGACCGGCCCAAGGATTGGGTTCGGCTGGACTGGGCAATGCCAGTCGCTGATCTGCTGAAAGTAAGCGCCCCTCACCGAAACAACGGTGTCGCCCCAACCATATCTACCTAGTCGAAGTAGGCGACCATGGTGATACTTGGCGTATATCCAATTCGCTTTCGACCGCCGCGAAAGCTTGCGGTGGATCTATATCCTTTTGGAAAGTCGCAGGACGCGTTCTCAGTGGACGCGGTCGCTCGGCGCATTGGGGCGATCGAAGGACAGCTGGCGCCGTCGCTCGTAGCCGAGCTTGTGCAGGATGTTGTGGACGTGAGTCTTGATCGTCCCGTCCGAAAGATTGAGCGCGCGGGCGATATGCTTGTTGCTGAGACCTTCCGCGGCGAGGCGGGCAACCTCTTCCTCCCGCCGGCTGAGGCCGTCCCAACTATGGCAATTCTTCCCATCCGGGCAGGGACGGGCGGCGAAATGCGGATCGACCCAGCGTTCGTTGCGCTTCACGCTCTTCAGGCAATCGAGAACCGACTCACGCGATGCCGTACTGAGCAGCAATCCCGTGATCGGCGACGCCATGAAGTCGGCGAGCGGCAGCTGGTCGGTGGCATGGAGGATGACGACGACCGGCAAGAGCGGGCGCGCTGAGCCGTTGACGGCGCCAATCAAGGTCGATGGCAGCTTCGTCAGCGCGACGAGCGCAATCGCGCTGGCAGGGATGTGTTCCGGGGAAAACTCCTCGACGATCGAGGTTTCGTATCCGACTGCGGAAAGAACCGCCGAAACGCCTTCCACCCAGATATCACAGGGGTCGGTGATCGTGACCGCGGTCATCTGCTCCTTCCTCAAGAAAGAATTGCAGCGCGACGTTTGGCGCACCGCAGGCAGCGCAAAGCACGAATTACAGCGTAGTTAACAAAATATTTACGGGAAAAGCGGTCGTGGCACAAGGGTTGGGGATGCGGAGCGACCTATCGACGTGCGTCTGCTTCCGCGCAGGCCAGAACATCAGCCCGTTCATTCTCGGGGTGGCCTGCGTGGCCCTTCACCCAAAGCCATTCGACACGATGCGGCGTGGCCGCCTCGAGCAATGCTTGCCACAGTTCGGCATTCTTCACCGGCTTGCGATCGGCAGTTTTCCAGCCATTCTTGCGCCAGCCATGGATCCACTTCGTGATCCCGTCGCGAACGTAATTGCTGTCGGTGGTCAGCCTGACACGGCAAGGCTTGGTCAACGCCTTGAGCGACTCGATTGCCGCCATCAACTCCATGCGGTTGTTCGTCGACGGATTCTCGCCGCCCGAAAGCTCGCGCTCACGGTCTCCGAACCGCAGGATCGCCCCCCAGCCTCCCGGACCGGGGTTCCCCTTGCATGCGCCGTCGGTGAAAATCTCGACCTGCGGAAGTTCGCTCATGCAGCCGTGAGCAATTCGCGGGGAAGCTTGAAGACCATGTCCTCGGTGACGTGCGCGGCTTCTTCCTCGGTCACTTCGAAGCGCTGAGCGATCGCGTCGACCACTTCGCGAACGAGGACCTCAGGAGCCGAAGCGCCCGCAGTGAGGCCGACGGTCTGTGGCTGCCCCAGCCATTCCCAGTCGATGTCGCTGGCGCGCTGGATCAGTCGGCTGGGAACGTTCATCCGCTGAGCGACCTCGGCGAGGCGAAGCGAATTACTGCTGTTCGGAGCGCCGATGACCAGCACGCGATCGCACTGCGGCGCGATGACCTTGACCGCCGCCTGTCGATTGGAAGTCGCGTAGCAAATGTCCTCGCCGCGCGGCGCCCGGATTTCGGGAAAGCGGCGCTTGAGAATGTCGACGATCTCCGCTGTGTCATCGACCGACAACGTCGTCTGGGTCAGGAAGCTGAGGTTTGACGTGTCCGTGACGACAATGTTTTCGGCGTCCTCGGCCGTCTCCACCAGCGTCATCGCGCCGACAGGCACTTGTCCGAAGGTCCCGATCACCTCGGGATGGCCGTCATGACCGATAAAGAGGATGTGCATCCCCGCTTCGATCAGGCGCTGCGCCTGGCGGTGGACCTTGCTGACCAGCGGGCAGGTGGCGTCCAGATAGTCGAGCCCGCGCGCCTGCGCGGCGGCCGGAACGACTTTCGGAACGCCGTGGGCCGAAAAGACCACGGGACGGCCGTCCGGAACCTGATCGAGTTCCTCGACGAATACCGCGCCAAGGCCGCGCAGCCGATCGACCACGAAGCGGTTGTGGACGATCTCGTGGCGTACGTAGACCGGGGGTCCGTAACGCCCGATCGCCTTTTCGACGATGGTGATTGCGCGATCGACACCCGCGCAGAATCCGCGAGGGGCGGCGATTAGCAGGTGGAGCGGGGGCTTGGCGGGGGGCATGGAGCGCGATGTAAGCGATTGCTTGCAGCCAGCCAAGGCGCTTCCTATGAACGACGCCAAGAACACCGCCTGCCACGGGCAGAAAAAAAAAGAGGAACCCGCCATCGTGATGCGCCGCCTGACTGCCCTGGCCCTGATCCTCCTTGCCACTGCCTGCTCACGCGAAGGCGAGATTGGCGGCGGCGGCATCTATATCACTCGTTCGTCCTGCCCGCAGGTCGGTATCCCGGCCGCCACCGGCGACATCACGCTGTTCAACCCGTCGAATCGCACCGATGCAGCTGCGCTCGACGTGTCTGCCGCGCTCACCAACCTGCGCGCGACCTGCGACGAGACGGGCGACAATGTCGTGTCCACCGCGACCTTCGACGTCGTGGCGACCCGGCGCGATGCCGGCCCGGAGCGCACCGTCGTGCTCCCTTACTTCAACGTCGTGATGCAGGCCGGCACCCAGGTCGTCGCCAAGAAGGTCGGCACCGTCGGACTGACCTTCGCGGCGGGTAGCCAGCGCGCTTCGACTCGGGGCCAGGCGACGATCCAGGTCGCGCGAGGCGCCGCGACGCTGCCGGAAAACGTCCGCGCCGAACTGACTCGCGAACGCAAGCCGACCGACGCCGACGCGGCGGTGGATCCCTTGTCGGATCCCGCGATCCGCGATGCCGTCGCCAAGGCGACCTTCGAGCATCTGATCGGCTTCCAGCTTACCGCCGAGCAACTGCGCTACAACGCAACCCGCTGATCGCTTGGTCGCGGGCGCGTTGACACGCCCCCGCCGCCTCGCCACAGCGAACACGTCAGCTGGCGCCGCTCGCGGGGCCGGAAACAGACGCGGGAGAGTCCCCGGAGACGGGGCGCCGAAGGAGCAACCGCCCCCGGAATCTCTCAGGCAAACGGACCGCGTCTGTCCGACAGTCTGGAAAGTGTCCTCTTCGTTCAGGAGAAGACCGCCGAAGGGGTAACCCCGGACAACGCTCCGGGGGAAAGCTCTCAGGTTACCGCGACAGACGGGGGCCCGATCTACAAGCGCGGGGGACCTCCCTCGTGACGGGCTTTCGAGGATGACGCGCATGGCCGAGACGACCGAACCGACCCACACCTTGCCGCTCGATCGCTGGCACCGAGACCAGGGCGCGCGCATGGTCCCGTTCGCGGGCTATGAAATGCCCGTCCAGTACGAAGGCATCATGGCCGAGCATTTGTGGGCCCGCACCCACGCGGGGCTATTCGACGTCAGCCACATGGGCCAATTGCTGTTCCACGGCCCCGATCTCGACAAGGCGCTCGAAACGCTCCTTCCCGGCGACCTGCAGATGCTGAAGGACGGGCGCCTCCGCTACTCGATGCTGCTGTCCGAGGATGGCGGGATCATCGACGACCTGATGGCCACGCGCCGCGGCGATCATTTCTACCTCGTCGTCAACGGCGCGACGAAGGACGGCGACATCGAGCAGTTCGAGCGTCGCCTGCCGCGCACGGTCGCGATGGACCATATGAAGGAGCAGGCGCTCCTTGCACTCCAGGGTCCCGAGGCCGCCGCGGCGCTCGACGCGATCGTCCCGGGCGTGGGCGACCTCGTCTTCATGCAGGCGGCGCTGTTCCGCTGGAACGAAAAGCCGCTGTGGATCAGCCGCTCGGGCTACACCGGCGAGGACGGCTTTGAAATTTCGGTGGCGTCGCGCGATGTCGAGGCCTTGGCCGACGCTTTGCTTGCCGATGAGCGCGTGAAGCCAATCGGCCTCGGCGCCCGCGACTCGCTCCGGCTCGAGGCCGGTCTGCCGCTCTACGGCCACGACCTCGACGGCGGCACCACGCCGGTCATGGCCGACCTCACCTTCGCGATCGGGAAGCGTCGCCGCGCCGAGGGCGGCTTCGCCGGCGCGCTCCGCATCATGGCGGAACTCGACAATGGCGCCGCACAGAAGCGCGTCGGCCTCCTCGTCGACGGCAAGCAACCGGTGCGCGAAGGCGCGCTGATCCTCGACGACGAGGGCAATGAGATCGGACGGGTTACCAGCGGCGGCCATTCGCCCTCGCTCGGTCGCCCGATCGCCATGGGCTATGTCGCGACCGCCGCCGCCGAGCCAGGCACCCGCCTAAAGCTGGAGCAGCGCGGCAAGATTTTCGAGGGCGAGGTGACGGCGATGCCGTTCGTGCCCCATCGCTACCATCGCAAGCAGGGAGTAACCGCATGAGCCTCTATTTCACCGGCGAGCATGAGTGGATCCGGGTCGAAGGCGACACCGCGACCATCGGCATCAGTGACCATGCGCAGCACGCGCTGGGCGACATCGTCTTCGCCGAGGTGCCAGAGCAAGGCCGCGCGCTGAATAAGGGTGACGAGGCCGCGGTGGTCGAATCGGTCAAGGCTGCCAGCGACGTCTACGCCCCGATCGCGGGTGAGGTGATCGAGGGCAATCCGGCGCTCGCCGACGACCCGTCGCTCGTCAATCGCGATCCCGAGGGCGAGGGCTGGTTCTTCAAGATGACGCTCGCCGACGCGGCCGAACTCGAAGGCCTGATGGACGAGACCGCCTATCGCGAATGGGTGAAGACGCTCTGATCCTCAATGCCGCCTCGACTAGCCAGTGGGATGCGGGCGACTACGCCCGCGTCGGTGGTTTCGTGTCTGCCCTTGGTCAGGCGGCGCTCGACTTGCTCGACCCCCAACCCGGCGAGCACATTCTCGACGTCGGTTGCGGCGACGGCACGCTGACCCTCAAGATCCGCGAGGCGGGGGCGGACGTCGTCGGCATCGACAACAGCCTTAGCATGATCGGCGCGGCGCGGGCCAAGGGGCTCGACGCCCGCCTGATGGACTCGGCCGAGCTGAAATTCGCCGAAGCGTTCGATGCAGCGTTCTCCAACGCGACCCTGCACTGGGTGATCGACAAGGAACGCGCCGCCCGCGCGATCTGGTTTGCGCTCAAGCCCGGCGGCCGCTTTGCCGGGGAGATGGGCGGGGAGGGCAACTTGGCCCGATTGCGCCAGGCGCTCGACGACGAGCTCGTCGCGCGCGGGTTCGGTCCGCCGACCTATGCCGCCAACTGGTATCCGTCGGTCGAGGAATTCGTTGACGTCTACGAAGCTGTCGGCTTCCGCGACGTCGATGCACGTCTGATCGAACGCCCGACGACGCTGGATCATGGCGTCGCCGCCTGGGTCCTGACCTTTCGCGCCGGCTGGCTCGACCGTGCCGGCGTCCCGCACGACGACCGCCAATCCATTGCCGATGCCGTCGCCGATCGCATCGGTGGCAATGTCGCCGATTATGTCCGCCTTCGCTTTACCATGAGGAAGCCCTGATGCGTTATCTGCCGCTGAGCGACGAGGATCGCTCTGCCATGTTGTCGACGATCGGGGCCGCCTCGATCGACGATCTGTTCAAGGACGTACCGGAAGAAGCGCGGCTAACCGGCCCGATCCACGGCCTGCCGATGCATGCCAGCGAATTGTCGGTCGAACGGCAGCTTGGCGCGATGGCGCGCAAGAACATGGTCGCGGGCGACGTGCCCTTTTTTCTCGGCTGCGGCGCCTACAAGCATCACGTCCCCGCCAGCGTCGATCATCTGATCCAGCGCGGCGAGTTCCTGACCGCCTACACGCCCTATCAGCCCGAAATCGCGCAGGGCACGCTGCAGGTACTGTTCGAATTCCAGACGCAGGTCGCGCGCCTGCTCGGCTGCGAGGTCGCCAACGCGTCGATGTACGACGGCTCGACCGCCTGCTGGGAAGCGATTGGCATGGCGCGGCGGATCACGCGCAGGAAGAAGGCGATTTTGTCGTCCGGGCTCCACCCGCACTACGTCTCCGTATGCCGGACGATGGCGAAGTTTACCGGCGACACACTTGAGACCGCCGTGCCAACGCTCGAACCCGCGACCGACGCCGACCGACTGATCGCCGCGATTGACGGAGAGACGAGCGCCGTCGTCGTCCAATATCCGGACATCCTTGGTCGGATTGCCGACCTGACCCCGATCGCCGAGGCAGCGCACGCCAAAGGCGCGCTGCTGATTGCGGTAGTGACCGAGCCGGTGGCGCTTGGGCTGATCAAGTCGCCGGGTGAAATGGGCGCTGACATCGTCGTTGGCGAAGGCCAGTCGATCGGTGTCGGCCTTCAGTTCGGTGGGCCGTATGTTGGCCTATTCGCCTGCCGCGAAAAGCATGTCCGCCAGATGCCCGGCCGCCTCGCCGGGGAGACCGTTGACGCTGAGGGCAAGCGTGGCTTCGTGCTGACCCTGTCGACCCGCGAACAGCATATCCGCCGCGAGAAGGCGACATCGAACATCTGCACCAATTCAGGGCTTTGTGCGCTGGCGTTCAGCATCCACATGACCTTACTCGGCGAAAATGGCCTTGGCCAACTCGCCGCGATTAATCACGAGCGCGCGGTCGAGGTCGCCGGCCGTCTGGCTGCGATCCCGGGTGTCGAAATGGTCAACGACAGCTTCTTCAACGAATTCACACTGAAGCTTCCGGTCGAGGCACGCCCCGCGGTCCACGCGATGGTCGAAAAGGGTGTGCTTGGCGGCGTGTCGCTCGGCCGGCTCTATCCGGACGAAGCCACGCTTGCGAACGGGCTGGTGGTCGCGGTGACCGAAGTCGTCACCGATGAGGATATCGACGCGCTGGAAGCCGCGCTTAAGGAGGTGTGCCGATGACCATCAACCAGAGCGGCTGGAAGCCGAGTTCGCCGGTCGCGGCAGCGGGCGAGGGGACCACGACGACGGGCAATCGCGCGCTGATGCTTGAGGAGCCGTTGCTGTTCGAAATCGGCTCGCGCGAGCAGACCGGTGTCGACTTCGATCGCAAGCCTTCCAAGTCTGGCGACCGACTTGGCGGACTGGCGCGCGACACGCTCGAACTTCCGGGTCTCAGCGAACCCGAGACGGTGCGCCACTATACCCGCCTCAGCCGGCAAAATTATGCAATTGATCTCGGGCTGTTTCCTCTGGGCTCATGCACGATGAAGCATAATCCGCGCCTCAACGAGCGGATGGCGCGCCTCCCGGGTTTCGCCGACATCCATCCGCTGCAGCCGCAGGAAACGGTGCAGGGCGCACTCGAACTCATCAATCGCCTGGCGTTCTGGCTGATCGACCTGACCGGGATGCACGGCGTGGCGATGAGCCCTAAGGCGGGTGCCCACGGCGAACTATGCGGCATCCTGTGCATTCGTGCCGCGCTCGAAGCACGCGGTGATGCGCGGTCGGTCGTGCTCGTCCCCGAAAGCGCGCACGGCACCAATCCCGCAACCGCCGCCTTTGCCGGCTACAAGGTCGAAGATATTCCCGCGACCCCGGCCGGACGCGTCGATCTCGACGCGCTCAAGAAGCGGCTCGGGCCCGATGTTGCTGCGGTGATGATCACCAATCCCAACACTTGCGGTCTGTTCGAACCCGACATGAAGGCGATCAGCGACGCGGTCCACGAGGCAGGCGGGTTCGTCTACTGCGACGGCGCCAACTTCAACGCGATCGTAGGCAAGGTTCGTCCGGGCGATCTCGGCATCGATGCGATGCACATCAACCTTCACAAGACCTTTTCGACTCCGCACGGCGGCGGCGGCCCGGGTTCGGGTCCGGTGGTGCTGTCCGAAGCGCTGTCGCCCTACGGCCCGCTTCCCTTCGCGGCGAAGTATCCGGACGGCAGCTTCAAGATGGTCGAGGAGGAAGACGCCGCGTCAGAGCATCCCGACGCATTCGGTCGGATGGTCGCCTTCCACGGGCAGATGGGCATGTTCACCCGTGCGTTGAGCTACATCCTCAGCCACGGCGCCGACGGCCTGGCGCAGGTTGCCGAGGACAGCGTCCTCAACGCCAACTATATCCTGCGCAGCCTCGAGGATGTCCTCGATGCGCCGTTCGCGCATTCGGGACCGTGCATGCATGAGGCGATCTTCAGCGATAAGGGATTTGCGGAAGGTTTCTCGACCATCGACGTCGCCAAGGCGCTGATCGACGAGGGCTTCCACCCGATGACCATGTATTTTCCGCTGGTCGTCCATGGTGCGATGCTGATCGAACCGACCGAGACCGAGTCGAAGGCCGCGCTCGACCAGTTCATCGCCGCGCTGCGATCGATCGCGGAGCGGGCTCGGGCAGGGGATGAGGCGCTCAAGGCGGCGCCGATCCACGCCCCACGTCGCCGCCTCGACGAGACGCTTGCCGCGCGCAAGCCGATCCTCGCCTACAAGACGCCGGCGCCCGATGGCGCCGACTCGGGCGAGGGCGCGGAGTTGGGCGGCCGCTAGATGGTCTGGGCAACGCTCTTCTCGGCGACCAACGCGATCGCGCTGGTCGCCTGGGCGTTGCTGATCCTTGGCGCGCGCGGGCCGAAGACCGCGTCAGCGATCCTCTACCTCGGCGTGGGCCTACTCTGCCTGACCTATGTCGTCGCGCTCGGCCTGATCCTTGGCGGCGTGGTCGATCCGGGCAAGCTGCCGGGATCGGGGACGACCAGCTTTTCGACCATCGAAGGCATCCGTTCGATCTTCATGAGCGATGCGGGGGTGGTCATCGGCTGGACCCATTATCTCGCGTTCGACCTGTTCGTGGGCCAGTGGATTGCGAAGGACGCCGACAACAAGGGCTTCGCGCGGTGGCTTCAGGCTCCGATCCTGGTGCTGACCTTGTTCGCCGGTCCAGCCGGCTTCCTGCTGTGGCTGATCGCCCGTGAGCGGCGCGCCCGGCGGCACGACCGTCCGGCGTGAGCGAACCTTCCTTTCCGCCTTATAATGTCGGCGATCTCGGCGGCGACGTCCGCCGTCACGCCCCGGCGGCGGCTCGCAATGGCGTTGCCATCGGCGACGTGCTGGCAGACTGGCTTCCTTCCGAAGGAACCGTCCTGGAAGTCGCCAGCGGGAGCGGCGAACACGCGCTGGCCTTCGCTCGGCGCTTTCCCGCGCTGCAGCGGCAACCGAGCGATCCGGACCCGGCCGCCCTCGCGTCGATTGCGGCGTGGCGGGAGGGTGGGCCGGGCAATCTCCTTGCGCCGCTGACCCTCGACGCTTCCAGCGACGCGTGGCCGATCGATCGAGCCGATGCAGTCGTGTCCATCAACATGGTTCACATCAGCCCGTGGCAGGCCTCGCTGGGGCTGATCGATTGGGCGGCACGCCTGCTTTCCGTCGGGGCGCCGCTCATCCTCTACGGCCCGTGGCGCGAAGCCGATGTGCCGACCGCGCCGTCGAACGAAGCGTTCGACCTCAGCCTGAAGGAACGCGATCCGCGCTGGGGCTTACGGTCGGTCGATGAGTTCGCCGGTATCGCGTGGCGGAATGGGCTGGTTCTGGTCGACCGCCGTTCCATGCCCGCCAACAACATCATGCTTCGCTTCGATCGCCAGGATATCGGCGCGTAGCGCGATCCACAGCGCGATCCACACGCTGATCAGTCCAAGCGCCCAGCCACCGACCACGTCGGTCGGCCAGTGCACGCCAAGCAGGGGGCGGGTCAGTCCGATCACGATACTAAGAGCGGCCGCCGCAAGGACGGCTGCGCGGCGATGAATGGCGGGCGCGGCAATCAGCGCGATCGCCACGAAGACGGCCATCGTGTTGGCGGCGTGACCGCTTGGGAAGCTTGCGCTGTGCGTCGCGACCGGATGCATGTCGAGTGCGGGGCGAGCGCGATCGACGAGAAGTTTGAGCCCGTCCATCACCAGCCGCTCGACGACCACGGTGCCGGCTAGCAACAGGGCATGTCGCCCTGCGCCCCGCCACCAAAGCCAGGCGGCAATCGCAAAGCCAAGACCCAGTGTCGCATAGGCGCTGCCTAGGTGTGTCAGGAAGACGAGCGGGCCGGTGATGGCCGGCATTTGTGCCCGCATCGCGGTCGTCCATTCGATTACGCCCAGATCGAAGCGATTGTGCGATCCGCCCGTCAATCCAGCGATCATGAAAATGACAACGAGGGCGATCGCCACCCAGGCTTTCGAAAAATGCTTCATTGGTTGCCGCGTTAAAGCAAGATTTACCGCTCGGCGCTAAGAATCGCGCGATGGACCAAAGCAGCAGCCCGCAGAATCGGAAGACGCGTCGGTCGAACGTGTTGATGACGGCGACGCTCGAACTGTCGGGTGCATCGCTGCCCGTCCGTCTCCGCAACCTGAGTGCCGAAGGCGCGCTGGTGGAGGGCGAGAAGCTTCCGGTGGAAGGCGCCGCTGTGCAGTTTCGCAAGGGCGACCTGGTCGTTGCTGCTCGGATCGCCTGGGTCAAAGGACGCAATGCTGGCGTCGCTTTCTTCGATTCGCTCAATCCCGAGCAGGTGATGCGTCACGTGCCGACCCCGCGTGCCCGGGTGAAGCCGGATTTCCGCCGCCCGGGATTGCGGGTGACCGGGTTATCTCAGGAAGAACGGCTCGCCAGCGAGCATCTGGTATGGGCGGGGCCGGTCAACCTGGGCGATTGATCGCCGGGTCGGGTGCAAAGCTTTCGCGCTGCTGACGAAGCCATTGTACCAGGTCGACCAGCGGAAGCAGGCGATTGAAGGTGATACCGACATGTCCGTCGCTGCACCACCGGATCGATCCGGCGTGCGCCTGGATCCCCGGCAACGTCACCACCGCATCGGCGTCGATCGGAAGAGTCGATGAACATTCCAGTTTCACGCCGCCTTGCGAGATGTCGCAAACCTTGAGGCGGAGGATGTTGGCGCCTTCACGCAGTGTCGCCATGCAGTCGACCTCGATCCGGGGCATCCGCGGGCGTGGTCCGTCCATCGACACCGACAAGATGTCGATCACGTCGATCGGCGCATCGAAGGTGACGCCGGCGTTTTCGTCGCGGACCCAGTTGACGATTCCGTCAATCGGCTGACCGCTCTTCAGTTCGATCTCGACAGCGGCTCCCGCGGACAGTGACGAGTAAGCACGGATCATCATCCCGCCCGCCGAGATGTTCTTGATCAGGCAAAGCTCGCGGCGGTCGCCGATTGTGATCGATCCAACACGATAGAGCGTCATGTGCCGTTCGCCGCCGCGGCGCTCGGGCCGTGCGGTCGGACGAGGCGTATCCTCCGACAGTGAATAAATGGTCGTCTCAAGCGTCTGGCTGGTCACGGATCCGCACCTTTCGTGCACCGGTCCGGCCTCCCTGCCGCCCGTTGCTCCGCCGAAGGCTATGCCGCAGCGCTTACCAACTGGTTGACGATCGATCCGATGTGGTTGCTTGCGCCCCGGTGACAGGAGGCATAGCCTCTGTTCCAGGCAGATTGCCTTACGATCGAGGTGCACGATGTTGTTCGCGATCCTGATCCTCGCCGCCACCACGCCGGTCGCGGCACCGCAGCCGCCGGCAGCGCCGGTCGATAGCGTCAGCCTGGCGAAAAGCCTCGACGATCGAATGACCGTCCAGGTCAAAGTCGCGGGCCAAGGGCCGTATCGATTCCTCGTCGACACGGGCTCCGAACGTACCGTCATCTCGCGCGAGCTGGCCGAACGGCTCGGACTGGCGGGCGGACGGCGGGTGACCCTTCACAGCGTTTTGGGTTCCAGCGGGGTCAACACGGTCGACATTCCGTCGATGAGCATGAGCCGGGGTCAGTTTTCCATCGCCGGCGCTCCGGCGCTCGATGAGGCGCATATCGGCGCGGACGGAATGCTCGGTATCGACAGCCTGAAAAAGCAGCGCGTGCTCTTCGATTTCAAGGCGGGCACGATGTCGGTGTCCCCATCCGTCGATCCGGTGACCGAAATGGATGGCGAGACGGTCGTCGTTCGCGCTCGGGCGCGGAAGGGCCGGTTGATTTTTACCAATGCCGCCGTCGACGACAATCACGTTACGGTCATCATCGACACGGGCTCGCAGATCAGCGTCGGCAATCCACGATTGATGGAGCGGCTGAGCCGCGGCTCGTCCGCCGCAAAGCCCATCGTCATCGAGTCGGTCACTGGCGAGAAGGGCAGCGCAAAGCTTGCCATCCTCAACGACCTGCAACTGGGCGGAATGCACATCAAGAGCTTGCCTGTCGCCTTCGCCGACGCTCATATCTTTCGCCAGCTCAACCTCGATCGGAAACCGGCGCTATTGCTTGGCATGAACGCGATGCGCGCGTTCGACCGGGTGTCGATCGATTTTGCCAGCAAGCGCGTCCGCTTCGTTCTGCCCGAGACGGGGATGCTCGACGTTCGGCAGATGGCGGCGCGATGATCCGCAGATGCTGGTGAGCCGTGCTGGGTTCGAACCAGCGACCTACTGATTAAAAGTCAGTTGCTCTACCGACTGAGCTAACGGCCCTCACAGCGTTGGTGCCCCTAGCTTGCCCGCCGCCGCTTGCCAAGGCGCGACAGAAGGTGCCGAGGGGTCAGTGCGCCGATGATGCGCCAGTCGGGCGCGATCGCGCAGAGCGGCCCAAGCACGAAATCCCGCTCGGTCAGCCGGGGATGGGGGATGGTCAGGGCTTGGCTCCGCAGCGGCGGACCGTCCCAGGCGACGAGGTCGAGATCGAGCACTCGGGCGCCCCAGCGCTGGCCGCGCCGACGTCCGAACTCGCGCTCGATCGATTTCAGAGACAAAAGGACAGCGTGGGGCGGTACGTGCGCTTCCACCAACACAACCGCATTGGCGAATTCGCGACCGGCTGGACCAATTGCGGGGTTCAGAATGATCGGCGACGCATCGAACAGCGAAAAGCGCTCGTCGAGCGTGGCGATCGCCGCCGCGACGACACCCGTGGGTCGACCATGTGCGACATGTCGCCGATTAGATCCGATCGCGATTGCGTAGAGATGCGTTGCCTCAGTCATCAGGGCTCGCCTAGGCTCGCGCGGTGACCAGCGCCAGCCCCGCCGACCGTTCGCCGCTTCCAAAGGCCGAAGCGCCCCGGAATTGCCCGCTCTGCCCGCGGCTCGTGCAGTTTCGTGAGGAGTGCCGCCTCGATCATCCCGACTGGTGGAACGCCCCGGTCCCCGCGTTCGGCGATCCCGGTGCCTGGCTGGCGATCATCGGTCTGGCGCCTGGAAAGCATGGAGCGAACCGGACGGGCCGACCCTTCACCGGCGACTATGCCGGCGATCTGCTCTACGCGACGCTCGACAAATTCGGCCTGAGCCGCGGCATTTATGCGGCTCGGCCCGACGATGGCCTTACCTTGACCGGCGCGATCATCCTCAATGCTGTGAAATGCTTGCCTCCGGCGAACAAAACTCTGCCGGTTGAAGAAGCCAATTGCCGGCCCTTTTTGATGGAAGCGCTCGCGGGCCTGCCCAACCTCACGACCTTCATCGCGCTCGGCAAGGTTGCCCATGACAGCTTGTGCCGAAGCTTCGGGCTGCCGCCAACGCGCGTAAAATTCGCGCACGGCGCCGAGCATCCGCTACCGACCGGGCAGCGCCTGATCGATAGCTACCATTGCAGCCGCTACAATCAAAACACCAAGCGGCTGGACGCGGCGATGTTCGAAGCGGTTTTCGAGAAGGCGACCAATGGCTGACGTCATTGGCACCGATCGCTTGATCCTGCGCCGGGCTAGAATGGGCGATCTCGGCTCGATTCATGCGATCATGAGTGATCCGGCGACGATGCGCTACTGGTCGACCCCGCCGCATCGTTCGGTGTCGGAGAGCGAGCGCTGGCTGCGGTCGATGGTCGACGCCGATCCCGCAGTCAGCGACGATTTCATCCTGGAGTTCGGCGGCGCGGCGATCGGCAAGCTGGGCTGCTGGAAGTTGCCCGAGATCGGTTTCCTACTGTCACGAGAAAAATGGGGCGAAGGTCTCGCCGGCGAAGCGCTAACTGCGTTCCTAAAGCGTCGACGGCAGCTCGCACCGACGATGGCGCTGATGGCGGACGTCGACCCACGTAATTGTTCGTCGCTAAAGCTCCTTAAGCGACACGGCTTCACCGAAACCGGAAGCGCGCGAGGAACTTGGGTGGTTGGCGGAGAGCAGTGTGACAGTGTCTATTTGGAATGGACGCCCTAGATATCCTGCGTCAGCCGCCCGTAAAGTTCGGGGCGTCGATCGCGGAAGAAGCCAAATGCGGCGCGGTGGCGCTTCGCTTGGGCGATGTCGAGTTCGGCGACCAGCACGCCGGTCTCCTCCGCCCCGAATTCCGCCAGCATGTCGCCGCGCTCGTCGCAGATGAAGCTGTGCCCGTAGAAACGTTGTCCGCCCTCGACACCGATACGATTGGCGGCCACCACCGGCACGACGTTGGACACGGCGTGACCGATCATCGCCCGGCGCCACAGTCGTGACGTGTCGAGGTCGGGGTCATGCGGCTCGGTCCCGATCGCAGTCGGGTAAAACAGGATTTCGGCGCCCATCAGCATCATGGCGCGCGCGGTCTCGGGATACCATTGGTCCCAGCAGATCCCGACGCCCAGCGTCGTATCGGCGCCCGGCCACACCTTGAAGCCGGTATTGCCCGGTCGGAAATAGAATTTCTCCTCATAACCGGGGCCGTCGGGAATGTGGCTCTTGCGATAGATGCCCGCAACCTTGCCGTCGGGATTGATCATCGCCAGGCTGTTGTAGTGATGCGGGCCGTCCGCCTCGAAGAAGCTGGTCGGGATCCAGATATTCAGGTCGGCGGCAAGCTTCTGCATCGCCAGCACGGATGGATGCTCTGCGGTCGGCCGCGCGGTCGCGAACAGGCCTTCGTCTTCGACCCGGCAGAAATAGGGCCCTTCGAACAGTTCGGGTGGTAGCACGACCTTAGCGCCCTTGCCGGCGGCTTCGCGGACAAGGTCGGCCACGTTGGCAATGTTGCGAGCGGTGTCCTCGCCAAAGGCAAGCTGGAGAGCGGCGACGGTGATCTTGGTCATGCAGGCACCTGCTGGCTGATGCAGTGGAAGCTTCCGCCGCCGGTCAGGACGTAGTCGGCGCGAAGGCCGACGACGCGGTGGTTCGGAAAGATTTCCTGGATCGCGGCAACAGCCGCGTCGTCGTTGGCCGCGCCATATTGCGGCACTACCACCGCGGCGTTGCCGATATAGAAATTCATGTAGCTCGCAGGAATAATCTCCCCATCGCGCTCGACCCGGCCGGGGGAGGGGATGGCGACGACGTCGAGGTCGGCGTCGAGCAGCACTTCGGCGGCGTCGGCATAAGCGTCGGCGTTAGGATCGTCGGCTTCAGCCTCGGGAATCGCCACGCGACCCGGCGACACGAAGCGAGCGAGGTTGTCGACATGGCCGTCTGTGTGGTCGTTGGCCACGCCGTCGCGAAGCCACACGACGCGGGTCGCGCCAAGGTCGCGCGCCAGCCGTTGCGCCACTTCGTCCTGGTCGAAGCCGGGATTGCGGTTAGGGTTTAGCAGGCATTGCTCGGTAGTCAGGAAGGTGCCGCTGCCATCGCCGTCGATGGCGCCGCCTTCCAGTACCCAGTCGGCCTTGGCGAACGGCAGGCCGGCCGCAGCGCTCAGACGCTCGCCGATGCTGTCGTCGCCAGGAAGGTCGTACTTGTCGCCCCAACCGTTGAAGCGAAAGCCTTGCGCCCTGCGATCCTCGCCGGTGCCGCAGACGATCGCGCCGGTGTCGCGCAGCCAGATGTCGCCGAATGGCTCGACGATCACCTCGGCAAAGGGCGCCAATTCGCGGGCGCGTGTCGCCGCGGTTTCGTCGGCGGCGACGAGCCACACCTGCTCCCCGGCGCCATCGGCATGAACCGCATCCGCGAACGCCGCGACCTCTTCCTGCGCCGGCGTCAAATCGTCTTCCCAAAGGTCAGGGTCGGACGGAAAGCCGATCCAAACGGCGGCATGCGGTGCCCATTCAGGCAGGGGAATGCTGGTCATCAGGCGCATCTAGCGACGCCAAACAAAAAGGGCGACCCCAAAGGGCCGCCCTCTTGCTGGTTCGGAGGAAGTCAGATCAGCGCGAATAGAATTCGACGACCAGGTTCGGCTCCATCTTCACCGGGTAGGGCACTTCGTCCAGCGTCGGAACGCGGCTGAAGGTTGCCTTGGCAGTGCCGTCGATGACGACGTAATCGGGGATGTCACGCTCGGCGAGGCTCTGCGCCTCGGCGACCAGTGCCATTTCCTGCGCCTTGGGGCCCAGTTCGATGACGTCGTTCAGGTCGACGCGGCGCGAGGCAATGTTGCACTTCACGCCGTTGACGCGGATGTGACCGTGGCTCACCAGCTGGCGAGCGGCCCAGATCGTCGGCGCGAACTTGGCGCGATAGACGATCATGTCGAGGCGACGCTCGAGAAGGCCGATCAGGTTCTGACTGGCGTCGCCCTTCATACGGCTTGCCTGCTGGAAGGTCTGCTTGAACTGCTTCTCGGTGACGTCGCCGTAATAGCCCTTCAGCTTCTGCTTGGCGCGCAGCTGGATGCCGAAGTCCGAAACCTTCGACTTGCGACGCTGACCGTGCTGGCCGGGACCATATTCGCGCTTGTTGACCGGGCTCTTCGGACGTCCGAAGACGTTCTCGCCCATGCGGCGGTCGAGTTTATACTTGGCGCTGGAACGCTTGCTCATGCTTATAATCCAATCTGCTCATTCGACATATCCCGGACCGCGCCACCGATCGAGGAGATCGGCAGGACCATCACTTCACCGGGGTGTGAGGTCGATTGCGAAGGGCGGCGCCTAGTCGAGCCCGCCTGAAAGGTCAAGCTCGAGGTCTATTGCGGACGCCCGCGGGAACGGGGGCTGACGAGGGTGCGGAGCATTCCCCGCATCGCCTTTACTTCGCGGCTCGACCAGCCGGGCTTGGTCAGGATTGTGCGAATGTTGGCACGGGTCGCAGCGGACCGCTCGATCGGAAAGAAGTAACCAGCTTCCGAAAGCGATTCACCCATCTGGCCGATCAGTCCCTCCAGTTCGGCCATTGTCGCCTCGGGTTCGCGATCCTTGGCGGTCGGCTGGGCCAACGTCGCGCTGCGCGACCATTCGTAGGCGAGCAGGATGACGGCCTGGGCGAGGTTGAGACTACCAAACTCCGGGTTGATCGGAACGGTCACGATCTTGGTGGCGAGACCGACGTCGTCGCTTTCCAGCCCGGAGCGTTCGGGCCCGAACAGAATCGCGGTCCGGCCGGCGCAGGCATTGATCTCGCTTGCCATTTCCTCGGGGCCGACAACCGGCATGACCAAGTCGCGGCGGCGAACTGTCGACGCAAATACCAGGCTGCAATCGGCGATAGCATCCTTCACCGTGTCGAAGATGACCGCTTGCTCGAGCACGCGGTCGGCGCCGCTCGCGGCGGGGCCGGCATCGGGATTCGGCCAACCGTCGCGCGGCGCCACGATCCGCATCTCGGTCAGCCCGAAGTTCATCATCGCGCGCGCCGCCTTGCCGATATTCTGGCCAAGCTGCGGTCGTACGAGGACGATCAGCGGCTTGCTCACAGCAGCTTGTCCTGACCCGGTGGCACGCCTTCTTTTTCGACCCGCTCGGCAATGTCGGCGAAGTCCCCGGGGTCGGTGAAGTCCTTGTAGATGCTCGCGAAGCGGATGTACGCCACGTGATCGAGCGTTTTGAGGCCCGCCATTACCGCCTCGCCGATCGCGGTCGAGGTGACCTCGTCGCCTCGCGTCTCCAGTTGACGCTGGACGCTGCTGGCGAGCCGCTCGATCTTGTCGGCGCCGAGATCGCGCTTGCGACAGGCGTGGCCGATCGCGCGCTCCAGTTTGGCGCGGTCGAACGGCTCGCGCTTATTGTCCTTCTTGACGACGGTGAGGTCGCGAAGCTGGACGCGTTCGAAGGTCGTGAAGCGCGCGCCGCAGCCGGCGCACTCGCGGCGGCGACGGATCGACGTATTGTCTTCCGACGGCCGGCTGTCTTTTACCTGGCTGTCGTCATGCGCGCAAAATGGGCACCGCATGCTAGCGCTTGATGCGCTGCCACAGCGCGATGCCCGCTCCGCCGATGACGCCAATCGGGATTGTCAGCACGGGGAGGAGGATCGCTGCCACCGCGCCGATGGCGGCGCCGGCAAGCACCGGCTTGGTCGAGGGATGCGACAGGCCTTCGCGACCCATGCCCTTCAATTCGTCGGTGGCTCGGCCGAGATAGTTCGGATCCTGGTCGTTGGGCTGGGTCATGGTTCGATCAATCCTGATAAATCGGGAACCGGGCGCACAAGGCGCGAACCCGGGCATTGACGTCGCGCTCGACGGCCTGATCGCCTTTGGCAACGCCGGCAAGCACATCGGCGACCATGTCACCGATGTCGGCGAACTCGGCCTCGCCGAAACCGCGGGTAGTGCCGGCAGGCGATCCTACGCGGATACCGCTGGTCTGCATCGGAGGGAGCGGGTCGAACGGGACGCCGTTCTTGTTGCAGGTAATGCCGGCACGCTCGAGCGCTTCGTCGGCGTCCTTGCCGGTGATGCCGAGCGGGCGGAGGTCGACCAGCGCAAGGTGCGTGTCGGTGCCGCCCGCGACGAGGTCCGCGCCGCGTTCCTTCAATCGGCCTGCCAGCGTCTGCGCGTTGCGGATCACCGCCTGCGCATAGGTCTTGAAGCCGGGTTCGAGCGCTTCGCCGAACGCGACCGCCTTGGCGGCGATGACGTGCATCAACGGGCCGCCCTGGAGGCCGGGGAAGACCGCCGAGTTGATCTTCTTGGCGATGGCCTCGTCATCGGTCAGCACCATGCCGCCGCGCGGGCCGCGAAGCGTCTTGTGCGTTGTGGTGGTGACGACGTGGGCATGACCGAAAGGCGTCGGATGCTCGCCCGCGGCGACGAGCCCCGCGAAGTGCGCCATGTCGACCATGAACGTCGCGCCAACCTCGTCCGCGATGGCGCGGAATCGAGCGAAGTCGATGTGGCGCGGGTAGGCCGATCCACCGGCGATGATCAGGGTCGGCCGATGCTCCTTGGCGAGCGCTTCGACCTGGTCGAAGTCGATCAGGTCATCGTCGCGACGGACACCGTACTGGATCGCGTTGAACCACTTCCCCGACATGGCGGGACGGGCGCCGTGGGTCAGGTGGCCGCCAGCGTCGAGGCTCATGCCCAGAATGGTGTCGCCCGGCTTGGTCAGTGCCAACATGACCGCGCCATTGGCCTGCGCGCCCGAGTGCGGTTGTACGTTGGCGAAGCCGCAGCCGAACAATTGCTTGGCGCGATCGATGGCAAGCTGCTCGACGAGGTCCGACGGGTGGCAACCCTGATAGTAGCGGCGACTTGGGTAGCCTTCGGCGTATTTGTTCGTGAAAACCGAACCCTGCGCTTCGAGCACCGCCTTCGAAACGATGTTCTCCGACGCAATCAGTTCGATCTGGTTCTGCTCGCGCTCCAGTTCCTCGCGGATCGCGGCGGCAACCTTGGCGTCGGCCGTGGCAAGGCTTTCGGTGAAGAAGCCGAGCGGCTGGACATCGGTAAGGGGACGGTCAGCGACGGTAGCCATCAAGTCGGTTCCTGTTCGGAGGGAGAGGCAAGCTGGTCGACGCGCCGCTGGTGGCGGCCGCCTATGAAGTCGGTGGAAAGGAAGGCATCGACGCACGCCTTGGCCATCTCCGGCCCAATCAGCCGGGCGCCTAGAGCGATGGCGTTGCAGTCATTGTGGAGCCGCGCGAGCGACGCGCTGACAGGCTCAGACACTTGCGCGCAGCGGCAGGCAGGATTGCGATTGGCGGCGATCGCGACGCCGATGCCCGATCCACAGACAGTAATTCCGCGCTCGGCGCGGCCATCGGCTAACGCTTCCGCCAGCAACGCGCCGAAGCGCGGGTAATCGACGCTTTCATGTCCGTTGGTGCCAAGATCGATCGGCTCATGCCCGGCATCGCGCACGTGGGCGACAAGGAGGTCTTTCAGATCGACCCCGGCATGGTCGGCGGTGAAGGCGATGCGCATGGCCAGCGTTTAGGGGATACGGTCGGGATTCGCTACCGTCGATTGGCGCTCGCGAGCGACATCGACGACTTGAACCACTTGCGGGCGGACTCACGACGATGCGGGCATCCGGGCCAGCAGCAGGGGCGCCGCTTCCCGGCAAGAATGTCGTCCTGAAGTCGGTCGAGACGCTGCGAGCGCGTCTCCTGCTTCTTCGCCGACGTCAGCCAGCAGATCCACTCGTTGCGCCCGAGCGCTGTCAGGTCAGCCCACTTCGCGTCCAGCGTCGCGTTGCCGTCGAGAACCCGTCGAAGCTCGGGAGGGGTTTCGTGGCGAAAGTCGGGGGATGGCGCGTCGATGGTTTCGCTTGCCCTCGAAATTCCGGTCAGGCGGCGCGGACTTCGCGCATCTCCAGCCGGTCCCAGATTTCGACGAGAGCTTCGGTCAGCTCGTCCATCATCGAATCGCTGTGGGTCGGTCCCGGGGTGAAGCGGAGCCGCTCGGTCCCGCGCGGGACAGTCGGGAAATTGATCGGCTGAACGTAGAGGCCGTATTCGGCGAGCAAAATGTCGCTGATCGACTTGGCCTTCATCGGGCAGCCCACGAGCAACGGCACGATGTGCGTCACGCTTTCGAGCAGCGGCAATCCGGCCTCGCGGAATTTGGCCTTGAGCGCGGCGGCGCCAGCCTGCTGAGCGGCGCGCTCCTCGGCCGAGGACTTGAGGTGACGGACGCTCGCCAGCGCGCCGGCGACCAACACTGGCGACAGGCTGGTGGTGAAGATGAAGCCCGGCGCATAGCTGCGGATGCAGTCGACGATCGTCTTGTCGGCGGCAATGTAGCCACCCATCACGCCGAACGCCTTGCCGAGCGTGCCTTCGATGATCGTGACCCGGTCGGCGACCGCGTCTCGCTCCGAGATGCCGCCACCGCGCGCGCCATACATGCCGACGGCGTGGACTTCGTCGAGGTAGGTCAGCGCTCCATAGCGATCGGCGAGGTCGCAGATCGCACCGATCGGGGCGATGTCGCCGTCCATCGAATAGACGCTTTCGAACGCGATCAGCTTCGGGGTCTCGGGATCCTCGTCGCGAAGTAGCTGCTCGAGGTGCTCAAGGTCATTGTGGCGGAAGACGCGCTTTTCGCAGCCCGAATTGCGGATGCCCGCGATCATCGATGCGTGGTTAAGCTCGTCCGAGAAAATGATGCAGCCGGGCAGCAGCTTGCCCAGCGTCGACAGCGCGGCTTCGTTCGAAACGTAGCCTGACGTGAACAGCAGCGCCGCCTGCTTGCCGTGAAGGTCGGCGAGCTCGGCTTCCAGGTCGACGTGATAATGGGTGTTGCCGCCGATGTTGCGGGTGCCGCCCGAACCGGCCCCGACGTCGTGAAGCGCCTTTTCCATCGCCGCGACCACGGCCGGGTGCTGGCCCATGCCGAGATAGTCGTTGGAGCACCATACGGTGATCGGCTTTGGCCCATTATGCCCATGGAAGCAGCGCGCGCTGGGGTAATTCCCCTTGGTGCGCAGGATGTCGATGAAGACGCGGTAGCGCCCCTCGTCATGGAGGCGATCGATCGCCGCCTTGAAGATGCCGTCATAGTCCACGCGGGCCCATTATCGCCAAGGCGCGACAATTGCCATAGCGAACGACTCGCAATTGGTCAGAGCGTCTCGATGATGGTCAGCCCGAAGCGGTCGAGCGCGGTCGTCAGGGAGGGCGGCGGGGGCGCGGTAAAGACGGCGCGGCCTGGGGTGGGATGCTCGGGCCAAGGCTGCCCGCGGGTGAGGCTGGCGATCCGGCGAGCGATTCCGGGGCCGCCGTCGATCCTCTCGATCCGCGGGAACGCGGCAGCGATCTCCTCGTCGAGCAAGGGAAAGTGCGTGCAGGCGAGCACCATCACATCCATCGCTTCCGCGCCGTGTGCTTCAAGCATCGGAGCGATTGCGGCGCGGACCGCGTCGACCGACACCGGATCGCCGGCCAGCTTCGCCTCCGCCAGTGTGACAAGGTCGGCGCTTCCGTGGCGGACGACGGTGCAGTCGGCGGCGAAGCGCGCGGCGAGATCGTCGACATAGGGCTGGCGCACGGTAGCCTCGGTACCGAGCACGCCGATCACCCGGCTGCGTGAGCGCTCGGCGGCAGGTTTGATGGCGGGAACGGTTCCGACCACCGGAATGTCGAGTGCGGCGCGGACATGGTCTAGCGCGATCGTGGAGGCGGTGTTGCAGGCGATCACCGCGAGGCGCGGGTGATAGCGTTCGACCAACCGACCGAGAAGGGCGGGGACACGCGCGGCCAACTCGGCTTCGCTCTTCGTGCCATAGGGAAAGGCGCCATTGTCCGCGGCGTAGACGATCGGCGCGTTGGGAAGCAGCGCGCGGGTCGGCGCAAGCACCGACAGTCCGCCGACGCCCGAATCGAAAAACAGCAGCGGCGCGTCGGGATTCATGGCGGCGTGATGGCGCGGGGTCATCGACACTGCAAGGCCGTGCCGCGCGGTTGCGGGCGACCTTCATTATGCTACCAACCGGCGATGGACACTTCGCTGATTGCCGCGCTTGCCCTTGGATATCTGCTGGGCTCGATCCCGTTCGGACTGCTGCTCACCCGGGCGAGCGGGATGGGAGATATTCGCGACATCGGTTCGGGCAACATCGGCGCGACCAACGTCCTGCGCACCGGATCGAAGGGGCTCGCCGCGCTGACGCTGATCCTCGACGCCGCCAAAGGCGCGCTCGCCGTTTGGGTGGCGCAGCGCTGGCTTCCGGGGTTCGAACAACATGCGGCGGCGGGCGCGCTGATCGGGCATCTTTATCCCATCTGGCTGCGCTTCAAGGGCGGCAAGGGGGTTGCCACATTGCTCGGCATCCTGATCCCGCTGCTGCCCATGGCCGCGATTGTCTACGCGATCGTGTGGATCCTGCTGTTCCTGGTCGTACGCATCTCGTCGGTGGCAGGGATGGCGGCAGCGATCAGCGCGCCGATCACGGCGGTTGCGATTGGGAAGGACGGACTGTTCCCCTTGCTGGCTGGTCTCGCCCTGCTGATTGTCTGGAAGCATCAGGAGAACATCCGTCGATTGCTTAAGGGGCAGGAGCCGCGCGTCGGTCGCAAATCGGCGTGAGCGCGATGCCCGACCTGATCGACCGTGTCCGGTTGATCCGCACACCTAGCATCGGTCCGATTGCCTTTCGTCAGTTGTTGCTTCGCTTCGGGAGCGCGGGTGCGGCGCTCGACGCCATTCCCGATCTGGCTTCGCGAGGAGGCGGCAAACCGCCGCGTCTTGCGACACGCGACGCGGCGGAGCGCGAAGTTGCTGGCGTCGAGAAGCTGGTGCGCGTTATCTGGCGCTGGGGCAGGGGCTTTACCCGCGCGCCTTGGCCGAACTCGACAATGCCCCGCCATTGGTCACCGTTAAGGGCCGCCTCGACTTGCTCGAGCGGCCGATGGTCGCGATCGTTGGGGCGCGCAAAGCCTCCGCTGCGGCTTGTCGCTTCGCAAGGGGATTGGCGGATGACCTGGGACGCGAAGGCGCCACGGTCGTGTCGGGCCTTGCGCGCGGAATCGACAGCGCGGCGCACGATGGCTCACTGGACAGCGGGACGGTGGCGGTGATCGCCGGCGGGATCGACATTTTCTACCCGCCGGAGAATGAAGCGCGGCAGCGCGACATCGCCGAGCGCGGACTGCTGATCGCCGAAATGCCTCCGGGCACCGAACCGCGCGCCCGGCACTTTCCCTATCGCAACCGGATCATCGCGGGCCTCGCGTCGGGAACGGTGGTGGTCGAAGCCGCCCCACGGTCTGGGTCGCTGATCACGGCGCGGTTGGCGGCCGAGGCGGGGCGCGAGGTGATGGCGGTGCCCGGCTCGCCGCTCGATCCGCGGGCACAGGGCTGCAACCAGTTGATCCGCGAAGGCGCGACATTGATCCAGAACGCTGCCGACGTGATGGAGCAGATGCGGCCGATCGCCGGGGTCGCGAGCCCATCCTTTTCGTTCGAACATCGACCCGCAGCCAGCGCCCCGCTCGACGCCGACGGTGACGCGCGCCCGGGTCGAGGAATTGCTTGGCCCGTCGCCAGTGCCGGTCGACGAGATCGTTCGCCTGTCAGGTGCCGATCCGGGCACGGTGCAGCTCGTCCTACTCGAACTCGACCTCGCCGGACGTCTGGATCGTCACGCCGGCGGCAAGGTCAGCCTGTCGGGCGCTTGACGCCGTCCCCGGCGGCCCGACAATCGCGCGTATACGTACGTAAGGAATCCAGCGCTTGAAACTCGTCGTCGTCGAATCGCCCGCCAAGGCCAAGACCATCGAAAAATATCTCGGACCGGGGCATCGCGTCCTGGCCAGCTACGGCCACGTCCGCGATCTTCCGCCGAAGGATGGTTCGGTCAATCCGGACGACGGCTTCGCGATGGATTGGGAAACCTATCCCGACAAGGCGAAGCAGCTGAAGGCGATCACCGACGAGGCCAAGAAGGCAGACTCGCTGATCCTCGCGACCGATCCGGATCGCGAGGGCGAGGCGATTAGCTGGCACGTGCAGGAAGTGCTCCGCAAGAAAAAGGCGCTGCCCGCGCACGTCGAACGTGTGACCTTCAACGCCATCACGAAAAGCGCCGTGACCGAGGCGATGAAGGCGCCGCGCGACCTCGATGAGGATCTGATCGACGCCTACCGGGCGCGCCGTGCGCTCGATTATCTGGTCGGCTTCACGCTGTCGCCGATTCTGTGGCGCAAGCTTCCGGGCGCCAAATCGGCGGGGCGCGTCCAATCGGTCGCGCTTCGCCTGATCGTCGATCGCGAGCGCGAGATCGAGCTTTTCAAAAACCAGGAATATTGGTCGATCGTCGCCCGCTTCGAGGCGGACGGCACGCCGTTCACCGCGCGGCTGGTCGCGCTTGACGGAAAGAAGCTCGACCGCCTGTCGATCGGCGACGAAGGCAGCGCCAACGCCGCCAAGACGATCGTCGAGGATGGGCGGTTCACGGTCGCTTCGGTCGAGACCAAGCCGCTCAGCCGTAACCCGCCACCGCCATTCACCACCTCGACCCTGCAGCAGGAGGCCGCTCGAAAACTCGGCTTCGCCGCCAGCCACACGATGCGCCTCGCGCAGTCGCTTTATGAAGACGGTCTGATTACCTACATGCGGACCGACGGTGTCCAGATGGCGGGCGAGGCGATCAGCGCCGCGCGCCGGGCGATCGCCGATCGGTACGACGCAGGCTACGTCCCCGACAAGCCGCGCCAGTACACCAGCAAGGCCAAGAATGCGCAGGAGGCGCACGAGGCGATCCGCCCGACCGACTTCACCAAGGATCGGGGTGGATCGGGCGACCACGCCAAGCTGTACGGGCTGATCTTCAATCGCGCGTTGGCGAGCCAGATGGCGTCGGCACGGCTCGAGCGGACGACCGTCGAAATGACCGACGGCCCCGGCCGGGCAACGTTGCGAGCAACCGGACAGGTCGTGCTCTTTCCCGGTTATCTGACGCTGTATGAAGAAGGCCTAGATGATCAGGCCGACGAGGAAGGCGGACGCATGCCCGCGCTTCGGTCGGGCGATTCGCCGACCAAAACCGGCGTCGATGCGACTCAGCATTTTACGCAGCCGCCGCCTCGCTATTCGGAAGCGAGCCTCGTCAAGCGGCTCGAGGAGCTCGGCATCGGACGCCCTTCGACTTACGCGGCGACGCTGCAGACGCTGAAAGACCGCGACTATGTGAAGCTGGAGAAGAACCGCTTCATGCCCGAGGAAAGCGGACGTCTTGTCACCGCTTTCTTGGAGCGTTTTTTCGAGCGCTACGTCAGCTACGATTACACCGCCGAATTGGAGGAAGGCCTTGACGACGTGTCGGGCGGACGCCTCGGCTGGCAGCAACTGCTCGAAGCGTTCTGGAAGGACTTCAAGCCCAAGGCGGGCGAGGTCATGGAGCAGCAGCCATCGGCCGTCACCGCGGCACTCGACGAATTCCTCGCGCCCTACCTGTTCCCCGATAAGGGCGATGGCGCCGACCCACGCGTCTGTCCGCTGTGCGGGACGGGGCGGCTTGGGCTGCGCGGCGGCAAGTTCGGCGCGTTCGTCGCTTGCTCGAATTATCCGGACTGCAAATACACGCGCCGCTTCGGGCAGGGCGAGGAAGGCGTGTCGGAAGGGCCGAGCGAACTAGGGAACGGCATCACCCTGAAGAGTGGGCGCTTCGGGCCCTATCTGGAGCGCGGCGAGGGCGAAGACGTGCAACGCGCGTCCATTCCAAAGGATGTCCCGCAGGACAGCCTGACGCTGGAGATGGCTGAGAAGTTGCTGTCGCTTCCGCGTCAGATCGGCGCGCATCCCGAAACGGGCGAGATGATCAGCGCGTCGATCGGTCGCTATGGTCCTTATCTGGTCCACGCCGGCAAGTATGCGCGGCTGTCGTCGACCGCGGAAGTGTTCGACACGGGCATGAACGCGGCGGTGGCGAAGCTGGCCGATGCCGCTAATGCGAAGGGCGGCCGTGGCGCCGCGAGAGAGCCGCTGGCGGTGCTTGGCGATCACCCGACGACCGGTAAGGCGCTGAAGGTCATGGAGGGCCGCTACGGGCCGTATGTGACTGACGGCGAAACCCATGCAACGCTGCCCAAGTCGGCGGACCCCTCGGCGGTGACTCTCGACGAAGCCGTCGTGCTGATCGACGAAAAGGCCGCGAAGGGCCCGGCCAAGAAGGGCAAGCGCAAGACCGCTGCCAAGAAGGCGCCGGCCAAGAAGAAGGCTGCGCCGAAGAAAAAAGCTTAGCCGCAGGCGCGGCAGGTCGGGTCGGCGGTCAGGCGCAAGGTCCGCCACGACAAAGCGCGGCCGTCAAACAGGTGAAGCTGACCGGCCGCGTCGGGCGCGATCCCGACGATAGCGCGGATCGCCATGAGCGCGGCCAGGCTTCCGACGATCCCGGTTAGCGCCCCAAGCACACCGAACTCGGCGCAGGTATCGCAGTCGTCGGCATCGAAGGCGTCGCCGACGAAGCAACGATAGCATGGCCTGGCGCGGAGCAGCGCGACCTGGCCCTGGAACTGCTGGGCGGCGGCCGAGATAAGCGGGATGCCGAGCGCGACGGCAGCGTCGCTGACAATCAGCCGCGTCGCGAAATTGTCGGTCCCGTCGATGATGATGTGATGGCCGGCGAGGATCTCAGCCGCATTTGACCGGTCGATCCTGGACGCGACGGTCTTGACGACGACATTCGGATTGCGGTTCGCGACGAAGGTAGCTGCAAGGTCGGCTTTGCCTTTGCCGACGTCGCTGGTCCGATAGATCGGCTGGCGCTGAAGGTTCGACAGGTCGACCGTGTCGCCATCGACGATCGTGAGGCAGCCGATGCCCGCCCCCGCCAGCGCCGGGATCACCGAAGCGCCAACGCCGCCCGCGCCGATCACCGCAACATTGGCCTGCTTCAGCGCGGCCTGACCGGCACCACCGATCTCGGGCAGGACGATGTGGCGGGCGTAGCGGTCGAGTTCGTCGTCGCTGAAGCTCATCGCCCCGTCGAGCCGAACCCGCCCGCGCCGCGATCGGTCTCGCACAATTCCTCGACCTCATCGAACGATGCAAGCGTCACCGCCGCTGGCACCAATTGCGCGACGCGTTCGCCGCGGCGAATTGGGAAAGGCTCGTCGCCGTGGTTGATCAGCAAAACCTTGAGCTCGCCACGATAATCGCTGTCGATCGTGCCGGGCGTGTTCGGCACGGTGATGCCGTGCTTGAACGCGAGGCCGGAACGTGGACGCACCTGAATCTCGTATCCTTGCGGGATGGCGACGCGGAACCCCGTCGCGACTGCGTGGCGCTGGCCTGGCATCAGGTCGAGATCTTCGGCGGCGACCACGTCCATTCCGGCTGCGCCGGGCGTGGCATAGCTGGGCAGGGGAAGGCCCTCTCCGTGGGGCAGGCGGCAAATCTGGATGGCAATCGTCATGACAGGTCCTGCGCGATTCGATCGATAAGGTGGCGGGCGACGTCCTCCTTGGCGGCTTCGGGCCAATCCTCCGAACCCGCCTCGGTGATCAGGTGGACGCGATTGCGAGCGCCACCCATGACGTCGCCGCTGACGTCGTTGGCGACGATCCAGTCCGCCCCCTTCGCGTGACGCTTTGCGATCGCCTGCGACACGACATCCTGAGTTTCGGCAGCAAAGCCGATCAGAAGGCGAGGGCGATCGGGACGGGCGGACACCGTCGCCAAGATGTCGGGGTTGGGCGCGAAGCGAAGTGCCGGGGGACCAGCACTTTTCTTGAGCTTGGAGGGACTGGCCTCGACCTTCCAGTCTGCCACGGCGGCGACGAGGATCGCGACGTCGGCGGGAAGTGCCTGATCCACCGCCGCCGCCATTTGCTCGGCGGTCTCGACATCGATCCGCGTCACGCCGCCCGGTGTGGCGAGGGAAACCGGACCGGCGATGAGGGTCACGCGCGCACCGGCCCGCGCGGCCGCCTCGGCGATCGCGAAGCCTTGCTTGCCCGACGAGCGATTGGCGATCACGCGGACGGGATCTATCGGCTCGTGTGTTGGCCCTGCGGTGACGAGAACATGCTTGCCCGCAAGCGGTGTCGGCAGGGTCAACGCATCCGAGCCGCCGAGCATCGGCGCGATCCGGCGCATGATGTCTTCCGGTTCGGGCAATCGACCCGGACCAAATTCGCCGCACGCCATCGGGCCTTCGTCGGGAGCAAGGACGGTGACGCCATCGGCGCGAAGCTGCTCGACGTTGCGCTGCGTCGCCGCGTGCTGCCACATGCGGACGTTCATCGCCGGGGCGATGACGACCGGTTTATCGGTAGCAAGCAGCAAGGTCGTCGCAAGGTCGTCGGCGATGCCCGCCGCCATGCGCGCGATGAGGTCAGCGGTGGCGGGGCAGACGAGAACCAGATCGGCGGCGCGCGAGAGCTGGATGTGCCCCATCTCGCTTTCGTCCTTGAGGTCCCACAGGCTAGTGTAGACCGGACTTTCGGCCAGCGCAGCGAGGCTCATCGGCGTGACAAAATGCGCGCCACCGGCGGTGAGGACGGGCGTCACCGAATGGCCCTGCTTGCGCGCCATTCGGATCAGTTCGGCCGCCTTGTATGCCGCGATGCCGCCACCGACGATGAGGAGGATTTTCGCCATTCGCGCTAGCCTAGCAGGAACATGGCGGCCGCTCCCAGTGCCGCGGCGATGAGGGCGGTAACGGCATAGCCAAGGCCCTGTGGGCGCTCGATCACCTCGACCTCCGCCAGCGGCGGCGGCGGCGGCGCAGCGCCGACGGGCGGATAAGCGGCGTCGATCCGTGTGATCAGGTCGGGGATCAGCTTGAACGCGCGCACCGTCTCGACGATGCGATCGGCGTAATAGGCTTCTGGCCCCAATTCGGTGCGCAGCCAGTCCTTCAGGAACGGCTCGGCCGCTTCCCACATGTTGATGTCAGGATCGAGCGCGGTGGCGACGCCTTCTTCCATGACCATCGTCTTCTGCAGCAGCAACAGGTGCGGCTGGGTCTGCATGTCGAAATCGCGGGTGATCGTGAACAACCCGTCGAGCATTCGCGCAACGCTGATGTCCTTGACCGGGAGGCCGCGGATTGGCTCGCCCACGGCACGCAGCGCCGTCGCGAATTCGTCGACGTTGTGATGCGAAGGGACGTACTGAGCCTCGAAATGAATCTCGGCGACGCGGCGGTAATTGGCGGTGATCAGCCCGTAGAGGATTTCGGCGAGCCACAGACGGGCGCGGCGGTCGATGCGGCCCATGATGCCAAAGTCGATCGCGGCGAGCCGGCCGTCCGGCAGCGCGAACAAATTGCCCTGGTGCAGGTCGGCATGGAAATAGCCGTCAACGACCGCTTGGCGGAGGAAGGCGCGGACCAACGTGGTCGCAAGTGCGCGCGGATCGTGGCCGGCCTCGATCAGCGCGGCACGGTTCGACAGCTTGATCCCGTCGAGCCATTCGAGCGTCAGGACCCGCCGCGCGGTGCGGCTCCAGTCGATCTCGGGCACATAGAAGCCCGGCTCCGCGATCATGTTGTCCTTGAGTTCGGACGCGGACGCGGCCTCGCGCTGGAGGTCGAGTTCTCGCCGGGTCCACTGCTTAAAGTGCGCGATGACGAGGCGCGGACGAAGCCGCTCGGCCTCGCCGCCAAGCAATTCGACATGCGCCGCCGCCCATTCATAAGTTTCGAGCGCGCGGGCAAATTCTTCCTCGATGCCCGGGCGAAGCACTTTCACCGCAACCTTGCGGCCTTCGATCGTGACCGCCTTGTGGACCTGCGCGATTGACGCCGCACCGATCGGAACCTCATCGAATTCGGAATAGAGCGCCGTCAGCGGGGCTTCGAGCGCCTGCTCGATCGCGGCCTTGATCGCGGGGAACGGGGCAGGCGGGAGCGAGTCCTGCAACCGGAGTAAATTCTCGGCGGCCGCATCGCCGACAAGGTCGGGACGCGTTGCCAACGCCTGACCAAGTTTGATTGCCGCAGGGCCAATTTCCTGAAGCGCCGAGGCGTAGTCCGGGGTCGCAGGCATCGACAGCCCGGAACGAGCGACTCGCACCAGGCGGCGGACATTGGGCGGGGTCAGCGGATCGCGCTCGATCCCTTGCAAGGCGCCATGCCGCGCCAGCGTTCGTCCCCAGCGCAGCAGGCGCCACAGATGGGTGGCAGCGCTGGTCAACGAACAACGCTCGCCGACGTGGCTCGGTCAGGCCGGGTCGGTGCGACCATCAAATCTTCCATCCGCCGTGGATCGCGACGAGACCACCGAGGATGGGTTCGACGCTGGTCGACGCGAAGCCGGCCTCGCCAATCATGTTTCGGAATTCCTCGATGCGCGGAAAGCGTCGGATCGATTCGACCAGGTAGCGATAGCTTTCCTCGTCGCCCGCAATGGCCTTGCCGATGCGCGGGATGACCGCGTCCGAATATTTGTCATAGATATCGCCGAACCCCGGCCACTCGGTCGTCGAGAATTCGAGGCAGAAGAAACGGCCGCCACGTTTCAGCACGCGATGCGCTTCCCGCAAAGCTGCAGGGACGTCGGTCACGTTTCGAATGCCGAATGCGATCGTGTAGGCGTCGAATTGGGCGTCATCGAAGGTTAGCGTTTCGGCGTTCTCGACCTGCCAAGTGAGGCCTTCGATTCCCTTCTTCTCGGCGCGCTCCATTCCGACGCCAAGCATGTCGGGGTTGATGTCGGTGACGGTGACCGAGGCGCCCTTGGCGGCCATGCGGAAGGCGATGTCGCCGGTGCCGCCAGCCACGTCGAGAATCATGTCCCCCGGACGGGGGCGGACCTTGGTGACGAAGCGGTCTTTCCAACGGCGGTGCAGTCCGGCCGACATCAGGTCGTTCATCACGTCATAGTTGCGGGCGACCGAGGAGAAGACGCCGCCCACCCGGCGAGTCTTTTCCTCTGGAGTGACCAGTTGATCACCGAAATTGACCTTGTCCATGACAAGCGCCTCTAGCGGGGTCGTCGGCGGGGCGCCATATGCCAGCCATGCCCGAGCTTCCCGAAGTCGAAACCACCGTCCGCGGCCTAGAGGCGGTGCTGAAGGGGCGGCAGATCGAACGGATCGAGACCCGGCGCGACGATCTGCGTCGTCCATTTCCAGCTGATTTGGGGCAGCGAATGACCGGAGCCAGGGTCGTCTCGCTCGGTCGGCGCGCCAAATATGGCCTGATCGACACTGATCGCGGGGACACGCTAATCTTCCATCTGGGCATGTCGGGGAGGTGGCGGATCGATCCCGATGCGATCGGCACTCACGATCATCTTGTCATCGATATCGACGACGGACGGCGGTTGAGCCTCAACGACCCACGTCGCTTTGGATCGGTAGACCTGGTGGCGACCGACGACCTCACCGAGTGGCCCGCGTTCAAGGCCTTGGGGCCGGAGCCGCTCGGTGGTTCGATCACCGGAGCCTGGTTGAAAACGAAGTTCAACGATCGCGTCGCTGCGGTGAAGCTGTTGTTGCTCGACCAGCGAATCGTCGCCGGACTTGGCAATATTTACGTGTGCGAGGCGCTGTTTCGGGCGCGGATCGATCCGCGCAAGGCCGGCGGGCGGATCGGGCGAGGTAAGCTCGACGCCTTGGCCGACGCCATTCCGGCGGTGCTGGAGGATGCCATTCGCGCCGGCGGCTCCTCGCTACGCGACTTCGCGGCGCCTGACGGTGAGCTGGGATATTTCAGCAAGCAATTCGACGTGTACGGTCGCGAAGGCGAGCCGTGCCGGGGCGGCTGCGAGGGCAAGGTGCGTCGGATCGTCCAGGGCGGTCGGTCCACCTTCTATTGTCCGTCATGCCAGCGATAGGCCGTGGTTGACGCGAATCGCGGTGTTGGCTAGGGGGACGCAACGTCGGCGCGACCCCATGGGCCTCGCGCCGCTTCTCTTTTGCGAACAACTATTTTGAGGTCGATCGATGGCGAACACGCCGCAAGCCAAGAAGCGCATCCGCCGCAACGCCAATCGCGCGGCAATCAACGGCGCCCGCGTCAGCCGTATCCGCCGGTTCATCAAGGCGGTCGAATCGGCGATTGCCGCCGGCTCCAAGGATGAAGCCGCGGAAGCGCTGAAGAAGGCGCAGCCGGAAATGGCGCGCGGAGTCGCTCGTGGCGTGCTTCATAAGAATACCGCCTCGCGGAAGTTCTCGCGCCTGACCAAGCGGGTTTCTTCGCTCGGTTAATTGCCGATTATCGTATCGTTTCGTAACGGGTCGTCGGGCAACCGGCGGCCCGTTTCATTTTGATGACTGAAAAAAGTCTAGGCTTTCCCGCGATTCGCAAAAAGCCATTCTTCCCGGAAAGCCAGTTTTTGGCGGAAAACTGGCGCAATTGACAGCAATCCGCGCCTTTCCGC